>NZ_CP026606.1:1371934-1714918 GCF_002945325.1 Methanococcus maripaludis
GAAGAGAGAACTAGAAAAACTGCAGAACTTGTACATGACGTTTCAAAGCACCCTGAAAAAGAGCAAATTTTTGAAGAAATTGGAAAAATAATTCAAAATGTAAGGCAAGTTACAGGCAAAGCAGAACTTGGAAAATTGATGAATGAAAACCACGAACTACTTCGAAAATTTGGAATTTCAACTGAAAAATTAGATTTGGTTGCAAAAGCAGGTCAAAAATACGCTTACGGGGGAAAATTAACTGGTGCCGGAGGAGGGGGTTCTGCAATAATACTTTTAAAAGAAGATCGAGAAGAACTTTTAAAAGAACTAAAAAAAATAGGCGTAATTGGAATTTACGAATGTAAAATGGCTAATTAAAATTTTATTTTATTTTATTTTACCTTTTTTCGCCTACTCCAACGTAGATTCTGTGTTTTCCAATTCTGCCATCACCAAGAGAATACAATTCGATATCACTTGTTCTTGCAAGCTCTTCAACTTTTTTTCTGCCAGTATCTCTTGATTTTTCAGAAAATGAGATAATTACAAAAGCATCATCTAATTCTTTTATTCCAATAACCGGTCTCGTGTTTAACTTTCCAAGTTCATCTATATTTTCAAGATGCAAGATAATCTGATCGGCATCGTTGATAAATGGGAAGTCTTTTAAATATTTGGTTATAAAATCGATGTTTTTAGTTCTTTTCTGTTCGTATTTTTTTAAGTTCATTCTGTGGTAGTTTAATTTTCCATTCTGGAACTCTCTAATTATGCTTTTTGAAGTCCTGTCAATATCGATTTTACCGTCTTTTGTAAGGAAATTTAATTTAGTTCCGATTTTTTCAAGAAGTTCTATATTTATCTCTTCACCAATTTCAAAACCGTAGTATTCTTTCAAAATCGTGTTATCGAATGTATGAATACGGCTTAATATCTTTAATGCTGGGGATATAACGTCATCCGCCTTTTCATATCTTAATGCGCCAGATATTACAAGTTCATCTTCATCTTTTGGCTCAATTATCCCTGGAGAATCTAATAGTTTAATGTCTTTTGTTAATTTTACCCACTGTTCTCCAACTGTTAATCCTGCGGTAAGTCCACTTCTTGCACTTTTTTTACCCGTTAATGCATTGATTATTGAGGATTTTCCAACATTTGGATACCCTACAATTCCTACCTGGCCATATTTTATGCTGTTTGAATTTAGGTAAGTCTTAATTTCATCCCTTAACATCTTGGTACCTAATTTTTCTTTGGCACTTACAAAAACTACGGAAGAATCCGGATTTTCAGATTTGAATTTGTTTTTCCATTTTTCGAGGATTTTTTTGGGAACTAAATCTGATTTGTTAATTACGTAAATTAATTTTTTATTTTTTTCAATAGTGTACTCTTCAAGAGCTCTGTTTCGGGTAGTTTCTGGATCCCTTGCGTCAACGACTAAAAGTACAATATTGCATTCGTATATAATTTTATGAACCATTCTTCTCATGGGGATTTTGTTTTCCATAGTATCCATCTTTAGGTGTTTTACTGAGTTATTTAACATAATTCGACTTAATATATAAGATAGCCTGTAGTTTTAAAAATAATATAATGGCTTTAAAAAAAGGTTTTTTGAATAAAATAGATTTACTACTGAAAAATTAGATTATTAAAGATGATTTAGTGGTTATCAAAAGCCATATATTCATTAAACGCTATTTAGCGAGTTACGGGCCTTTTTTGCGGTTAATATCCCCCATTCCTCACATAATCTATATATATCATGATATTGAAAGTTTATAGTGCACTTGCTTGTAGATAACATACAGGTGCTATTATCGTTGGATTAATGGGGATTATACGTTAGGATGTGGGATTTTTTGGATTGAGTTCTGCATCCGCTTTTTTTATTATTTTTTAAAAGAATTTAAAGTTTTTCTATTGGTTTTATAGTCTGCAAGGGTGAATATATCCTCCTGAAATCATTAAATCTGCAACCGTTATTGCAGCCATTGATTCGAGTACAGGAATTACTCTTGGAACGATTATCGGGTCGTGTCGGCCGCCAATTTCGATTTTTTCAGTTTCATTTGATATTAAATTTACACTGTCTTGAATTTTTGAAATTGAGGGGGTAGGTTTTATTGAAACCCTAATGACAACTGGAGAACCGGTACTAATTCCACCAATAATTCCTCCAGCATTGTTAGTTTTTTCATTTATTGAATTTTCATCAATATAATATTCGTCATTCATTTCGCTTCCATATAATTCTGAAGATTCAAAACCTCTGCCTATTTCAAATCCTTTCACGGCATTAATTCCAATGAATGCACTTCCAAGTTTTCCTTCTAATTTATTGAATACTGGATTTCCAACTCCTTGAGGAATTCCTTTTATAATTATTTCAATTATTCCTCCAACGCTGTCTTTTTTATCCATTGCATCAAGTACATAATTTTTCATTTCATCGCTATTTTTTGAAGGGCATCTTAAGGGATTATTTTCCGTTTTTTCAAATAATTTTTCGATATTTGAATCACTTTCAAAGAATTTTGGGTTTTTATAGTAATCAAAATCTCCTTTTATTTTTCCAATTTTTGTAGAGTAACCGATTATTTTAATATTGTGCGTAAATTCAATTAATTTTTTAGCAACTGCTCCACCAATCACGTTTCCAATTGTGGTTCTTCCGCTACTTCTTCCACCGCCCCTGTAGTCGTAATTTCCGTACTTTAAAAAGTAGTTTAAATCAGCATGTCCTGGTCTTGGGGTATCTTTAATTTTGCTGTAATCCTTTGATTTTTGTCCTTTGTTAAATACGAGTCCTGAAATCGGTGTACCTGTAGTTTTTCCTTCAAATATCCCTGAAAGAATTTCCACTTTATCTTCTTCTTTTCGCGGTGTTGAGAATATACTGTATCCGGGTCTTCTTCTGTTCAATTCATTTTGAATATCTTCTTCTAAAATGGGTAGATTTGCAGGACATCCATCAACTACTGCACCTAATGCTTTTCCGTGGCTTTCCCCCCAAGTCGTTACTCTAAAATTATCCCCAAAAGTGTTCAATGTATCACCGTGATTTCGTAAGATATAAACATAATACATTCAATACATTAGATATACTGGTTTAAAAAATGAGGGGATGGATTATGATTGCAGTTGTAGGTGGAGGACCTGCAGGTCTTTCATGTGCTCACGCACTCGCTAAACGGGGGCTTGATGTTGAACTCTACGAAATGGATAAACTCGGGGGAACCTGCCTAAATTACGGTTGTAGGTATGTAAATGCTTTGAAAGAAGTTGCAGACATAATTGATAATTTAAATGCAATAACTGGAAAAAAACATGATTTAAATGATATAATTTCACTTGACGAACTTCATGAAAAAGTTTATAAAATTCACAAATCGATGCGAGAAAATGCAAAAAAAACGCTTGAAAAAAAGGGAATTTTTGTAAAATTTGAAGAGTTTAAGGAAGATTATGAAAAAAAATACGATTACGTGGTTTATGCGACAGGGCAAAATTATTCTAAAAATTATTTAGGAATTGAATGTGCAACACACAAAGAACTTCCATATTTAAAAAAATTGCCAAAAAAAATTTTAATAATTGGTGGTGGGACTGTTGCAGCAGAATATGCTTCGATTTTTTCTATTTTTGGAAGTGATGTAACAGTTTATGCAAGGTCAAAATTCTTAAAAAAAATTAAAGATGATGAAGTCAGGGATTACATCATAAATGACCTTTCAAATTTTAAAATAACAAATAATGAAGAAGAAATGAAGAAAATGCTTTACAATGACGAATATTTTAATATTTTGGCGATAGGCGGTAAAAAAAGATATGAAACAAACGAATATTTTCAGGTTTCTGGAAAATCAAAAGTTTATGCGTGTGGAGATTCAGTAAGGGGCGGATATACACCAATTGCCAACCGGGAAGGCAGAATTGTTGCAGAAAATATATTTAATGAGATAAATAATCTTCCCTTAAAAAAAATGGATTATGGGGTGGAAGTTGCTACAATTCGAATGCCAATTAATATATCCGTTGTTGGAAAACAGACTAATGATTTTAAAACGTCTTACAACCGTCCGGGAACAGGATATTACTTCAAAAAAGCTGAAAAACGTGGAATGAATAGAATTTATTATGAAAATGGAAAAGCAGTTGGAGCAGTTGTAATGACTAATTCGACTGAGCTTGCACCGTATTTTGCACAGTACTTAAAAGGAATTGAAGTTTACAAAGATTTTGTGGAAGTTTACCCAACAACAGATCCTTTTTACTGGCAGTTTTAAATACAAATTAAATTATATTTTTTAAAAAATGGTATAGTATGGATTTTGTTGCAGTGGGTATGGACCTTGTTAATACATATGGACTTTTGGCTATTTTTTTAATTGGATTTTCAGAGCCAATTTTCCAACCAATTCCAACCGAAGTTTTTATGGTGGGCGGCCTTGCTCTCGGACTTGATTGGCGGTATGTAATATTGGTATCCACGTTAGGGAGTACGTTAGGGGGAATTGTAACATATTTTATAGCTTCGAAATATGGTGAAAATCTATTTTTAAAACTATTTAACAAAGAAAAGTATTCAAGCGCAGAAGAATTTTTAACTAAATGGGGCCCTCTTGGAATAATTATTATAAGTTTCACCCCAATTCCATTTGAGGTTATCTGCTGGCTTTCAGGGATATTTAAAATGCCATTTAAAATTTACGTTTCAGCATTGATTATAAGCAGGATTATAAAACACGGGCTTGTAGTACTTCCTTTTGCGGCTTTAGGCAGTATATTTCCTTTTTAATGATCTTTTTTTAAAAATTTTATCGATATTTATAAATAGATTAATTGCAGATTTAGAAATATCACTTTTATCTTATGTTATTTCGGGTGAAATCAAATGTGTCTTGCAATTCCATCAGTAGTTATCGATATATTCGAAGAAGATGGTGAAAAATATGCTCTTGCAGAATACAAGGGTGTAAAACAAAAAGCAAAACTTGCACTCATAGAGGGCGTTGAAATTGGGGATTATGTATTGATCCACACGGGATACGCTCTTGAAAAAATGAGTGAAGATGAAGCAAAATTGAGTTTGGATGCATGGGAAGAATTGTTTGATGTACTCGATGAAATGGATGGAGTCAAAAAAGAAAATTCTGAATAAGTTAAATTGAAAAAATAATTAATATTTAGTCTTCTTTTACTGTTATTGCATCAGTTGGGCATACATCAACGCATACCATACATAATGTACAGTCTGATTCTTTTGCAACAACTACTTTGTCGTCCTGAATTTCAAAAACTTCTACAGGACATGTGTTTACACATTCGGCACATTCTGGGCCTTTACATTTATCATAATCAATTACAACACTCATTTTATCCCCTCATTTTGTTTACACAATATATTTTAAAACTCAAAGTATTAAAATCTTGTAATATTGGGGCTGTTTAAAATCCGTTCAATGTTCCAGATTTCATTTAATACTTTCGAGTTAATATTTGCACGCAAAAACGGAACTTTAAATCCAATTGCTATGTGGGGAAATGATGTGTTGTTTCCAGAAATTGTTGGAGTTAATCCTTTTTCAATTGTGTAATTGATATAATAATTCATTTCTGTAAGTGTTCCCATTAAATATGGGTCTACTTTTGAAAAATCCGCTTCTTCATCGATATTTTCAGTACATAAAATTCCGTCGAATTCGATTATTTCGGAACTTTCTAAGTAATCGAGTTCCTCGATTTCAGGGCTAAATTCAGAAATTTTTGCACCAACTAATATTTCGATATCTTCTTCTTCTGAAATATTTGCGACAATTCCTTTGAATTTTCCAATGTCGTTGAATAAATTTTTAGAAATATATTCTCCATAATTATTTTTAAAAGCGTATTCTTCAGAAAGTTCTGATAATAATTTATTGTAAATATATACCATTTCGCCAATCGATTCAGCCATAGGGATTGTCAAAAGCTGGTTTAAACCGTCTGAAACTAAAGAACATCCTACAATCGGGAGATTTGTCGATAATACTCCACCAATATGCTTAAACAATGGAATTTCAATACTGTTTGCAGCAGCTCTTGCAACACTTAACGAGGTACCCATTGTAGCTTTTGGGCTGTCTACTGAGGTGTCACATATTATTGAATCAATGATATCTTGGTCATACGCAGGATATCCAACAAGCTCTGGAGCAATTACATTTTCGACATCAGAAATTATATAGTCAGGATTTTCTGCATTTATTGTATCATAACCAATTCCTTTATCGGTCAGTGTAGCAATCCTTACTTGGATTTTTGAGTCTTTAAAAACCTTTTTTGCAGTTATCCTTTTTATGGATGTGCTGTTTTCCACGAAAATCCCCCAAAAGATTTAAAATAGTTATTTAATTTTTAGCCTGTTTTTTAACACATAATGGGAGTTTACCCTGTTTTACTTCATCATCTGCTAGATCTAACGATGAAGTCTTTTCTGATTCGATTGCGAGTGGAGCACCGTCCGAAATTTGGAGGGATCTTGCACCGATTAATCGCGCAGTTTCAAATTTGGTTAATTTCATAAAATCACCCAAAAGGACGTTATAAATTAATAAAAAGTGGGGCCGCCGAGATTCGAACTCGGGTTGCACGCCCCCCAGACGCACAGGATGGCCAGGCTACCCCACGGCCCCGTCTGAATAGATTGGTAATAAGTAAATAATAAAGTAATTATTTGTATTCGACTATGTCGTCAAATAATTCTCTGTCATTGTCCAATCTGTGGGATGCGAACATTCTTCTACAACAGTATTTTTTGATTTCTAAATCGTTTAAAATTTCTTCTGGGTTTTCGCCATTTTTGAGTCTAGTTCTGTATTCTTCATAAACTTCAGAAATTACATTCCCACAAGAAAAACATCTGATTGGAAATATCACTATTACCACCTAAAAAACGTAAAGGGAAAGAAAAATAATTATCTGTATGATTTCTGTCTTTTAGCTCTTGGACCTTTTGAGGACTTACTTGGTTTGTGTGGTTCGGTTCTTCTTGCGTCACTGACAAGTAATGTTCTGTCGTAACTTAAGAATTTTTCTTTCAAATCCATTTTACCAGTAAATTCAACAATAGCTTTACCTAAAGCGGTTCTTGTAGCATCCATTTGGCTTACTATACCGCCACCTTTAACATCAATATCTACATCAATGCTGCTTAAAGCTTCGCCTGCTAAGATAACAGGTTCCATTAATTTCATTTTGATGTATTTAGGTTCCATTAATTCTAATGGTTTTTTGTTAATTCTGATTTTACCGCTTCCTTCTTTTGCAGTAGCTCTTGCAATTGCGGTTCTTCTTTTACCTACTGTGTGGACTACTTTCACACTTTCACCTCAATTAGAATTTAGCACCTAAGAATTGGCTTAATTCTCCAACGGTTACATATTTGATTGTATTTGGTGCGCTACCTAAGTTAATATCGATAGAAACCCCTTCAGGAACTCCAACTTCAATTTTAATTTTTTTGAAAGCTTCTACTCCTCTAGGTTTTTTGTAGGGAAGCATTCCTCTGATAACTCTTCTTACGATGTCGTCAGGTCTTCTAGGGTATTTTGGACCCATTTTTTTAGGGTTTGAAATACTTTTTCTTGTTCTGAGTTGTACATATTTTTGGAATATGTATTCTTTGTTTCCAGTCATAATTGCTTTTTCAGCGTTTACAACGGTTATTTCTTCACCGCTTAGTGCAAGTTTAGCAACGTATGAAGCTAATCTTCCAACAACTGCATTTTCAGCGTTTACAACAACCATAATTCCACCTTCGTGTTTAATTACGCCATAATGGTTACTTTAGAACCTTTAGGGTTTTCTGCAATAAGTTCTTCGATTGTTAAACATTTTCCGCCTACAGCTTCAATTGCTGATTTCGCAGTTTCTGAGAATGAAAATGCTGCAACGGTTACGTTTACTTTTAATGACCCAGCACCGAGTACTTTGCCTGGAATTAATAATACATCGCCTTCTGATGCATATCTGCTGATTTTGCTTACGTTTACTTCAACTTTTTTTCTAGCTGGTTTAGCTAACTTTTTAGCAACATCTTTCCAGATTGGTGCGCTGTTTTTGAATGATTCTTCTTTTAACTTCTGAATCAATTCAGGAGTTTTTGGGTTTGTTGACATGATTTTTTTCATAAATTCACCCTTATGATATTGATTCATAATTTCCAATAATTTGGAAGAAAGAGTAATTAATTTTCGTCACTTAATTCTTGGCCTTCTAATTCTAATAAGAATTTTTCAGCTTTATTTTTTAAAATTTCAAGTGAAGATCTTATAATGTCTTCAGCATCCATGTTTCCGAATGACTCAATTTTAAATTCCACTTCGTCATTTGATATTTGTTTGTAACTTGCATTGCAGGGTTGCCATTTTGCATGAATTTTTCCTGTGCCAACAAGAGCTTCGGTTTCTAACTCAAGTTTTTGGTCTTCTGCTAATTTTACTATAGGAATATTTTCAAAAGCAGGCTCACCGGATTCTGATTTTAAATCTGATGAATATACTGTACAAGGTCCTTCTTTGGATATTGTAAGTACTATAACTTCATCACCGCTTACCGGAACTCCTTTTATTGGAATTAATCCAAGTCTGTGAGCTAGAACTTCATCGTACATTGAAGATGTGTTTTCATAAAAGTATACATTTTCAATAGCATATGTAGGAACTTCTGAAATCATTATTCTTCTCAATGCACTGGAAAAAGATAAAGGGGCTTTTAATTCCATTTTCATGATTTCCCCTATTCTCTTTTCCTCTTTTTGGATATTTTTTATCAAAAAAATCACCAATTATCTGTTCTTTCTTTTTGGTGTAGTACCATCGTGTGGAATTGGTGTAGCATCTTCAATTCTTCCGATTCTGATTCCTGCTCTTGATAATGCTCTGATAGCAGCTTGTGCACCAGGTCCTGGGTTTTTGGATTTCTGGCCGCCTGTAGCTCTGACCTTTACGTGTACCTGATCAATTCCTTTATCTCTCATCAAGTCTGCTATTTTGAATGCAGCTTGCATTGCAGCGTATGGAGATGATTCATCTCTCTGGTTTCTTACAATCATACCGCCTGAAACTTTAGCGATTGTTTCTGCTCCAGTTAAATCAGTAACGTGGAGAATTGTATTGTTGTATGATGCATAAATGTGTACTAATCCCCATTTTTGACTCATGTAATCACCTTATTGATTTTCTTCGCTTGTTGCGGCAGTTCTTTCTGGGTGGTTTTCTGAAGCCATTGGTGAGTTGGACACGTATTCTATCGCATCATTTTCAGCTACTGAAATCAAGTATGCTGGAGCTGTAACTCTTTTGCCGTTTACTGCAATGTGGCCGTGAACAATGAACTGTCTAGCTTGTTTTGGTGTTTTAGCGAGACCTTTTCTGAATACAATGGTCTGCAATCTTCTTTCTAAGATACTTTCAATGTTTAATGAAAGAACGTGATCGAGTGTTGGTTCTTCTTCAATTAAAATTGCGTATCTTTTTAAGACATTGAATAATTGAACAGCTTCTTTTCCACCTTGTGTGGTAGTGTCGCTGATTAATTTTCTTGCTTGTCTTCTGTAGTTCCTTAATTGGGTTTCCATTTTCCAGAGTTCTTTTTTGTTAACTAACCCATATTTTTGGCTAATTTCTTTTTCTTTCTGGATCCTTTCCCCAATCCATGGATGGTTAGGTGTGTCGTATTTTTTACCCAATCTTCTTGGATCTCCCATTTTTTCACCTTTTTATCATTTTATTATTTTTTCCTCTTAACTCCCATTGAAGTTCCTTTTCTGAATGAACCTCTGGTTCTCTGTCCCCTACATGGTAATCTTAATTCGTGTCTGATACCTCTATAGCATCTGATCTTTTTCATGTTGGTGATATCTTCTTGTACTGTGAGTACGAGGTCTGTTTCGATTAGGTGTTTATCGAGTCCTGAGTAAACATCTTTTTTCCTGTTAAACATCCATGAAGGAATTCCATGTGTTGCAGGGTCTTCTAATACTGATTCTATTTTTAAAACGTCTTCGTCAGCTAAGTAACCAGCTTGTTGTTTAGGGTCTAATTCAGTAACTCTAATTACTGCTCTAGCCATCGCTCTACCGATACCTTTCATGTCCTGTAGTGCGTATTCAAGTGGATTTTTACCTTCAAGGTCTGTTTTTGATATTCTAATTCTGTGTTTGAATTCTGTCTGAGTCACTCTTGCACCTCCAGAGATCTTCGTGTTTGACTGATAATTATAGTAATAAAAAAATAAATGGCGCAGAGAGGGGGATTTGAACCCCCGGGAGGCAAAGCCTCATACGGTTTCCAGCCGTACGCCTTCCCAGGCTAGACTATCTCTGCACACAGTACTCGTGCCAATAGACATAAATTTGGGCTATTACACTTTTTTATTTTATTATCTTATTAACCGTGTTTTATTTTATGGTCTCGTGTTTTCTATCACACTATACCTTATGAAATTTCATTTATATAGATTTCGATTTAATCTATGATCTGCCAATTTGGCGTCGTGTTTCTACCTTAATGACTCTCTACTTAACAACACATTTATTGTATATATTCCTTTGCATGGCTTAACCATATATTTTTAAGCTGTAACATTTATAATGTAATGATGCAGTTAAGAATAATGAATAATTAATACCCTGGAATGAAAAAAGAAAAAAAGAAAAATAAATCAATAGGTTTATATAGTTGAACCATAATTCTTATTCATGCGTCTAATCGTAGGAAATGTGCCAAGGTAGTCTAGTCCGGCGAGGCAGCGGACTGCAGATCCGCTTCAGAGGGGTTCAAATCCCTTCCTTGGCTTTTTTTATTTTGGGAATATTAATTTGTAAATTTTGATTAACGGATATAAATCTATTTTCAAAAATTTTTTTAACTTTTTCAACACATAATTATATAAAATGTTTTAGCCATAACCTAAAAAATTATGAATCTCGATTTAATTCAATATTTTTGTTTTTTTAATTGTTTAATTTAAATAATGGAAATCTCCGGAGGAAACACAATGCACTGGGCTGATGCAACATCGGAAAAAATCATGAAAAAAAGAAATGCAGAGGAATACGTGGTATCAAGTGGAATTACTCCATCTGGTCACATTCACATTGGGAATGCAAGGGAAACATTAACTGCAGATGCAGTTTACAAGGGCATGCTAAAAAAAGGTGCAGAAGCTAAATTAATTTTTATTGCGGACGATTATGATCCTTTAAGAAAATTATATCCATTTTTACCAAAAGAATTTGAAAAATACATAGGAATGCCGTTAAGTGAAATTCCATGCCCACAAGGTTGCTGTAAAAGCTATGCAGATCATTTTTTAATGCCGTTTTTAAACAGTCTTGAAGATTTAGGCGTTGAAATTACTACCCATAGGGCAAATGAATGCTATAAAGCTGGAATGTACAACGAAGCAATTATAACTGCACTTGAAAACCGGTTAAAAATCAAAGAACTTCTCGATTCTTACCGAAAAGAACCACTTGCTGATGATTGGTATCCTTTAAACGTTGTATGTGAAAAATGCGGTAAAATGCACGAAACAAAAGTTACCAGTTACAATTCTGAAGACAAAACAATAACTTACGTTTGTAAATGCGGATTTGAAAACACGGTTCAACCATTTAACGGCATTGGAAAGCTTCCGTGGAGAGTTGACTGGCCTGCAAGATGGAATATATTTGGAGTTACTGCTGAACCGATGGGAAAAGACCACGCAGCGTCAGGCGGTTCATACGATACAGGAATTAAGATTGCAAGACAGATTTTCAACTACCAAGCACCAGAAAAAATGGTTTACGAGTGGATTCAGTTAAAAATCGGGGATAAGGCAATGCCAATGTCTTCTTCATCAGGAGTTGTATTTGCAGTAAAAGACTGGACTGAAATCTGCCACCCTGAAGTTTTAAGATTTTTAATTTTAAAAGGAAAACCAACAAAACACATAGATTTTGATTTAAAAGCAATTTCAAATTTAGTTGACGATTACGACGAACTTGAAAGAAAATACTTTGAATTAATCGAAAAACAAAAAACTGAAGAATTAAACGACAACGAAAATGAAAAAATAAGTTTATATGAACTTGTTACACCAAAAATACCTGAAAGATTACCATTACAAGTTGCATACAGGTTCTGTTCAATTATTGCTCAGATTGCACTCGATAAAGAAACCCAAAAAATTGATATGGAAAGAGTTTTCGACATTTTGGGAAGAAATGGATACAATCCAGCAGAATTTTCAGAATACGACAAATCAAGGCTTGAAAAAAGGCTTTATATGTCTAAAAAATGGGCATCCGACTACGGTGAAAATTTAGAAATAAATGATTTTGAGCAAGCAAAAGAGCAGTACGAAACACTCTCAGAAGAGCAAAAAGCATGGTTAAAAGCATTTTCCAAAGAAGTAGAAAATATCGAAATTGATGCGAACACGATTCACGAATTGATGTATGAAACTGCAACAAAATTAAATCTTGCACCAAAAGAAGCGTTTGTTGCATCATACAAAATACTTCTCGGTAAAAACTACGGGCCAAAGTTAGGAAGCTTTTTAGCATCCCTTAAAAAAGAGTTCGTAATTGGAAGATTTAATTTAACAGAATAATATTCATAAAAACCCTTTTTTTTATTTTTTAAGTACTTACAGCGATTTTATCAATCTAAAAAACAGATTTATATTATTCAAATTTTATAAAGTTATAAAAATAGTAAGATAATATATAAGTCCTAACGAGTTTGAAGAGGATACTATGATTGAAACTATATCATACCAAGAATTAAAGGGAAATGACAAACAGATAGTCGATGAAAAGTTTGAGAATTTAATTGCAGAATTAAAAGAAACTTACAGCGCAGAAATTTTATCAAACGAGTCAGACGACGAAGGGGAACTTTATACTAAAATTGCGGAACTCAAAATAAAATTTGAAACAATTTTGGATTACATTAAATACTGTTTAAGATATGGTGCAGATTTGGATGTAGTATCTCCTACAAAATTGAAAATTTCTGGAAATGAAATGGGAAACACTATTCTTTACATTATCGACTTTTTTAAAAAATTTGCTAAAAAATACGGTGTCGCGTTCAACGTCTATGTAAAAAATGAAATTGATGCAGACATAAACGCTCTAAAAGAAGGCATCTATGACGAAGATGATATCTATTTGATGGAAAGTGAAGAAGGCCTTTTAAAAATAAAAACGGTATTTGAAGGCGATGGCAAATCCGAAGAAATAATCATTAAAAAAATACTTTCATCATTAAATCCCGACATTGTTGTAAACAAAGTAATTACAAAGTCAATGGATGAATCAAAAGGAATTTTTTCAGGACTTGTTGCAATAGAAATGTTTTGTAAACCTTTTGACATTGTAGAAGTTGCGTACAAATTTTTGCCTGTTGCAATTTCCTTTGAGAATGCAGACATTGAGCTAGATATTTCAGAATTACAGGATATTGGAAATGACCTTGGTGGAGCAGTATTTGAGCTTACACATGCTGCCGCAAATATGAATAAAAAATAACGATAAACATTAAGAATGACTTAAACAAATTATATTTGGATTTTAATTTTTTTATTTATTCGACTTATTAAACATGGTTTAGACATTAGGTGAGACAGAATGCATCCTTCGCTAAAATACATGAGAAAGGACCGGTTACCACACATATTTTGTTCCGGTTGTGGTAATGGTATTGTTTTAAACTGCTTTACAAATGCTCTTGATAAATTAGCCCTTAAAAACGAAGATTACATCGCAATTTCAGGTATTGGATGTTCTTCAAGAGTTTCAGGCTATCTCTTTTGTGATTCTCTTCATACAACTCACGGAAGACCAATAGCTTTTGCGCTTGGAACCAAAGTAATTCAAAACGATAAAAAAGTTGTCGTATTTACTGGAGATGGTGACCTCTCAGCAATTGGTGGAAATCACTTTATTCACGGATGCAGGAGAAACATTGACATAACTGTAATCTGTATAAACAATAATATTTACGGAATGACTGGAGGACAATGTTCACCAACAACTCCGCACGAGAAAAAAGCAACAACAGCACCTTACGGAAACCCTGAAAACCCGCTTGATTTATGCGAACTTGCAAAAGCAGCAGGGGCAACTTATGTTGCAAGATGGACAACTGCAAACCCGATTCAACTTGCAAATTCAATTAAAAAAGGAATGGAAAAGAAAGGATTTTCATTTATTGAAGTAGTTTCACAGTGTCCGACATACTACGGAAGATTCAATGTTTCGAGAAAACCTTCTGAAATGATGAAAAATTTAAAAGAGAGTGCTGTAACTCTTAGAAAATCAGAAAACATGGAAACGGAAGAACTTTTGAACAAAATAGTTGTTGGGGAGTTTTTAAATATTGAAAAACCAGAATATGTCGAACAGCTTAAAAAATTACAGGAATAATGTGATATCATGAGAAAAGAGATAAGATTTTCAGGTTTTGGCGGTCAGGGAATAATTTTAGCAGGTGTTATCTTAGGGCGTGCTGCATCCCTTTATGCTGGAAAAGAAGCAGTTCAAACACAGAGCTACGGTCCTGAGGCAAGAGGGGGGGCCAGTAAATCTGAAGTTGTAATTTCTGAAACTGAAATAGATTTTCCAAAAGTAATTCAGCCAGATATCCTCGTTTCAATGTCGCAACCTGCTTTTGATAAATATGGCTATGATTTAAAAGAAAATGCGAGAGTAATTGTTGATAGGGATTTAGTAACTCTTCCTGAATCTTACGAAGAAAAATACGAAGTATACAAAGTTCCATTTACTGAAATTGCAAACAAGGAAGTTGGACTTGGAATTGTTGCAAATATTGTAATGCTTGGTGCACTAACGAAATTGGCAGGACTGGTTTCAAAAGAAGAAGTTGAAAAAGCACTTCTTGACAGTATCCCAAAAGGAACCGAAAAAAAGAATTTAATGGCTTTTGAAAAAGGTTACGTTTACCTTTAAATTAAAATATTTTATTTAACTTTAAACTTTCATATTACAATGTTTAATTGTTTAAATTTCTAAAATACTAATTTTTATGGTTTAAATTTAATATTATTTAGTAAAAATTGAAAATTGTTAATATTTAAGCATGATTATTCGTTAAATGTCAATTATATATTTTTAGAACCTTTAAAAACAGTTAAAAACCCGAAAAAGCTTTTTTAGCGCAATTATTTTTTAATTAATTATATATAATTAAATCAACATTGTTTTTTAAAGAACTTGATAATTTTTTTATGATTTGGATATTTATCAATCTAATTTAAGAGGATACTATGATAGAAAACTGTAAAATATGTGGCGGAACCGGAAAAAAGGTAGTAAAATACGCGGAATGTCCGGAATGCGAAGGAACAGGATATTTAGAAGAGTTTGAAACAAAAAGTCATTTTAAAAATGCTTCCAAAAATTCAAAATACGATTTTGATGACGAGGAAATTCCATGCCCGACATGCAATGGATCTGGAAAAATTCCCGAATATGAAGATTGCGATTACTGCAACGGAACCGGAAAAGTTGTAAAATGCGACTCTTGTGGTTGTGAAATTGGAAAATACCCTGAAGACAAGGATTTAAAGATTTGTGAAAACTGTAAACAAAAAGAAGACGTAAAGAACGATAATAAAAAAGTAGTTTATGTTTTAGACAACATGTTTACCATGAACGACCTTGAAGAAGGCAAATTTTACAAAGGAAAAATTAACAGAACTGAAAAATACGGGGTATTTGTCCAGTTGAATGAAAAAACAAGAGGTCTTTTAAGATTTAGGGAAGTTGTTGGAAAAAGACCAAGCGATTTTAAAATCGGAGACGAAATTATTGTTCAAGTTTCTGAATTAAAACTCGAAAAAAGAGAACTTGATTTAAGATATGTTCCAATTGCAGGATACAAGCTCGAAAAACTCGAAAAAGAACACGAATTAATCGATATCAAGGAAATATTCGATACCGGATTAATGAATATGAAAGATAAAGTTATTAGGGTTCAAGGAGAAGTTCTCCAGGCAGCTCAAACTCCAGGTCCAACTGTATTTACTATTACAGATGGTTCAGAAGTTGCATGGGTTGCTGCATTTGAATCTGCAGGAGTTAGGACGCACCCTGATGTAATAATGGGTTCGATTATTGATGTAGTTGGTTCAGTATCTGTAAGAGATGGAAAACTTCAGATAGAAAGGATGAAGCTTGTAAAACTCGAAGGCGATGAAGAACAAAAAGTAAAAGACAAAATAGATGTTGAACTTGACAAAAAAGCAGAACCTGAAAGCGACATTGAATTTTTAGTTGAAAGCGACATATTGGAAAAATTAAGGCCAAAAATGGCAGATGTTGCAAAAAGGATTCGAAGAGCAGTTTTGGATGGAAGACCTGTAATTATCAGGCATCACGCAGATACTGATGGTTACTGCGGTGGAATTGCACTTGAAAAAGCAATAGTTCCTATTTTGGAGAAATTTTCAATGGATTCTGGTGCACAGTGGCACTACTTTAGAAGAAGCCCTTCAAAAGCTCCATTTTATGAGTTAGAAGATGTAACAAAAGATCTGTTATTTTCAATTGAAGATTACTTAAGATTTGGACAGAAAATGCCGTTAATCGTTCTTGTAGATAACGGAAGTACGGATGAAGATATTCCTGCAGTGTCCCAGGTCAAAGCATACGATATTGAAGTTGTTGTAGTTGACCACCACTTCCCTGGCGAAGTAATTGATGGAAAAGTAGAAATTGATGAATTTGTTGAAGCACACGTAAATCCCTACCTTGTTGGAGGGGACAGCAATCTTACAGCAGGTGCTTTAGCAACAGAAGTTGCAAGAATGATAAATTCAGACGTGACTGACCTTGTTGAACATTTACCTGGTATTGCAGTTGTTGGGGACCACGCAAAAGGCGATGCTGTAGAAGCATACATAAAAATAGCTCTTGAAAGACTTACAAAATGCAGTGCAGAATTTGGATCTGGAAAAATATATTCAAGAGAAGACGTTGAAAAAATTGGACAGTGCATGGATTTTGAAGCATTTTACTTGAAATTCATGAATGGAATGGGTATCGTAGAAGATATTTACGGAATGAACAAAAAAGACTTTGCAAGACATGAAAAACTCATAAAAATACTTTATGAAAGAGCAATGGCAATGGTTGACAGGCAAATGAAAGCTGTACGTCCTGCAATAAAAACAAAAACCTTACCAAATGGAATTATTTTCAACACATTAGATGTTGAAAAATATGCACACAAGTTTACATTCCCGGCTCCCGGAAAAACATGTGGATTTGCACACGATTCAATTGTTGAACAGTATGAACCAGGCACTCCAGTAATTACCCTTTCATACGGGCCTGATTTTGGAGTAGTTCGTGCAACAGATGCAGTAAGTGAAAAATTCAACTTTAACTTAAATCATATAGTAACTCAGTTTATCGATGAAATTCCTGAAGCATCCCTCGATGGTGGAGGACATGAATGTGCGGGAAGTTTGAAGTTTGTTGAAGGATTAAGAGAAAAAGTAATAAATAGATTTGCAGAAGTAGTTTTAGAAATGAAAGAAAAAGATTAATTAAATTAACTTTTTTTGGCGTAAATTTGGTGTTAACATGGGAGTTCAATTTGGAGATTTGATACCCAAAACAGAAATCTCTTTAAAATTTTTAAGAAATAAAACTGTTGCAATCGATGCAATGAACGTAATTTACCAGTTTTTATCGAGTATTCGGCTTAGGGATGGCAGTCCTTTAAAAAATAAAAATGGGGATATTACTTCAACTTACAACGGTATTTTTTATAAAACAATTTACATGTTAGAAAATGGGATGACCCCCATATGGGTTTTTGATGGCAAATCTCATGAATTAAAAGAAAAAACAAAAGAAGAAAGAAGAAAATCTCGAAAAGGTGCTCTTGATAGTTACATGGAAGCAAAAGAGCAAAATAATTTAGAAGAAATGCAAAAATATGCTAAAAGAGCAAATTTTTTGGATAGAAAAACAGTAGATAATTCCAAAAAGCTCCTCGAATTGATGGGAATTCCTTATATAAATGCCCCTTCAGAAGGGGAAGCTCAGTGTGCAGAACTTGTAAAAGCAAACAATGCATTCTGTGTTATAAGTCAAGATTACGATTCAATTCTTTATGGTGCGGAATACGTTGTAAAGAACATAACTTCATCAAATAAAGACATTGAATTGATAGAACTTGAAAAAACCCTGTCTGAACTGAATATTTCTCGCGATCAGCTAATTGATGCCGCAATACTGATTGGAACAGATTATAATCCTGGCGGTTTGAAGGGATTCGGTCCGAAAAAAGCGATCGATACGGTTAAAAAAGGTAAAATGGAAAATTACATTTCAGAAATTGAAAATTATTCTGAAATTAGAAAGATATTTGATGAACCTGATGTAGTATCTAACTATGATATAACTTTAAAAACCCCTAACTGTGATGAATTAGCAGAATTTTTGATCGAAGAAAATGATTTTTCCAAAGATAGGATACTCCCAAATATTGAAAAAATTAGCAACCTTTTGGGCAATAAAAAATCCCAAAAAAGTCTTGAAGCCTGGTTTTAGGTGTAAATATGATGAAAATATACAGTTTAAATAGAATATCCCCAATATTCTGGATATTTTTAATTCCTTTGATAATACTTGGATTAATTTTGATTATCCCCATAATATTTTTAGCAGTAGTTTTGGGAGCAATTTATCTGGGTTACAAAAAAATTAAATCCGGAATAAACGGAATTATTAGAAAATTAAAGACTAAAAAGATTAAAATTAACGGCAGTTCCGAAAATGGAGACGTTAAAATAAACTTTTCAAAAAAATTGGAAATTGTGGAAGAAACCCTCGAAGAATCTATACCTGTAATTTCTGAAGATGTTGGGGAAAAATGGGAACATAAGCAGTTTATTAATTATTTAAAAGACAATGGTTTATCCGAAAATAGTGAAAAACTATATTATTTCGATAAATCAGTGTATCCAATTTATAAAAAGACTTATCCTGTAAACGAGATCATAAAACTTTATGATGAAACTCCAGAAGAAGATATGATTGTTTTGGGTTTGAAGGGTGGTTATGATGACCCTAAATTATTATATTTGATTCCAAAAGAAGAATGTAAAAACAGGATGAGCATTTCGGAACTAAAAGATTATGAAATAAATTTAAAAAACCAAGAAATAAATAACCTTAATTTATAATGTAGTTAGTGTGAAAACATGGAAATATTGGATAAATGTGTAGGTTGTGCAGGATGTGTTCCATTCTGTCCAGTAGGGGCTATTTCGGTATTTGGAAAGGCAGAAATTGACATGGAAATGTGTACAAACTGTGCAGTATGTAAAGATTATTGCCCATTAGATGCGATATCTGAATAAAATAATAGGCTTTAAAATCAGGTGGTTTGATGTATATTGGTAGATTTTTGGTACTTGGAAAAACGGATGAAGGAAATCCTTTTGTTACATACAGGGTTTCAAGCAGGAGCTTTCCAAACAGGGTTGCAAAAGTAATGGATGATGAAACAGTTGCAATTTTACCAAAAGACTTGGAAGAAATGTTTAAAAATCCATACATTACATACAACTGTGTAAAACTTGTAGGAAACGTTGCAGTAGCTACAAACGGTTCACATACCGACATAATTGCAGACAAAATTAAGCTTGGACTTCCAATAAGGGATGCTTTATCATACTCATTATTAACTATGGACTATGAAAAAGACGACTACAACACTCCAAGAATTGCAGTCGTTTTAACAAAAGACAGTGCATACATGGGTTATGTTTCTGATAACGACGTTAGAGTTAAAAAAGTTGAACTTGAGGCTGGAAAAGCGTACTATTTGAGTGTATACGAAGCATGTAAAATTACGGAACACCAAGTAATCTCAGTTGCTGGAAAAACTGCAGAAGAATTAACTAAATTCGTAATGGAATACGAAGAATTTGAAAAACCAGTAACTGCAGCAACCGTTTTAGTAAAAGATGGATTTAAACTTGCAACACTTTAATTTTATTATTTTTTTAACTTTTTGGTGAAATTTTGAAAATTTACAATAATTTTGAAAATAATGTTCCAAAAAAGCTTTTTTTAGCAGGGATTCATGGGAATGAATCAAAATACACTTCACAGATTTTAGAAAATTTACAAAAAAATATTTCAAATTTAAAAGTTTTTGGAAATGTAATAATTGTTCCAGAACTTGTAAAAGATTCAAAGTATTATTCAACTCTAAATCCAAAATACTATGAAACAGCAGAAGGAAACTTCCTTTTAAAATTAATAGAAAAATATAAACCTGAATTTTATTTTGAAATCCATTCATATTCTGAGAAATCTTATTCTAATCTAACAGAATTAAAAAGAGTCGATTTAAAAGGAATTCCACCATTTGTTGATTTAAATAATGGAGTTTTAATGGCATCGATTTCTCCAATATTGCGAGAAAAATTTAAAAAAAGTGATTTTTGCATGACCCTTGAAGTTCCAAACTGGAAGGTTTTGGAAGTTGAAAATATTGTTCTTGAAATTTTGGAATTTGCAGTGACTTCAAAAGATAGAAATGAAATGATCGAAAAAATTTTTAATAAATATCCTAAATCTGCGAAAACTGCAAAATGGCTTGCCGATGAATTTAATCTAACTTTTTTATAAAATTTTCAAGCTACATTACTTATAAATATCTTTATTTATAACGTTAATAAAAGCGAAACACAAAATGGTGAAAGGATGAAGTTTTTTTTAGACACTGCAAATGTTGAAAAAATTAAAGAATTTAACGCACTTGGTTTAGTTGACGGAGTTACAACAAACCCAAGTTTAATCAAAAAAGAAGGAAGAGACTTCTACGAAGTAATCAAAGAAATCTGCTCAATTGTTGACGGTCCAGTAAGTGCTGAAGTTATCGCACTTGATGCTGAAGGAATGGTTAAAGAAGCAAGAGAACTCGTGAAACTTGCAGAAAACGTTGTAGTAAAAATCCCAATGACCAAAGAAGGAATGAAAGCAGTAAACATTCTTTCAAAAGAAGGAATAAAAACAAACGTTACATTAATCTTTTCAGCAAACCAGGCATTACTCGCAGCAAAAGCTGGAGCTTCATACGTTTCCCCATTCGTTGGAAGACTCGACGATGTTGGACAGGATGGAATGTTTTTAATTTCTGAGGTTATGCAAGTATTTGGCGCATACGGAATCGAAACAGAAGTTATCGTAGCTTCAGTAAGACACCCAATCCACGTTTTAGAATCCGCAAAAATGGGCGCAGACATTGCAACAATTCCATTTGATGTAATCGACAAATTATTCAACCACCCGTTAACAGACAATGGAATTGCAAAATTCCTTGCTGACTGGGAAGCACACATGAACAGATAATTTCTTTTAAATTATTTTATTTCGATTTTTTTTATAAATCCGGTGGTTTTTATGTCATTTCAAATTGATAAACGGGCTTATCAGTCTTTAAAAAATTTTTCAAACATAATTTACAAAAAAGCTATAGTTAATAAAGATGATTTTTCAAAAAACGAAGAAATTGTTGATATATCATACAATGGAAATTTCGTTGCAAAAGCACTTTATGATCCAAAATTTCCGTTAATAAAGATTTTAACGAGGAAAAACGAAGAAATTGATAAAGATTTCTTTTTTAAACGGATAAATAACGCAAATAATTACAGAACTGATATATTAAATTATAAGGATACTTACAGGATGATTTATGCAGAAGCTGACTATTTACCGTCAATAATACTTGATAAATACAATAAAATCGCTTCAATTCAGATTTCATCGAATATTATGGATAATTATTCAGATTTAATTTTTGAATGTATTTCTGAAATTACCGATGTCGAAACGATGTATGTTCAGAGTGGTAAAAAGGGAAGTGACGTAAAAACGAAGATTTTTGGAGATAAGTCGCAAATTGAAACCGTAATTTCCGAAGGAAACGCCAAATTTAACGTAAACATGAAAGGTCACAAAACCGGATTTTTCTTAGACCAAAGAGACAATAGGGCTGATCTTGAAAATTATGTTAAACCAGGAGATAAAGTACTTGATATTTGCAGTTACACTGGAGGATTTGCAGTTCATGCTGGAATCAAGGGTGGAGAAGTTACCGCAGTTGATTTATCGGATAAAGCACTTGCTGTTGCAGAAGAAAACATGGAATTAAACGGTGTTAAAAATTACAACTGCATAGTTTCAAATGCATTTGACGCAATGAAAGAAATGATTGGTAATAATGAAAAATTCGATGTTGTAGTGCTTGACCCACCTGCATTTACCGATTCTTCAAAAGACATTAAAAATGCACTAAATGCTTATAATTCAATGAATTACCTTGGATTAAAATTAGCAAAAAGAATACTTGTAACATGCTCTTGTTCACACCACATTGATCGGGAAAACTTTAAAAATACGATTGTTTCTTCATCAATACGGGCTAAAAAAGAGATAAGACAAATCGGTTCATACCGAACACAGGCATCTGACCACATAATAACAATGGCAAATAGGGACCTTGAATATTTGAAGTGCCTTTTCTTCAATGTAGTAAACTAATAAAAATGATCAATGCATATCTTTGAAAAATAAAAATTGTGAGAATAAAAAACGGTGAGAACATGATGGTTCCAGAATCCCATCCACGGTACAAATCATTATTAAATCGAGACAGAATTGTAGAAGCATTTGAATCAGGAGTTTTGGCAAAAGGCGGAATGATTGCTCATGGAAGAGGCGAAACTTTCGATTATTTAATTGGGGAAAGTACGACAGATATTGCACTAAATTCTATAAAAGTTTCAGCAGCTCTATTAGTTTTAGCAGAAAATCCTGTAATTTCAGTAAATGGAAACAGTGTCGCTTTAGCAAAAGACGAGTTTGTCGAATTAGCAAAAGAATTAAATGGGAAAATCGAAGTTAATTTATTCTACAGGACAACTGAACGGGAAGAAAAGATAAAGGACGTATTTGAAAGTGATATTAAAAATGGAATTGTTCTTTTAGGAATCGATAATGCAGATAAACAAATTCCCGGGATTGATCACTTAAGGG
Organism: Methanococcus maripaludis; assembly: GCF_002945325.1. Taxonomy (NCBI): domain Archaea; kingdom Methanobacteriati; phylum Methanobacteriota; class Methanococci; order Methanococcales; family Methanococcaceae; genus Methanococcus; species Methanococcus maripaludis. The sequence continues at coordinate 1,395,048 of NZ_CP026606.1, forward strand.
GAAAAGTTTCAGAATCTGGGATCTACACTTCAGATGTCGTTTTAGTTCCTCTTGAAGATGGTGATAGGGCTGAAGCACTTGTTAAAATGGGAAAAACAGTAATTGCAATTGATTTAAATCCCCTTTCAAGAACCGCAAGAAAATCAACAATTTCAATAATTGACGAGCTTACAAGATGCATTCCATTAATTACTGAATACGTAAGAGAATACAAAAAAATGGATAGTACTGAACTTTTAAAAATTGTTGAAAATTACGATAACGAAGAAAATTTGCGAAATATCTTGAATTTGATTTCAAAAAGGTTAACTTCAGTAGATTTAATTTAAATTTTTATTTTATTATTTTTTAATTAAAATTCGAATTTAAGAAGCAGTTTTCCAAATTCCGTGATATTTATTACGGCCTGATCTTTTTCGATAAATCCGTATTTTAAAAGCGGATCGATTCTATCATATGCAGATCTTCTATGTATTCCAAGCGATTTTGCAAGTTCTTCAACTTTTACTGAACCGCCAAGTTCATGGATTTTTATGAGGGTTTCTTTTGTAGCAGGATGTTTTGTGAACATGTGAATTCCTTCTTTTGCACTTATTGTAACCAGATCTGGTGCAAAAGAACACATACTAATTGAATAATTTCCATATTTTTTAAGGGAAATTTCTCCAAACGTCGAACTTCCAAAAAATGGATTAATGTCTGATTTTTCAATCAATTTTTCAATTTCAGCAGGATTAATTTCTGATAAAAATGATGAAATATTGCAAAAAGTGAGTGCTGGTTCATAATGCGGTTGTGTATTGTTTAAAACGGATGTATTGGTTTTAAATATATTTTTTATCGCATTTTTATCAATATTTTCTATTTTTAATTCATTTGAATTGCTTATATTTGAGCCAGTAATTAATTTTTTATTTTTTATTGAAATTGGGCCTTTAAGGTGGATATCGCCCGTAGTATCTAAAATACCAAGTGGGTGGGATAAATAAAATTCAGGATCATTTTCAAGTTCGTTTACAGTTCCTTTGTATCCCGAAATTTCAATATATCTTTTTACGGCTGAAATATTTCCTATCTCTTCGATAGAACGCTTTTCAGATTTTGTAATTATATTTTCTAATTTTCCTGAATTTTCCCCATATTCGTAGTTATTGTAAGAAATTTTTGGTACTATGTCTCCGCCAAACGCGACACAGACGATACTATCTAAATAAACGTCGTTTCCGTACTGGTATGTATGTTCAAATTCAAAGTCATCTGAGGAAACTCCTCCAAAAATAGGGATGGTAACACCAAGTTCCTCAATAATTCCTTTCAAAACCTGTTCTTCACATTTGCAAAAATCTGTTATTACATAGAGAAGTTTTGGAAGCATTCCAAGGTTTTCAACTGCATCTTTAACTGCTTTTTTTCCTGATTCTTTCGGATTTATCGAAATTCCAAGGCCAACACCCATTCCGGTATTAAAATATTTTGAACCCAAAATTCCAACTGAAACCCCGTTTTCTAAAAATTTATTACCACAAATTTGGAATTTTGAACTGCCCCCTACTATTTGGACGCTATTTCCAAGAATTAGTTTAACGCCATTAAGTACCTCTTCAGGGTCATAATCGGGAGAGGAGTATAAAAAAACGATATTTGGTTTTTCAGAATACTTTTTCATCATTTTGAGTGCATCGGATGCGGCATGTGCCCCCGCCTTTAAAGAGTTTTCATCTGTTGAAGTACCATACCCAAATTCGATAAATTCCACAATAACACCAGTATTTAGATTAAATAATAAGTTTAAAGCACAGGTAAGCAAATAACAATATATATGCTTCGTAATCTATAAATATTATATTGTCGTAGGTTTTTATTAGTATATTAGGTCGTATTTATATATTTGATGTGTGCTCCGAGTACCACAACCATCTTTTTTAAATTAAAGGTTTTATAATAACCTAAACCTAAAATCAGGTGTGCATAATGAAAAAAATTTTAGTAGTTGAAGATGAAGAAGATATATTAAATCTCGTTAGAATTATTTTGGAGATTAATAATTATAAAGTTATTGTTGCACATGATGGCTATCAGGGACTTGAAATGGTTAAAGAAAATCCTGATCTTATCTTACTCGACATTATGATGCCAGGAATGACAGGATGGGAGTTTTTAGATAAAATTAGCGCAGATGGATATGATATTCCTGTAATTGTCCTGACTGCAAATGCGCAAATGAGTACTCTCGAAACTGCAATTAATAAAAAAGTAGATGATTGCGTTGTAAAACCTTTCGATAGGGAAGATTTAATGGAAAAGGTTAACTCTATACTCAATAAAAATTAAGGTCTATTAAAGGGTTAGGGGATTAATATGAACACTATACCACCTATTAAACGATTAGGAACTAAATTAATAATTTATTCCATAATCACAGCATTAATTCCGATAGTGATGCTTGGTGCGGTATCTACTGACACGATAAATACCGAAATGACCAAACAAGCACAGGAAAAAATAAACGATGATTTAAATACTGCAGAAAGTGTAGTAAATCTCAAATTGGATAAGATTTCTTCATTGAATAAGTATATTATTTCAAATGAAAAAACGATTAATATTTTAAAGAATAATGATACGAAAGAACTAAAAACTTTAGCAATATCTTATAAAAATACATCTGCGCCGGATTTTGTGGTCTTTTTTGATGGGCAGGGAAATGTTGTTGCAAGATCAAATTCTGATGTGACAGGGGATAATTCTTACGAAGATCTTTTCAAAAAAGTAGTAAACAGTACCGGATATACCTCGATAGAAGTTCTTGACAAAGATTCCATAAAATACGAAAATGTAGGCGAACTTGTAAATATTGACATAAAAGGAACTGATGATTCTATAGACTATTCAGACAGTGTCCAAGACAGTGCAATGGCTTTGGTATCTATAGAACCAATTTACGATAAAAATGGAAAACTACTTGGGGCTGCAATGGCTGCCGATATTTTAAACAAGGATTATTCTATTGTTGATACAGTAAAAGATGCCTCAAAAGATGCTACAACCATATTTTTAGATGGGGTTAGGGTTTCTACTAATGTTCAGGACAACGGCGGAAGGGCCATTGGAACACTTGTTTCAAAGGAAGTTTATAATCACGTTGTTTTGGATGGAAAAACCTATTATGGTAGGGCTTTTGTTGTAAATGAATGGTATTTGACAGCTTATGAGCCAATATATGATTCTGATAATGAAATTATAGGAATGCTCTTTGTAGGAACTCCTGAAAGTAAATTTTTAGCACTTCAGGCAAATGTTAGAAATCAAACATTTGTAGTTGGATTGATCGGGTTATTAATTGCTTTAATTGTTTCATACCTTATAAATCGAGGAATAATAAAACCACTCGAACAGTTAAAACAAGGTGCTGAATGGGTAAGTAACGGTAGATACGATCAAAAAGTTATTGTTGATTCAGACGATGAATTTGGTGAACTTGCAAAAGCATTTAACAAAATGGCAACCCAGATCAATATTTCTGATGAAAAATTAAAAAAACACGCAGAAGAGTTAAAAACATCTTACAATGAATTAAAAGAACTTGATAAGTTAAAATCTGAATTAATTGCGATTGTTTCACACGAATTAAGAACACCACTTACATCCATAAAAGGTTACGTTGAACTGGTTTTGGATGGAACAATGGGTACAATAAATGATTCCCAGAAAAAGTGCCTGCAGGTTGCAGACGACAACATTGTAAGACTTAGAAGATTAATTGAGAGCATGCTCGATCTTTCAAAAATAGAGCGTGGAGAACTCGAAATGTATCGAGAAAAGGTAAATCTCAGGGCAATTGTATGCGATGTAATTGAATATTTAAAACCTCTTGCTACAGAAAAGAATATTAAATTAAACAAGGAAGTTGAAGATATTGCTATTGAAGCAGATAAGGATAGAATTACTCAAGTTTTGACAAATCTGATAGAAAATGCGATAAAATTCAGCCCGGCAAATGAATCCATACTTGTAAGTGGTGTTTTAGAAGACGAACACATTCATTTAAAAGTAACGGATCGTGGAGCAGGTATTCCTAAAAAAGACATGGAAAAAATATTCAATAGATTCTATCAGGTTGATTCATCAACAAAACGGAAAAAAGGTGGATCAGGTCTTGGTCTTGCAGTGTGTAAAAGTATTGTTGAAGCACACAAGGGTTCGATATGGGTTGAGAGTGAACTTGGAAAAGGAAGTACTTTCCATATCATTCTTCCAATTTCTGCAAAAGATCAGTAAATTATTATATTAATTTTTTTAAAATTTTTTAAAGGAAAAGTGACATTTTACACTTATTTTTAAATTCAAAGGGGAATTGCCTTTAAAAACGATTTTTAATATTTATTTTACAATTTTTATTATTAATATTCAGATAATAAATTATATATATTTTCAAAATCAAAAATATAAATGGTTTTGTGGGGCGCACATATATAAGAGGTGTCCTTATGGTTTTTGAAGGAAAGTTTATAATTACTACTGCAGATGACATTCCCGGACTCGGGCTGTACTATATGGGCATAGTCTCTGCAGAATCTGATAACGTAGACGCTATCGTTGAATCTTTAAAAGAAAAGGTACTTGCTAAAGGCGGTATGGGATTAGTTGCTTTTAGAATTACTCACGCAGATGGTAAATATTTGGGATACGGTACTGCAGTTAAAGCAGACGAAGGTCAGTTTACAATGGCATAATCTTAATTTTCTACTTTTATTTTATTTTTAAAGATGCAGTTACTAAAAATTTCAACCACTTGATGTTAATTACTACTAATTAACAAAAATTATTATTTAATTTCTATAAATTACCCTTTTTTTGGACTATAACGCAGTATTTAACCTTTATGATATCGTTCCAACCGATAACTATAATATATACTACATACATATGTGGTGTTAGTACCCCACAAGACCACAATATTCACATGGAGGTAATATCATGGATGTAAACCCACCTGACAAAATGGTGGAACTTGCAGGAAATGCAGGCCAAGTAAAAGGAAACCTTAGTCCAAGCCAACTTCTTGTCAGAGGAGTTATGGGCGGTGCTTACATTGCAATGGGTGGTGGACTTGCTACCGTTGTAGGAACAGGAATTGGTGCAGCAATGGGTGCTGGTTTAGGTAAATTCATGGCAGCCGCAGTATTCCCCGTAGGGCTGATCTTGATTATCTTAACCGGAATGGAGCTAGTTACTGGAGATATGATGTTATTACCAGTGGCAGTTTTCCAGAGAAAGGCGTCATATGCACAGTTAATAAAAGTATGGATTTATGTTTACATTGGTAACCTCATTGGTTCCTTAATATATGCTTCAATGATGGCATTTGGCCCATTGAGATCATTTGATTCAGCGACTGGCGCAGCTAGCGTAAATGCATTTGGTCAATCAGCAATAAACACTGCACAAGCTAAAGTTTTACCTTACATGGCAGCAGGATCCATGGGTTGGCTTGCAGCACTTGTTAAAGGTATTGGTTGTAACTGGTTAGTTAACCTTGCAGTTATAGGTTCAATGGCTTCAACAAGTATCCTCGGTAAGTTCTTCATGATTTGGTTCCCAATCATGGCGTTCGTTGCAACAGGATTTGAGCACTGTGTGGCAAACATGTACTTTATTCCAACAGGAATGATGCTTGGTGCAACCGTGAGTGTTGCAGACTGGTGGCTTTGGAATATCATTCCAGTAACCATCGGAAACATTATCGGTGCAGTAGTATTCGTAGCAATGATATACCAATTCGCATACGGTAAAAAAATCTAAAGATGAAGACTACTAACTTCATCTTTTTGGTGTTAAAATGCAGTTAAACGTATCTCTAAGTGATCTAAAAAGACATGCGAAAACCACGCCTTCAGCATTTATTTCGCTGATGATATGCTTGGTATTTACCGCATGGTCACTTTATATCAGTAGAAATATTTGGATATTAATAATGGCAATTCCATTTATCTTAGGTTTAACATTAATTCCGATTAAAATTTCACAAATGAATAAAGAATTATCTGATCAACTTCTCCCCGAATACATACATTACGCAGATGAATACAATATATCGGAAATAAATAAAGATACTTTAAACCAGAGAGTTAAAATCGTAGGAAAATTGGATAAAATAATATACGGAATATCTACAAAACCAACGATTCGAATTAAGGATGATACTGGAGAGATATTCTCCAACTTAATTTCCCCAGTTCCGGAAGGAATAAAAAAAGGAGATATTATAGAACTCTATGGGGTTGTAGCTAAACACTACAAATTTTTCGGAATAATGGGTATTCCAAACCTTTGGAAGCCTAAAATATATGGAATCGGTGTCCGAAAAATCTAAAAATACATGGAGGTTATAACTTGGGAGAAAATGCAAAACCAAAGAAGAAACTCGCAATTGTGACCTGCATGGATACAAGACTCGTCAACTTTCTTTCAGAAAAGCTCGGAATAGCTCAAGGTGACGCGAAAGTAATCAAAAATGCAGGAAATATTATAACAGAAGATGTAATCAGGTCTTTAGTAGTTGCAGTATATCTGCTCGGTGTTGAAGACATTATGATTATTGGCCATACCGATTGTGGAATGGCAGCTGCTGACTTTGAAACAGTCAAGAAAAAAATGGTAGAAAGGGGTGCAAATCCAAATTTCACACCAGATTTTGAAGCATGGCTTGGCAGAATGTACTGCGAAGAAACCAATGTTAAAGAAGGTGTCGATCTTTTGAGAAACCACCCTGCAATGCCCAAAGATATCACCATCGATGGGTATGTAATGGACATAGAAACAGGAGATTTAGTAAAAATAGCCTAAAAAGGGTAATGTGGATGATGCTTGACCAGCGGACACATCCCGTATCTAACCCATTAGAGTTTAACTAGCCAAATTAGCCAAATAGTTCAGATAAACTAGCCTAACTTTATCTGCCTACAATAATATACTTAACTATATCTACCATTTTTTGTATTTTAATTTATTCATTTAATCTTATCCGTCATATCATAATTAAAAATAATAGCACAAATTTGAATGGTGTGAACCGGTTTTTTGGAACATCATTCTTTAATTGAACCAAACCTTGCCATTTTATAATTATAAAATGGTGATCGAAATATGGAATTAGACTTCATTCATACGATTTGCCCATATTGCGGAACAGGCTGCGGTGTGGACCTCGTAGTAAAGGATGGAACACTTGTTGGGACCAATCCTTTTAAAAGACACCCTGTAAATGAGGGAAAAACCTGTATTAAAGGTAGTTATTGTCACGAATTTGTACACCGTGATGATAGGTTGAAAACTCCATTGATTCGAAAAAATGGAGAATTGGTGGAAGCATCATGGGATGAAGCATTAGAACTGATTTCTGGTAAATTACAAAATTATTCCCCTGAAGAAGTCGGATTCTTTTCATCTGCAAGATGTACCAATGAAGACAACTATGTATTTCAAAAATTTGCAAGAACAGTAATAAAAACTAATAATGTTGATCACTGTGCGAGACTTTGACACTCGGCAACTGTGGTCGGTTTAGGGCAAGCCTTTGGTTCAGGTGCTATGACAAATTCAATTTCTGATATAGAAGATGCAGACTGTATATTCATAATTGGTTCAAATACGTTTGAACAACACCCTTTGATTGCGAGAAGAGTCGTTCGCGCAAAAGAAAAAGGAACTAAAATAATTGTAATAGATCCAAGATACACGCCAACTGCAAAACAGGCTGATTTGTACTTACAGTTATTACCTGGTACAAATATTGCAGTGTTAAACGCAATAATGCATGTACTCGTAAAAGAAAATCTTGTTGATGAAGAATTCATCAAAAACAGGACAAAAGGATACGAAGAACTTAAACAAACGCTTGAAACCTATACTCCTGAGTATGCGTCAAAGTTGTCAGGCGTATCTCCGGAATTAATTGTTGAAGCTGCTAAAATGTATGGTAGTGCAAATGCAGCATCAATACTTTACTGCATGGGTATAACGCAATTCACAACCGGTGTAAACAACGTAAAATCTTGCTGTAACTTGGCAATGATTACCGGAAATATTGGAAAACCAGGAACTGGTGTGAACCCATTAAGGGGTCAGAATAACGTTCAAGGAGCATGTGACATGGGAGCACTTCCAAACGTATTCCCTGGATATCAGGCAGTTCCTGCAAACCATGAAAAATATGCAGAAGCATGGAATACCTGTGTTGATCCAAATGTTGGTCTTTCGATTCCAGACATGCTTGCAAAAGCTGGAGAACAGGTTAAATGTATCTATGTAATGGGAGAAAACCCAATGGTTTCAGACCCTGACATTCACCACGTAGAACATGCATTGAAAAGTCTTGATTTATTGATAGTTCAGGATATTTTCTTAACTGAAACTGCACAGGTTGCAGATGTAGTTTTACCTGGAGCTTCATGGGCTGAGAAGGATGGAACTTTCTCAAACACTGAAAGAAGAATCCAAAAAATCAATAAAGCAGTAGATTCTCCTGGTGAAGCAATTGCTGACTGGAAAATCGTAAAAATGCTTGCTGAAAAAATGGGTCAAGGAGAATTATTCAACTTTAACACTGCTGAAGAAGTATTCCAAGAAATTGCAAAAGTAACGCCTCAGTATGCAGGTGTAACTTACGAAAGACTTGGTGTAGATGGACTCCACTGGCCTTGCAAAACTTGTGAAGACCCCGGAACTCCAATTCTCCACTGTGAAAAGTGTTTAACTCCTGATGGACTTGGAAATATCTTTGCAATAGACTATGCAGACCCTGACGAAATGGCAGATTCGGAATATCCAATGACTCTGACAACAGGTAGGATCATTTTCCACTACCACACAGGAACAATGACCAGAAGAAGTAAGCATATGGCTGATGAAATAAACGAAGGATTTGTTGAAATTCATCCGGAAGATGCTGAAAAGATGGGAATTAAAAACAAACAGAAAGTCAAAGTTTCAACCCGAAGGGGCGAAGTCGTTGTAAATGCGAAAATAACACCAAATATCAAACAAGGTGTTGTATTTATGCCGTTCCACTTTGCAGAAACTGCAGCTAACATCTTAACAAATCCTGCTCAGGATCCAAACTGTAAAATCCCAGAATACAAGGTATGTGCTGCAAAGGTGGAAAAAATATAATTTTCCCAAAATCGGGATTTTAAACGAGGGATATCATGAGCAATGAAATGTATTATGTACAGGCTTCTGACCCGGCAATACTCGAAAAAGGAGAATGTGGTGGTGCAGTTACTGCACTCTTCAAATATCTTTTAGACAAGGGTATTGTTGACGGTGTTTTAGCTTTGAAAAAAGGTGTTGATGTATATGACGCAATTCCAACGTTTGTTACATCTTCAGAAGATTTGTTGAGTACTGCAGGTTCTCTACACTGCGCCCCTACAATGTGGGGCGGAATTATAAAAGAATACTTACAAGATGCAAAAATTGCAGTTCCGGTAAAACCTTGCGACATGAGGGCAATTGTTGAACTTGCAAAAAGAGCACAGATTAATCTTGACAACGTCTACATGATTGGATTGAATTGCGGTGGAACAGTTCCTCCAAAAACCGCAATGGAAATGATAAAATTATTCTACGAAGTAGATCCAAAAGACGTTGTAAAAGAAGAAATCGATAAGGGTAAGTTTATAATCGTCATGAAAGACGGAACCCACAAAGAAGTTAAAATGCACGATCTCGAAGACAACGGCTACGGAAGAAGAGTAAACTGTCAGAGATGTGATGAAAAAATCCCCCGAAAAGCAGATATTGCTGCTGGAAACTGGGGTGTAATTGGAGAAGATGCTGGAAAATATACCTTCATGGAAGTATGCACTGAAAAAGGTAAGCAGTTACTTGAAAGTGCAGAAAAAGATGGATATATTAAGAAAAAAGCTCCAAATCCAAAAGGACTTGAAATAAGGGCAAAAGTAGAAAGCTCAATGTTAAAAATGGGCGAAGACTACAAGAGAAAATGGCTCGAAGAAGAATATCCATCAATTGAAGAGTGGAATAGACAGTGGAATAAGTGTATAAAATGCTACGGCTGTAGGGATGTATGTCCAGTATGTTTCTGTAGGGATTGTGCACTTACTGCTGACTACGTTGACACAGGATCAATACCGCCTGATCCAATAATGTTCCAGGGCGTTAGAATGTCTCACATGGCATTTAGCTGTGTAAACTGTGGCCAGTGTGAAGATGTATGCCCTATGGAAATTCCAGTTGCAAGAATATTCCACAAAATTCAGGAAAAAACAAGAAAAGAGCTTGGATACAGACCAGGTGTTGACGATGAAGCACCACCTGCACTTGGAGGGTCATGCCCAACTCAATAAATTATTTATTAATTATTTATTTTTTAATTTTTTTAGTTCTGAAACATAACCTACAAAAGCACCTGCTGAAATTGTATCCCCAAGTCCAACGGTACTTTTTGGGTTCTCAACGATTCTTGAAGGAACTAAAATAATTTTGTAACCCTCTAATTCTTTTTCTTTTGAAATGTTTTCAACTATCTCTTTTAGTAACTCGCCGTGTTTATTATGGGGTATTTTAAGACCGGTTTTTAAATCATCGATACATGAAATCTGTCCGAGAGCGGCTTTTGTTGATGCTAAAACTGTTGCAAATTCGAGGGTTTTTTCCAAAGATTCGTCACTTAAAATGCCTCCCTTTTTACAGAGATACATTATGTAGTACATTGTATGTACCTGCATTCCTTCTAAATTGTACTTTTCAAGAAGTATTTTTGAAGCTTTTAGCACATCTTCGATTTTACTGTATTTTAAAATTCCTTCACTTAATTCTTCATATCCTAAAACATGAATTATGTTTGCAATTTCAGTTTCATCCATCCCAACACAGTCGACTTCGGGTAAAATTGATTCTGCAATTTTTTTTCTCATTTCGGTGTTTTGAATCGATGCAAATTCAAAATGTACTTTTAAGTCTTTATTTTCTTTTTTTAACGATTTTATATCTTCTTTAACTTTATTTAAGTAGTATTCTGAAGTTTTTCCATCAGAATACTCTTCTTTAATCGCTTGAACCCCTGAAATTATTGCACAATCGACTAATTTTCCAATTTCTGGCACATGGTTTTTTAATTCATCCTTTATTTCAATTCGTAAATTTTCCGGGCGAGATGCAACGATAAATCGGTTACTTTGAGGAGTTATAATTTTTTTGTCCTGTAAATAAAATTCAATATCTTCTTTGTACTCAAAAATCCGATTTATTTTAAGTTCATCGTTTTTAAAAGATTCAATTGGTTTTTTTAAAACCAGTTTTCCATTCGTAATATTTGGAAATACTAAATTTTCATTATTTTCAAACATTTCAGCCTGTTTTTTTGCCAAAATTGGAGAATAAAAAATTATTTTTTTTAAATTTAAAATTGAGAGTAAATTTGAGATTATTCCTACCTGCCCCCCTATTCTTTCTTCATTGTAGTTTAGGCTGTTTAAAAAAGTATCAATTTCTAAATTATTTTTCAAGGGAACTTCTGCAGGTTTTCCAGATTTCATCGCATGAATTAACCTTGCAACAAAATCTATCGGTTTTTCAATTGTTCGAGGGTACTCTTCAATTTTCATTTTAATTTCTGAATCGCTAAAATTTTCTTTTAATTCTTCAATATCTGAAAGATCTGCCAGATATTTTAATGCATCGACATTTACATTATATGCTAAAAAAATAGAAACGTTTGAAAAGTCTTTAAAATGATTAATCAGTTCCATATCTACCCCCTCTCAAAATAAAATTATTTGGAAGTTATAATATATTTTCCATTTATGTATTTTTTTTCATAATCAATTTTTGAACCTGTTAAACATTCATGAGCTATCTTTTTTCCATATTCAACTGCAGGCTGGTCAAATGCATTAATCCCGTAAAGTTCTCCAGAAATCGCAGTCTGCATTTCGTACATCAAGAAAAGTTTTCCCATGGTGATTTCATTTAATTCTGAAAGTGTAATCTTTACATTTGGAATATCATTATGTTTCATCGAGTTTTCAGTTCCAACTAGTTCTGAAGTAATTACTTCGGATAAATTATGGCCTGAAAGATGGTGGTCATATTCGTACTCAATTTTCAAGTCATTTCTATATTTATTTACTTTTAAAAATGTCGCGATTTTATCATCCGGGCCGTCCATATAGAGTTGTAGTTGGGAATGCTGGCTTGTTGCACCAACTGCAATAACTGGAGTCTGTCCAAAACCATTTTTTCCAAGACTTTCAGCCCAGAGCTGTCCGTACCACATTCCAAAACTTCTAAGTCGTTCAATATAGGGCATCATTACTGAAACAGTTTTTCCTCGGTTGTACATAAGTTTATGAATTACTGCATTCATTAAAGCTGGATTTTTGAAAATATCTTCGCATTTGCAAGATTTTTCTATACTTTTAGCACCATCAATTAATTTTTTGATATCTACATTAGTACATGAAAGTGGAGCAATCCCAACTGATGATAGAACAGAAAATCTTCCTCCTACATTTTCTGGAACTTCAAAATGAATGTATTTTTCTTTTTTCGTAATTTTTTCAAGTTCCCCGCCGCTCGTAATCGAAACAACATGTTTTTCCAAATCAATGTTTTTCTTTTTCATTAAAGTTCTAACTATAAAGAAATTTGCGAGGGTTTCAACGGTATTTCCCGATTTACTTATGACAAATACGAGGGTTTTTTCCAAATCAATGTTTGATAAAATATCATGGGTTTTTTCAGGGTCAGAATTGTCCATATAGTATATTCTTGGAATTTCGTACCTTGATGTGAAATTTCCAAGTATTCCTGTTTCAGCAGCCCTTAAACCTAAATTTGATCCACCTATTCCAATAATAAGAATATTTTCAAAGTTTTTGGAGTACTCATTTAATTCGTAATATTTATCTAAATTATCATTCAAAACATCTAAAAATCCAAATTCCCCATTAAGTTCTTTTTCTTTTAAATTTTCAATAATTTTTGAAGATTCATTGTTAAATGATTCTAATTCTACATTATTAATTCCCAAATTGCCCAAAGTTTCTTCCATTACATTATCGTATTTGAAGGATAGTTCCCCGTTCATCGTACTCCTCCCGAAAAATAGTTATGGTTATTTAAAAGTAGTGTTTGTACATTGCACCGCCAAAAAGTGCCCTGTATCGTTCAGAACTGTCGTTATTTTGCCAGCTCAGGTTTTTTTGTACATGGTGGTAGCAGTTTTTAATTAACATGTATAATGGACTATTTTCCTCATACGGACTTTCTGGGCAGTGCACGTGTTTATAATTTATAAAAAGACAGGCTTCTTCTAAATTGTAAAACGACCAGTAGAGCCCGTGTTCAATACCCCATTTAAATCCGTATTTATCATAATCATTAAATAAAACACCTGTTGCTATATCAAAATTTGGATTTTTATGCGGATCAGGGTGAAGTGAAATTACAGTATCACTTAAACCTCCAGTATTTCTGGCGATTACTGGAGTTCCATAAGACATTGATTCCATCTGTGTTAATCCACAAGGCTCCCAAAGAGACGGCACAACAGTCCAGTCGCATCCTGCATAAATAATGGGAATTATTGGAGGGCAGTGTCCAACTAATGCCATGATTTTGTCAGGATAACTTTCTGCAAAATCTTTTATTTTTTCCTCAATGGATTTTTCCCCTTTTGATACAAGTACGAAATTAGCGTTATTTTCTTCTAATACTTCGGGCATTGTTTCAAATATCAAATCAAAACCTTTTTGATAGGTAGCACGGCCTACAAATCCGATCATTGGAGTTTTCAATTTTCCTTTGATATTGCCGTGTATTTCAATATCGCTGCCCGAAATATTACTTTTATCCATCTCGTTCCAATCATTAATATATTTTTTTAAATTTTCGCATTTACAAAACCACGATTCTTTTATTTTTGGTTTTACTACCGCTGCATTTGAAATATCGTAATTTTCAATATAACAGTAATCTTTAGGGTTTAGTTTTCCGTTGCTTAAATTTTTCATTCTTTCAATAATCGATTCTGGAGAATAAACGTCCGTGTCTATTCCATTAATTATCCCGTGAAAGGGTTTTTCCTTACATAATTTTTTTAAAAAGTCTAAATTTCGTATTTCTTCTGCATGGTTAGGACTTACAGTATTAACTGCATCGCTAAAATATATCCCATGTTCTAAAAATGAGAATATGTGGCCTTTGTATTCAATTATTGGGCCTTTAAATGCTTCGTTATGTATTGTAAGTGTCGTTGGAAGATTTAGTTTTTCATGACATTTTGCAATTGCAAGTCCGCAAGGCCAGTCGTGTCCTGACACACATTCAATGTTTTCAATATCTGAAAGGAAAGATACAACTAAATCTGCAAAAATTTCGTATTTTATAGGATCCCAGCTATCAAGCTGATTTATTTCAGGATTACTAAATGCAAAAATCTCAAAATTAGAACTTGGATGAACTGCTTTTACCACGTCAAAAAAGAGTTTTGAGCCTTGATATTTTACTTCTATTTTTTTTACAATCTCATGAGGTCTTTTTGAAATTTTGTTTTGATGATCATATGTTATTACATATACTTCATTTCCTAAATTCTTTAAAAATTTTGGTAAATCTTCTAAAATATCCCCTAGTCCCCCTATCGACGTTAAAGGCGCTATTGTCGGTGTTAATGTAACTATTTTCATAAAAATACCCCTTCTCATATACTCCCGTATTTTTATATGCTAATGAAAATATATGTTTAATAGAGAATATATTAGTTTTTAATCTTTGAAGGGGAGTATGTGAAATGAAGGTGTCCATCGTTACTTGGGAGTACCACCCCGTAATGGTTGGTGGTTTAGCAGTACATTGTAAGGGGTTATCTGAAGCGCTCGTAAGGGCAGGAAACGAAGTTGACGTGATAACTGTCGGCTATGACCTTCCAGAATATGAAGAAATAAATGGGGTAAATGTTTATCGGGTAAAGCCAATTTCCCACAATAATTTTTTAACTTGGGCAATGTTTATGGCAAGTTCCTTTGAAAAAAAGATAGGGAGTTTAGGTGTTGAAAATTATGACGTAATACACTGCCACGACTGGATGACTTCGTTTGTCGGTTCAAATATAAAGCACACGACAAAAAAGCCATATGTTCAATCAATTCACAGTACTGAGCGAGGACGTTGTGGCGGAATTAATTCTGAAGATTCAAGGGCAATAAACGATGCGGAATGGTGGGGAAGCTATGAAGCAAATCAATTAATTGCAGTAAGTCATTCAATTAAAGATGAGATGTGTTTTGGATTTAATACGCCATGGGAAAAGGTAAACGTGATATATAATGGCGTAAATCCTTGGGAATTTGATATTAATGGCGATGATAATGAAAAATACAATTTCAGACGAAATCTGGGTGTAAATGATAATGAAAACATGATTCTTTACGTTGGAAGGCTTGTTTATCAAAAAGGGGTTGAACATTTAATCAGGGGATTTCAAAAGTTTTTAATTGGACATCCTAATTCAAAACTAATAATTGCAGGGGAGGGGCACATGCAGGGCCATTTGGAGCATTTAGCATGGGTTTTGGGATGTGGTGACAGAGTTATTTTTTTAGGATTTAAAAATGGAACTTTTCTAAAAAAACTATACAAATATGCGGATGCATGTGTTATTCCTTCGGTTTATGAACCCTTTGGAATTGTTGCACTCGAATCAATGGCTGCAGGAACTCCTGTTGTTGCAAGCGATGTTGGAGGCCTTAGTGAAATTATAAACCATGAATACAACGGGGTTAAAGTTTACCCGAGAGACGCAGATTCTATTGCATGGGGTCTTGATAGGGTAATTTCTGACTGGGGATTTAGAGAATGGGTAGTTAAAAATGCAAAGCACGATGCATATACGAAATACAGCTGGGATGCAATCGCAAATCAAACGATTCAGGTATATAAACGTGCAATCGAAATGATGAAGCAATAAATTATTATAAAACTTGGAATTAATATATTTAATAAGACTTAATTTTGATTTTTACATTTTTTATATTATTTAAATAATTTTTCAATAGATTCAGGGTGGGGCTGATGGTTGGAATTATTGGAAATGGAAATATCCTTGCAAAAATAGATGATTCAGGGTCTATTGAGTACATGTTTTACCCGAGCCTCGGCTATGAAAAACACATTTTTGACGCTTCTTTTGCAATTTACAATCACGGCCTTAGGTGGGCGTGGGACAATGGTTGGGAAATTAATCAAAGTTACGTGAAAGATACGAATATTTTGCGTACCACTTACGAATGCAATGAATTTTTGATGGAATCAAGAGATTATATTCCAATTTCTCACAATATAATAATAAAACAGATTTCAATATCTAATAAAACCGATGAAACTCAGGATTTGAAATTATTTTTTTATGAAAATTTACGAATGGGTGAAATTCCAAGGGAAAATACCGTCCAGTTCATGAAAGACCCCAGAATGATTATGAAATACGATGGAATGTACTCGATGTGTATTGGAAGCGATAAAAAAATCGATTCATACCAATGCGGGGTTAGGTCTTCTGATAAAAGTGCATTGATTGACATTTCAAATGGAATTTTAAAAGAATATTCTACTTCTTCAGGCCTTATAACTGATAGTGCTATTTCATGGGATTTAAAACTACTTCCTGGTCAAAAACAGTCAGTTTCTGTTTATATCATCATGAACGAGTACAAAGGAGACCAGTATAAATTGATGGAAACAATGGATTCTATTAAAGTTGTTATTGATAATCACGAAGACTTCTACCAACTTACAAACTCATACTGGAAAAATTTGCTCGAAACAACGATAAGTAAATTAAGTGCAAATGAATTAAACCGGGTTTCAATGTGCGAAGATTTGTGTAAACGGTCTCTTTTAACACTGCTTCTTTTATGTGATCGGGGCGGGGGAATAATGGCGTCCCCATCTCTTTATCCTGATTACCGACATGTATGGTGCAGGGATGGCGGATATATTGCAGTTGCACTTTCGCTCTGCGGACAGTCCAGCATTGTTGAAAAATATTTTGAATGGTGCAGAAAAACCCAGAATGAAGATGGTTCTTGGGTTCAGAGTTATTATATCAATGGAATTCCTCGTTTAACTGCAATGCAGATAGATCAGGTTGGAACTACGATTTGGGCAGCGTTAATTCATTATCGAAAGAGTGATAATGAAAAATTTTTACGAAAAAATTGGGCAATGTTAAAAAAAGCAGCAGATTATCTATCAAATGCAGCAATTGCGCTTTCTCCAAGTTACGATTTATGGGAAGAAAAATACGGAGTTTTCACATACACTTTGGGTTCAATGTATGGAGGACTTAAATCTGCAGTAAAAATTGCGAAAATTTTGGAAGAAAATGAGGGATTGGTTGAAAAATGGCAAAATTCGCTGAAATTTTTAAAAGAAGAAGTCGTTGAAAAAATATATTTGAATGATAAAAATAGATTTTCAAAAGCACTGCATCCAAAAGACGAAACAACTGATTCAAGTATACTTGGAATAACGGTTCCATTCAACTTGGTAAATGCAGATGATCCAAGAATGGTTGCAACAGCAGACCAGATCGAATCTGCATTTGATTATAAAGTTGGAGGAATTGGCAGATATCCAAAAGACGTCTATTTTGGCGGAAATCCTTGGATTATAAATACGCTATGGCTTTACATGTATTACGAACTGCTTATATATGATCTTTCAAAAAATAAGTCAATTAAAAAGGAAATTTTGAATAATTATCGTGAAAAAAGTTCAACTCTGTTTGACTGGGTATGTAAATATAATTTTAGCGGGTTAATGCCTGAACAGATACACAAAGACCTCGGGGTTCCAATTTCCGCAATGCCTCTTGGATGGTCACATGCAATGTTTATAATTGCGGTTCACGGGGATTTTGAGATATTAATTCCCTAAATTAAGACATATTATATACTATTAATAACACTATTTTCATGTAGTTTTAAATCTGTGGGGGATAATTGTGTTGCTGTCTCTTAATTTCGAGGTCCATCAACCAAACAGGCTCAGAAAATCTGTAAATTTAAACAGTGGGGATTTATGGAACCGCTATGTTGACGTAGAATTAAACAAAGAAATTTTTAACAAGGTAGCAGATAAGTGCTACATTCCTTCAAATATGATAATGCTCGAATTAATTGATAATTATGATATTGAGCTATCTTATAGTATTACAGGCGTTTTTTTAGAACAGGCTCTCGAATTTAATGAAGAAGTCGTTGAATTATTTAGGGATTTAGCAAAAACCGGAAATGTGGAATTTTTAGGTGAGACTTACCACCATTCATTATCTAGTCTTTTTGAAGATCACGAAGAGTTTAAAGAAGATATCCTCGATCATAAAAAATTAATAAAAGAGCTTTTCGGGTACAAAACAACGACATTTAGAAATACCGAACTGATTTTTAACAATAAAATTGCAGAAACAATCAAAGAAATGGGTTTTAGAGGAATATTTACCGAAGGGGCTAACCGTATTTTAGATTGGAGGTCTCCAAATTACGTTTACAGTGCATTATCTGGATTAAACGTACTTTTTAGAAATTACAACTTAAGCGATGATATAGGATTTAGATTTTCTTCAAGGGATTGGAAAGAATACCCTTTAATGGCTGACAAATATGCAAGTTGGCTTTCAAATACTCCTGGGGACTGTATAAATTTATACATGGATTATGAAACTTTTGGAGAACACCAGTGGGCCGATACCGGAATTTTTGAATTTTTAAGGTATCTTCCAAAAGAGTTGGAAAATTATAACCATATCGAATATTCAACCCCTTCTGAAATACTTGAATTGTGTACGCCAAAAGATACCGTTGATGTTTTTGAATTTTCAACCCTTTCGTGGGCTGATTCAGAAAGAGATCTGAGTGCATGGCTTGGAAACCGGATGCAGCAGTTATCCTTTCAAAGATTAAAAGAAATAAGGAAATACCTTGGTAATTATTTAAAACGATATGATGAGAAAGAGCGAAAAGAGTTAATAGAATATAAAATCTATAAGAATATGCAGACTAGTGATAATTTTTACTACATGTGCACGAAAGGTTTTAATGATATGGATGTTCATTCTTATTTCAGCCATTTTTCAACGCCTTATGACGCTTATTCAGCGTATCTTGATGCATATTATGATTTTAAGAATCATCTAGTTTTAAAACTAATTTCAACATATTTCAAGTAGTTAAAAGTGGTTATAAATGTACGAAAACACGAACAGTGAAGAAAATAATAACAACATTCAAAGTCAGAATATGGATATTCAGAAATTTAAAAAATATATTCGAACCGAAAAGAAAGCAGATGAGCGACCGAAAGTAATTGTAATGGGCCGTTCAAACGTCGGAAAATCTACTTTCGTAAAACTTGTAACTGGAAAGAATGTACGGGTTGGAAAAAAGCCCGGAGTTACACTAAAAATTACTGAATATGATATGGGAACTTATATCTTGGTAGATTTGCCAGGTTTTGGGTTCATGGAAGGAATAGAAAAAAAAGCACAGGAAAAAATTAAAGACGAGATCATTCACTATGTAGAAGACAATAAAGATGCAATTGCAGCATCGATTCACATTTTGGATGCTAAATCTTTCATTGACATAGTTGAGAGATGGGGCAACAAAGGAGAGGTTCCAATTGATCTTGAAATGGCTGATTTTTTAGAAGAACTTGAATTAAACCCTATATTTGTAGTAAACAAAATGGATAAAATAAAAAATTCTGAATGGGATAACCACCTTGACAAGGTTTCAGAAACACTTGGATTTTTACCCCCTTGGAGACAGTGGCTTGATAATTTTGTTCCAGCAATAATGAGGGACAATTATGGAATTGATGGAATAAAACACAGAATAAACAAAAGAATAAATAGCTTTAAAAAATCAAAGAAGTAACGACCTTTTTTGAATTTTCAACCCATTCTGCCTTAAGAAATGTTTATATATCATTAGATAGATGTATATTGTAGCACGCTTATGAATGGCTTTTTTATAAACACGAAGCATATGGAGGAACAATTATGGCACTAAGACCAGCAAGATGTTACAGAACTATAGAAAGAAGATCGTACACAAGAAAAGAGTACGTAAGAGCAGTACCTCAACCAAAAGTTGTTCACTACGTTATGGGCAACCCAAGCGCTGAATTCCCGGTACAAGTACAGCTTGTATCAAAATCAGATATTTTAATAAGACACAACGCTTTGGAATCCTCAAGGATTGCAGGTAACAAATACATATTAAGTGAATGTGGTAGAACTGGGTACTTATTCAATATCAGAGTTTACCCTCACGAAATATTAAGAGAAAACAAAATGGCTGCAGGAGCAGGTGCGGACAGGATTTCCGATGGAATGAGATTATCATTCGGTAAAGCTGTTGGAACAGCTGCAAAAGTTAAAAAAGGACAGGAAATCATCACAATTGGTGTAAACCCTGAAAAATTCTACGCAGCAAAAGAAGCATTAAGAAGATGCTCAATGAAATTACCTACAGCATGCAAAATTGTTGTGACAAAAGGAAAAGAATTAATTAAAGATTAATTGGTTATTTCCTATTTTTTTTCAAAATAAAAATTTTTAAAAAAGTATAAGTTTTTTTAAGGTTATTCATCATCTTTTGGAACTTCTGCTCTAATAAATTCCTCTTTTCCTTTTAACAAACTCATTGTAGCATCAATTCCCATTTTTGCAGTTAATTTATTTTTATGGTCCGCTGATGGATCTAAGGATGATCCTTTAGCTCCGGGGATGATTATAATATCTTTATCGCTTTGAACTCTTGTAGCAACCGCGTATTCCACATCGTTTGCATCGTAAATGTTAATATCATCATCTACAACAGTTACGTGTTTTAAACTTGGATGTGCTGCAAGTGCTGCAAGGATTGCGTTTTTACCATCGCCTTCAGTTTTTTTATCGATTGAAACAACGGCATTTAACCAACAGCATCCTCCTTGTGTTAAGGCAACATTTTTAAGTGATGGAACTGTGTTTCTGATTCCTTTGTACATTCTTGGTTCTTGAGGTATGCCCATCAAGAGTTTGTGTTCACTTCCTCCAGGAAGTAGTGCATGAAATATTGCATCTTCTTTTCTTCTAAGTGCTGTTACTTTAATCAATGGCTGTTTTCTTATAACGTCGTATGTTCCAGTAATGTCAACAAATGGTCCTTCATCAACCATTTCTGCCGTTATTTTTGCTTCAATTATAAATTCTGCTTCTGGAACTTCCAAATCAACGGTTTTACATTTTACTAAATTTAATGGTTTATTCATCAATGCAGAAGCGTATTTTAATTCATTAAATGAAACATCTCCTGAAGTTGAAGCTGCAAGTAAAACTGCAGGGTGAACTCCAATAACAATTGCACAATCTACTTCGCCATTACCGATATTTTTGTTGTAGATGTAGTGGAGGTGTCTTTGTTCGACCATTCGAATTGCTAAATTACCATCAGGCCTGACTAAAATCCTGTGAATTGATGCATTTACTCCTTCGTCTTTATCTTTTACAATAACTACACCTGATGTAAGGTATGGACCCGCATCTTTTCCGTAGTATGTTGGAATTGGGTATTCATGAATTTTTTCCAAATCATCATCAATATAAAGTTTTTCTAAACTTTCATCAACGATTAATTCCCCATTTTTTTCATTGTTCATGGATTCAACCATGTGTTTCATTAAATCTTCTTTTTCAATGCCAAGACTCTCTGCAATAACTTCTCTTGTACACAAGTTTCCAATAACTGGGTATCCATTTACATCTTTAATAAAAACTGGTTTATCGTCATTTTCTTTTAAAATTCTTGAAACTCCAAATTTTTTGGTAGATTTTTCAAAAACAAGTTTTTCAATAGAATTTACGAGGTTTTTTACCATATGACCACCTGAAAAGTAAATTAAACAAAAATAAAAAGATTATCGTTTTTTTCTAGCAATTTCTTTACTTAATTTTTCGCCAGTATCATTCAACCTGCTTGCAACACTTCTTGGAACGTTGCCCTTTTCAGACAGTATTTTTCCAATTGTTCCAGATAATAAAAAAATAGCAAAGGTATGTTCTGATTTGGTTCTGTGAATGTGGTGAGGCCTTATATTTAAATCATCATATTCTTTAAACGATTCTTCAAGTTCGATTCCAAATTTTCTTGCCAAATCTTTTCTCATATAAACCAAAAGCTGGTGTAATTGGATGAGTTCATCCTTATGCATTTAATCACCTTTAAATTTAAAAGAAATTGTTATTTAAGCTACAATTTCGTCAAATGAAAATAATCGAAGGTTTACGGGTTTTTTAGTAACATTTATTTCTTTTCCAACAATTATCGGGGTTTTATCATAAAGTAAATCCACAATTTTTTGACTTATCGGCATATCTGCTGCAAAGAAGTCCATTTTTTTGATTTCATGGATATTTGTTAGAAATTCTTTGAATGTATTCGTTTTTTCGGTTCCATCAACAACAAACTTGACGTTGCCTGTATTTTTAATGCTATCCACTATTTCTTTAACTCCGCTGAACTTTTTTTCAGATTGAGTTTCGTTTGTAGCATCAACATCTATAATTTCAGTTTCGGCTTTTTTTACAGACTCTACTATAATTGTTTCTTCTTCAATTGCGTCTTCTTTAAAAACCGGTTCAATAACTGCCGGTGTTTCTACTTTTTCAAAGTGTTTTGGGGTTATTGGTTCAACAATTTCTTTTGGAGTATTTAATTCAATAACTCCAGAACTATTGCAGTTGTTTCCAACGATCTGTTCAACAGGAACTTTTGCCCTCAAACATTTTATCAGTTCTTTTTTAGACGTTCCTTCAACTTCTTTTCCGTACGGTGCTCTTGCAACGTAGTCGATGTCGCAAGTTTGAAGAAGTTCTTTTAAAATTAACTCCCCTCCTCTATCTCCATCGGTAAAAGCGGTTGTGGTCTTTTTCTTTGTTAGTTCCATGATTGATTTTGGAACAGACGTTCCTTCAACAGCTACTGTATTTTTAATTCCACATCTTAAAAGGTTTAAAACGTCGGCTCTTCCTTCAACAACAATAATAGAATCGGAATGTATTATATTGGGACCACAAGGAAGGTTTTCTGGCCCATATTCCATAATTTCTTCAGTTCTTAAAGATTCTTTGATTTCTTCCGTTATTTCATAGGTGTCAATCATTTCGTCCATTAATTTTCTTAAAATAGATCTTGCACGGTTTGTGATGTACTGTCTTTTTGATACTCTGATGTCTTCAACTTCAGTTATCTTAACCGTGGCAAAACAGGGACCAACTCTGTCAATCGTTTCAAGAGTTGCTGCAAGTATCGATGTTTCAACCTTGTCAAGACTTGAGGGCAGTGTTATTTTAGCAAAAGATTTTCCATTGATATTTTCAAGTTCAACATCAATTCTTCCAATTCTCCCGCTTTTTTGCAAATCTCTCAAGTCAAGTTCGTTACTCAACAGTCCTTCAGTTTGTCCGAAAATTGCACCGATAACGTCGTGTTTTTCAACGTAACCATCCGCAATGAGCTCGGTATAAATGATATATTTTGTAGTTCCTAAATCCATAAATGATCCTCCTTATGAAGTTTAACCGACCAGTCTCAAAACCAAATTTTCTCGAAATCATTATTCTAATTTCATCTATCTACTTATAATATTTTTTGTATATATAATTAATATGAAAATTTTCTTTTATTTTGAAGAACAATCTTTTAGCACTCAACTCAACCAAAAAGTTTATATATGAGATACTACAATGTGTAGTATGCTCTGAGATGAGTGAGAATTGGAATGAAATAGCGGCTTTGATGTAGACTGGTATCATACGGCCCTGCCACGGCCGACACCCGGGTTCAAATCCCGGAGGCCGCATCTCTACAGTTAGAACGTGCGCCAGTGGTGTAGCCTGGTATCACTTTGGCCTTCCAAGCCAGTAACTCGGGTTCAAATCCCGACTGGCGCACCTTTTTATTTTAGGCATATTAATTTGTTAATTTAGATTAATAAATGATATGGTCTTATATATTTCAAAACACACTATTTTCAAATACTTATCAACCATTTTACGGGGATATATTTGAAAATGGAAACCCTAATTTTTTTTATTTTAATTTTACTAATTTCAGCAAATTTTTCAAGGTTCTCATCTGAAGACGATTCAAAAGACGAAAAAAACATTTTTGAACCAGTAATTTTGATTCACGATGTTAGCCCTGTTTATTTAGAAGATTTAAAGGAAATTGATGAAGTAATTAGTAAATATGGGTATCCCAAAAGAACGTATCTTTTTTTAATAGTTAATCATGCAAATGAATATCCTTTAGAAGAAAATCAAGATTTCGTTAAATATGTTAGATATCTTCAAACAAAAGGATATAATGTTGAATTACACGGGTACGACCATATTGGATGCGAATTTAATTGTAATTGTACCCTTGCAACGGAAAAAATAGAAAAATCGCTTGAAATATTAAATGGTTTAAAAATTGACGGTATTTCATGTATCCTTCCGCCAAGATATGGGATTTCTGAAGATTCAAAAAAAGCAATGCTTAAAAAGGGTTTTTCTATAATTGTTGGGCAATATGCTTTTGAAGTGGATAATGGTACAGTTTATACATATAATATTACAAATAAGGAATATACTTGGTATCTTGAAGAAAATAATACATTAAATGAAGTAGATATTGCTAAAAAAGAATATTTGGAGTCGGAATACAAATATTTCCTTTCAATACATCCAAAAGCCGTAAATTATGGCGGAGGTATTGAATTTTTGGATGAATTTTTGAATTTTACAAAAGAAGAAAACAGGTTTGATTCTAAAAATCCAAAAAAAGATATTTATTCTTATTTTGGAATTAAAAAAATAGATTTTAGTTAATTTTTATATGGATTTTCCATTTTTTTCTTTAATTTCTCGGATTCTTTCGCTATTTTTTTATTGTAAATATTACCAATTCTTTCAACCGCATCAAGGGTATTTATCGATGTTTCAAGGTAGGAATAGATATCTCCGCTGTATGTTTGAAGTTTTAGGGTATCATGGATTATTTTTGATATTTGAAGCGGTGTTTTTTTGTTTATTCTTAAATTCAGAACTTTTTTGGAATTGTAGTTTATAATATCCTCTTCAATCAATCCATCAAATTCGATTAACCAAGGCAGAATTTCATCCCTTAAGGTTTTATCTTTTATTTTTTCAAAATTTTCTTTTATTACTTCGAAAGCATCGGTAAATCTCGTTGGAATATTTACATTCGTGGTTTTTGAGATTTTATTTTTCAGGTTTGCAGGAATATATGCATTTTCAAAGGGTGAAATTGATACAACAATGTCGAGGGGATTTTTATGCAGATTTTTCCTTATTTTTTCAGCATCTTTAGGATACAAAAATGAAATTGACGTTGCATAACCGTATCGAGTTGTATTTATGTTTTTGTTCTGCAAATCAAGCATTTGATAGCCCGAAAGTGATTCTAAAACATAATTTAAACCCAAATTTTTACCAAGAACTGGAACTTTTGAAACATCAGGAATTGTAACTTTATTTTTGTAATTTTTAATTGAACATACGTTTGCTAAAACCTGTTCAAATTCTTCATCTTCGCTGTATTCTAATGAAACTTCTTCAGGTTCTGAATTTAGCAGTTTAAACGAAACTTCATCTTCAGAATTTTCCATTTTCGCGTGATATTTTTTACCAATTTCAACAAGGCTGTAAACTTTTCCTTTATCATGCATTCCTTTTCTTCCTGCTCTTCCGCACATCTGCTGGAATTCTGACGGGTTTAACCAATCTCCACCCATTGCAAGACTTTCTAAAACAACAGTGGACGCTGCAAAGTCCACACCTGCTGCAAGTGCGGCGGTAGTTACTACACACATTGTTTTCTGCTTTAGAAAATTATCTTCAACATTTCGCCTTTTAGAATACTCCATTCCACCGTGGTAATAATCTGACTTTATTCCTTTGGTATTTAGATAATTTGAGATATATTCTGCTCTTTTTCTTGAAAATGTAAATATTAAACTTTGCCCTCTAAATCCGTACTTTGATTTTGAGCTAAATTCCTGTTTAACAATATCTTTTACAAGATTTAACTTTCCGTAATCGTTTTTGGTAAAAATTAAATGTCTTTCAAGTGGAACTGGCCTTCCATTGTACAAAACAAGTTTTGATCCTAATTTTGAAGCTAATTCTTCTGGATTTCCAACAGTTGCAGAAAGATATATCATCTGACAGGTGAATAAATACCTTAATCGTCCGATAAGGCCGTCAAGACGTGCACCACGTTCATCCATATTCATAGAGTGGACTTCATCAATTACAACGGTTCCAACATCTTTTAATTTTCCCGATCTTATCAAATAATCTATTCCTTCGTAGGTTCCAATTATTATGTCAGAATCAAGGCTTGAATTGATACCGCTTCCTTTATTTTCAGAAAGTCTTCCGGTTCCAACTCTTAAAGATACTGAATAACCTTCTTTTTCGTATCTATCTTTAAATTCAACATATTTTTGATTTGCAAGGGCAACTAATGGAACCAAAAATAAAAATTTACCCTTTTTTTCAGAAATATTTTTAATTCCTGCAAGTTCTCCAATCAAAGTTTTTCCAGAAGACGTTGCAGAAGTAATTAATAAATTATCATTTTTTAAAAGCCCAGCTTTTACAGAAAGAGTCTGAACAGGAAGTAATTCATCGATTCCTCTATTTTTAATAATTTCTTTTAAAAAATCAGGAATATCCAGTTCATTTATTTCATAATTTTTTATATTGTCATCAACATTTCCTGTTAAAACGTCGTATTTTGTAAGTTCCGGATTTTTAAGTGGGTTTTTTGATTTGAAAAGTTCAATTACTTTATTTGCGTCTTTGAATCTTCTAAGTAATTTTTCAATAAACTCCTCATTGATATTTACTTCGTGTTTTACTTCGTCGATTGCACATTCAAGGCAGATCTCGCTGTTGTAAATTTTATATTTATCCGTGATCTCGCTAAATTTTCCTTTAATAATGCAAAAAGGGCATAAATCAATATATCCGTGTTTGATATTATTTTGTTTGAGGAATTCTTCTAATTTTAACGATTCTTCGTCCCCACTTAATAAAACTTTGTTTGATCTAACGAAATTTATCAATTTTGAAGGTTGTATCGGGTTTACATTTCCTGCTTTTTCTTCCCTACATTTGTAAAGTGTAATTCTATTGTTTGCAGGTCTTATTATCCCATAATAAGTCTTTTCATCGGTTAAATCAATAAATTGGATCTCTTCTTTCTTTTTCTTTAATTTTCTCACGATAATCATGGATTCACCAAATAATCACTAATAAAAACCATAAATTACAGATAATATTATAAATCTATGAAAATGGTACAAAGCTATATAATTTAAAGGTATATAATAAAATGGTGGTAAAATGTCTGTTGCTTTAAAGAAGTTTTTTTCGAAACGGGGCCAATTGAGTCTTGAATTTTCAGTGCTGGTTCTTGCGGTCATTACAGCGGCAATTCTTTTAGGATATCACTTGATTGTAAGTTCAAAAGCAGTTCAGGAATCAAATATTGACACGATCAATAATACTCACAACACGGCAATAGATGCTTTAAGTGAAGTTAGTTAAACAATTAAAGTTAAAAAATATTAATAATCGGGATAATATGAAGTTAATTGGAATTACTGGAATGCCAGGATCTGGAAAAAGTGCAATTACGAAATTAGCGGAAAAATATAAGATAATAACTGTTTCAATGGGCGATGTTGTAAGGCACGAAACATTAAAACAAGGAATACCATTAAATCCTGAAAATGTCGGAAATACGGCAGTAAAACTTCGAGAAATTCATGGAAAAGAAGCAATTGCTGTTCCATGTCTTGAATATATCCATGAAAAATACGAAGATGAGGATTTTGTTGTAATTGAGGGAATAAGAAGTATTTATGAAGTCAATTACCTTAAAAAAAATGCCAAACTCGATATTATTGCAATTCACTCTTCACCAAAAACCAGATTTGAACGATTATCTGGTAGAAACCGTGAAGATGATTCAAATGACTGGAATACTTTCGTTGAACGCGATGAACGAGAATTGAATTTTTCAATTGGTAATGTAATATCACTTGCAGATTACATGGTTGTAAACGAAGGAAATTACATGGATTTTATGCACGACCTTGAAAACACGTTTAAAAAAATAATTAACGTGAATTAACTTTTAAATGTGCAATTTAATCCCATTTTTTTAAGTTATTTTTAAAATATATCTTTAATTCTTACTTTTTTGATAGTTTTCTGAGAGTTCATCTAATTTATCTCCCGTTAATCTATAAATTAACCAGTTATCAACGGGAATTGCGCCCATTTTTTCGTAGAATTTTCTTGCAGGGTTCCAGTCTAAAACTACCCAGTCAATTCTTCCGCAATTCCTTTCTGTTGCAAGATTTGATAAATATTCAAATATATTTCTTCCAATGCCCATTCCTCTAAATTCTTCTTTAATGTAGAGGTCTTCGATATAAATTCCAGGTTTTCCAAGGAATGTTGAAAAATTATGGAAAAATAAAACGAATCCCGCAGGTTTTGAATCTGCTTCAACAATCAATGTTTCAGCGTACTGTTTCTTTCCAAATAGTGATTCTTTTATTATTTCTTCTGTAGCAGTAACATGGTCTTCTAAGTTTTCGTATTTTGCAAGTTCTTTGATAAATTTAAAGATTAAAGGAACATCGGAAACTGTTGTTGGTCTGATATTAATTTTTAAATTAGTATTCACAGTAACACCATCAAAAGATTTTAATAAACAGTTTAATTCTATATACTTAAAAAATATAAAAAAGGTAGGGTATGAAACAGTATTTGCCAGTTTTACTGCTCGTTTTATCAAATATTTTCATGACTTTTGCGTGGTATGGTCATTTAAAGTATAAAATGTCTCCACTTTGGATCGTTATACTGGTAAGTTGGGGGATTGCATTTTTTGAGTACTGCTTGCAGGTTCCAGCAAACAGGATCGGCTCAAACTACTTTACACCCGCACAGCTAAAAGTAATTCAAGAAATAATAACTCTTGTAATATTCAGTATTTTTTCAGTACTGTATCTAAAAGAAGAATTTCGGTGGAATTACGCAGTAGGATTCTTTTTTATAATCCTTGCAGCCGTTTTTATCTTTAAAAAATGGTAATCTTTTAAATTTTTTAATAATAATTTTAAAAAAGTGTAAATACTTCTTAAATTTTATTTTTAAAATGTTGACGAGCCCGGAGGGATTTGAACCCCCGACCACAGGGTCCGAAGCCCTGTATTCTATCCAAGCTAAACCACGGGCCCAAACTTATATATCATTTTAAGAAGTACTTTTCAATATAATTTATTATATAGTATATAAATCTTTTAGTTAGGCAGACTAATATGGCTATTTGGTGATTTTTTGAGAGAAATTCTACTTATCGGCCTTGGTGGATTTTTCGGGGCGATATTAAGGTATCTCGTTAGCGGCATAATTCCCGTAAAATTTGGGATTCCAACAGGTACTCTTATGGTAAATCTTTTGGGAAGTTTTATTATTGGCTTTTTAATATACTCTTCATTATTTGGGTCATTATCTACTGAATACAGGTTATTTATAATAACCGGGTTTTGCGGGGCTCTTACTACGTTTTCTACATTTAGTTACGAGTCATTTACTATGTTAGAACATAATTATTATTTAAAAACAGGATTAAACATTTTATTAAATGTTTTTGGATGTTTGGGAATGGTATATCTTGGAAGACTCGCATCAATGTTTTTCTGGTGATTTAATGAAAAAAATATCTGCAAAACTTCTCAGGATTTATTTAAAAGAAGAAGATAGGTATGGAAAAGAACTACTCATCAATTCAATAATAAAAACCCTAAAAAATAATGGGATTGCGGGCGCAACGGTTTTTAAAGGATTTTGTGGCTACGGAACAAGGGGCATTTCTAGAATTGATATACTGAGACTCTCAATGAACCTTCCAGCAGTAATTGAATGTATCGATTACGAGGAAAAATTAAACGATATAATGCCAAAACTTGTTGAAATGGTTTCAGAAAACGGCCTTATAACAATACAGGACATTGATGTATTCAAGGAATTAAAAAAATAATATTTAGGTATCTGGTGATTTTATGATAACAGATGTACTCATAATTGGTGGCGGGGGTGCTGCAGCAAGGGCTGCAATAGAATGCGGACAGAAAAATGTTGTAATTGCTTCAAAAGGCCTTTTTGGAAAAAGTGGATGCACAGTAATGGCTGAAGGTGGGTACAATGCAGTATTGAACGAAAAAGATTCGTTTGAAAAACACTATTCTGACACGATGAAGGGTGGGGGATACATAAACAATAAAAAACTCGTAGACGTTTTGGTAAAAAATGCACCAAATGAATTTAAAAACTTGGAAAAATTTGGATGTATTTTTGATAGGTCTGAAAGTGCAGAATTTGCACAAAGACCCTTTGGAGGACAGAGTTTTAATAGAACTTGCTACAGTGGGGACAGGACAGGCCACGAAATGATTGCAGGATTGATGGAGTATTTAAACAAATTTGAGCGCATAAAAATTTTAGAAGACACGATGGCAATAAAATTAATTGTCGATGAAGTTGAAGAAAACGGAAAAAAACTCAAAAAATGTTTTGGGGCAGTATTTTTAGATTTATTAAATGGAGATATTTATCCAGTATATGCAAAATCAACAATTCTTGCAACTGGCGGGGCAGGCCAAATTTACCCTATAACATCAAACCCTAAACAAAAAGTTGGGGATGGATTTGCAATTGCTTATCGTGAAGGGGTCGAACTAGTCGACATGGAAATGGTTCAGTTTCACCCAACAGGAATGCTTGGAACTGGAATTTTAGTAACCGAAGCTGTGAGGGGCGAAGGCGGAATTTTATACAATAAAAATAAAGAAAGATTCATGAAAAACTACGATTCAAAAAGAATGGAATTATCCACAAGGGACGTAGTTGCTAAAGCAATATATAACGAAATTCAGGAAGGAAGAGGAATTGATGGTGGAGTTTATCTGGACGTAACTCATTTAGAACCAGAAGTTATCAAAGAAAAACTCGAAACAATGTTTTCACAGTTCATGCTTGTTGGCGTGGATATTAGAAAAGAGCCGATGAAAGTAGCTCCAACAGCACACCACTTTATGGGTGGAATTAAGATAAATGAAAATTGTGAAACAAATATTTCAGGATTATTTGCATGCGGGGAAGTTGCAGGTGGACTTCACGGTGCAAACAGGCTTGGCGGTAATGCACTTGCTGAAACACAAGTTTTTGGATCAATTGCTGGAAGAAATGCTTTAATTTATGCTGAAGAGAAAGTTGATATTTCAAAAGTATATAATTCAGTTGAAAAATACATTGAAAAATTGAAAAATACAGTTAATGAGTCTAATTCTGGGGATAACGTATATTCATTAATTGATGAATTAAAAAATACTATGTGGGATTTTGTTTCTATTTCAAGAGATGAAAACGGGTTAAAAACTGCCCTTGAAAAAATAAATGAAATCGATGGAAAAAAAGTTTTGATAAATGGAATAGTTGACTTTTCAAAAAAATTAGAACTTGAAAACATGATTTTGGTTTCAAAAATTGTTATAAATTCAGCAATCCTTAGAAAAGAGACCCGTGGGGCACATTTTAGAAGCGATTGCCCCAAAACAAATGATAAATGCACTGGAAACTTTGTAGCAGTTGACGGAAAAATTAAATTTATAAAAATTGAATAGATTACTTTTTTGTTTTTAGTCTGTTGAAATGATTAGTTTATCGGAATTTAATGAATCATAACTGAAAAAGTCTGTTTTTGATGTTGCTTTTATTGTTTTATTTTCAGAATTTAAAATGAGAATATTTATCGATGAACCGAATTTATCTTCATTTTTAAACGTCCATTTAAGATATGTTTCCGAAATATTGTATTTTTCGTTAAATATCGTAGTATTTTTTGGTTCTGGCCCATAAACAGTATTTATATATGTTGTACCGTTTGGAAGTACCATTTCCACAGTGGTTGTTCCAAAATCACTCTTTTTAATGACATCTACATCAATATTAATAATATCGCCCGTTTTTGGAGAATAATTGTCTGCAGATATGTTGATATACGTTTCAGGCAGTACAAACAAAGTCATTACAATTATTGCGAGAATTGCCACAAAAATTAAATTTTTAAAACTTATTTTATACAAATTTCCAAACCCCCTAAAATTAAATTAATTATATTCATGTTGCTCCAACATTATGCTAGTTTTGTAGATCTTTTTAGTGCATTTTTCGTTTTCTGAACAGTATATTTTGAAATTATAATTATCGATCATTATATATAGCGGAATTAAATAGTTATTTTAAATACCAATATAATTTTTCATATAATATCAAACAAAACACGCAAATTTATGCGGTCTGAGATATCTTTTAACTTAATAATGATTATTTTAACGGTGCAGACTATGACTGAAAAAATGAAAGAAATTGCAGCAAGAGTTCGCGAATTAAGGGAACTCTCGGAAATTTCAATTGAGGAGATGGCAAATCACTTACAAATTTCACCAGAAATTTATCAACATTACGAAGAAGGAACCTGCGATATTCCAGCAAGTGTTTTGTATGAAATTGCACACAAATTTGAAGTTGACATGGGACTACTTTTGACTGGAGAAGAAACCAGAATGCATATTTTTACGGTTACAAGAAAAGGAAAAGGAGTTTCTGTAGAAAGAAGAAAACAGTACAAATACGAAAATTTGGCTGAAAAATTTGTCCACAAAAAAGCAGAACCATTTATTGTAACAGTGGAGCCAAGAACTGACGGAAAAAAACCATCCAAAAATTCACACCCTGGTCAGGAGTTCAACTATATTTTGGAAGGATCTATAAAATTATACATCCACAAAAATGAAGTTATTTTGGAAGAAGGAGATTCTATATTCTTTGATGCAGGGTATGAACATGCAATGGAAGCATTAAATGGAAAAACTGCTAAATTCCTTGCAATTATAATGTAACTTACTGTAAACTTTATTATTCTCAAAAACGAAAAAGGGCATGATTATGGTATCATTACTTACTAAATTTGTTAAAACGACGGAATTTGAGTCATACGAAGATTTTGTGGAAAATTTTAAGATAGATGTTCCAGAAAATTTTAACTTTGCTTATGACATCGTTGATGAATATGCAAAAATTGCGCCGGAAAAGATTGCAATCATATGGTGTGACGATAACAACGATGAAAAAATCTTTACATTTAATGATATGAAGAAATACAGTGATAAAGCAGCTAATTTCTTTTTAAAACACGGTATTAAAAAGGGAGATACTGTAATGCTCACTTTAAAGAGCAGGTACGAATTCTGGTTTTGCATGCTTGGACTTCATAAAATTGGGGCTGTCGCAATTCCTGCAACACACATGCTTACAACAAAAGACATCGTGTACAGGATTGAAAAAGCAGGCTTAAAAATGATAGTCTGTATCGGTGAAAACGGGGTTCCAGAATATGTTGATGAAGCAGTATCTGAAATTAATTCAGATGTTTTAAAAGCATGTGTTTCAAATTTAAACAATGATAGTTGGATTGATATTTCAAAAGAATTGGAAGAATCATCAGAAGACTTTACAAGGCCTGTTGGAGAAATGGATACTAAAAATGACGATGTATTAGTTGCATATTTTTCATCAGGAACAACAGGATATCCAAAATTAATTCAACACGACCACGAATATCCTTTAGGACATATTACGACTGCAAAATACTGGCAAAATGTTGAAGATGATGGACTTCACTACACTGTTGCAGACAGCGGATGGGCAAAGTGTATCTGGGGAAAACTCTACGGACAGTGGATTGCAGGAACTGCAGTATTTGTCTACGACTACGACAGATTTGATGCAGGAAACATGCTTGAAAAAATTGCAAAATATAAAATTACAACGTTCTGCGCACCACCTACAATTTACAGGTTCATGATTAAACAGGATATTTCAAAAGCAGACTTTTCAAGTTTACACTACGCAGTAACTGCTGGAGAACCTCTAAACCCTGAAGTTTACAACAAATTTTTGGAGTTTACAGGACTTAGGCTAATGGAAGGATTTGGGCAGACTGAAACTGTTGTATCTGTTGCAAACTTTACATGGATGGATCCAAAACCCGGATCAATGGGAAAACCAGTGCCAATTTTTGATTTAATGATAAAAGGGCCAGATGGAAAAGAATGTGATGTAGGTGAAGAAGGAGAACTTGCATTCAAAACAGAAGATGGAAAACCTCTTGGTCTTTTCTCAGGATACTTTAAAGACCCTGAAAGAACTAAAAAAGCCTGGTACGATGGATATTACCATACTGGGGATACTGCATGGAAAGATGAAGATGGATACCTCTGGTTTGTTGGAAGAAACGACGATTTAATCAAAAGTTCGGGTTACAGAATCGGTCCTTTTGAAGTAGAAAGTGCACTTATTTCACACCCGGCAGTACTTGAATGTGCAATAACTGGAGTACCGGACCCAGTAAGGGGCCAGATTGTTAAAGCTACAATTGTTTTAACGTCTGAATATCAAGCAAGTGAAGAACTCAAAAAAGAACTTCAAGACCACGTTAAACACAACACTGCCCCATACAAATACCCTCGAGCTATTGAATTTGTAAAAGAACTCCCAAAAACAATCAGCGGGAAAATCAGGCGTGTAGAAATCCGGGAAACTGATGAAAAAAATAAATAATTAACTATCATAAAAAATTATTTTTTTTAAGGTACATTGATCGAAAAATTATTTTTAAAATTTAACTAAGAAAAGATGAAATTATGGAATGTTCTACAAAAAAACCCTATCCTGTAATTAATGCTCTTGAATGCAAAGCATGTGAAAGATGTATAATTGCATGTCCAAAAGACGTCTTAAAAATGAGTAAAGACTGCAATGAAAGAGGATATAATTACGTAATTTACACTGGCGAAGGATGTACTGGCTGTGGAAACTGCTACTACACCTGCCCAGAACCTTTAGCAATAGAAGTACACATCCCGCTTAAAAAGTGCGAATAGAGGAGATATTATGGCAACACAACTTGTAAAAGGAAACACTGCTGTTATTGTCGGAGCCATGTATGCAGGATGTGACTGTTACTTTGGATACCCGATAACACCTGCAAGTGAAGTACTTCACGAAGCTTCAAAATACTTCCCAATGGTTGGAAGGAAGTTTGTTCAGGCAGAATCAGAAGAAGCTGCAATAAATATGGTTTACGGTGCGGCATCAACTGGAAAAAGAGTGTTATGTGCTACATCAGGTCCAGGAATGAGTTTAAAACAAGAAGGAATCTCATTTTTAGCAGGTTCTGAACTTCCATGTGTTCTTGTAAATGTGCAGAGGGCAGGCCCGGGTCTTGGAAACATCGGACCAGAACAGGCTGATTACAATCAGGCTGTAAAAGGTGGGGGACACGGAAACTATAAAAATATAGTTTTAGCTCCAAATTCAGTTCAAGAAATGTGTGATTTTACAGCAAAAGCATTTGAACTTTCAACAAAGTACAAAAACCCGGTAATTGTTCTTTCAGATGGTGTTTTAGGTCAGATGGTTGAGCCATTAAAATTCCCAGAACAGGCCATAAAACCTGAAATCGACGAAAGTTGGGCAGTCTGCGGAACAAAAGAAACAAGGAAAAATTTGGTTACTTCAATCTTTTTAGATTTTAAACAACTTGAAGAATTTAACTACAAATTACAGGATAAATACGAAATAATTAAAGAAAATGAACAAGATTTTGAAGGATACATGCTAGATGATGCTGAAATTATCCTTGTTTCATACGGAATAAGCAGCAGAATTTCAAAAACTGCTGTAGACGTTGCAAGAAAAGAAGGATTAAAAGTAGGATTATTCAGGCCGAAAACCCTATTTCCGTTCCCAGAAAAAGAAATGAACAAACTTGCAGAGAAAAAATGCACATTTATTTCAGTTGAAATGAGCAACGGTCAAATGGCAGAAGATATTAAACTTGCAACATGCTGTAAAAGGCCAGTTGAACTTGTAAACCGGCTTGGCGGAAATTTAATTGAAGTTGATCAGATTTTAGCTAAAATTAAAGAAATTGCAGGAGGCAACTAAAATGACAGAAATTACGGAAAAAGTTTTAAAAAAGCCAAATGCAATGCCTGAAATCTTTGAAAGAAAGGGCGGTTCTGCACCAACTGCAACGCACTACTGTGCAGGCTGTGGACACGGAATAATCCATAAATTAATGGCAGAAGCAATCGATCAACTTGAAATACAGGATAGATGTGTTTTAATCAGTCCAGTTGGCTGCGCAGTATTTGCATACTATTACTTTGACTGCGGAAATATTCAAGTTGCTCACGGAAGAGCTCCTGCAGTTGGAACCGGTGTTTCAAGAGCAGAAGACAACGCAATTGTAATGTCGTACCAGGGAGATGGGGATTTAGCATCAATCGGGCTAAATGAAACAATCCAAGCAGCAAACCGTGGAGAAAAAATGGCTGTATTTTTCGTAAACAACACCGTTTACGGAATGACTGGCGGACAGATGGCCCCAACAACACTTATCGGTGAAAAAACCGTAACTTGTCAGACTGGAAGGGATCCAAGATTTGCAGGCTATCCAATTCATATGTGTGAACTTTTAAGCAGTCTGAAAGCTCCAGTATTTATTGAAAGAGTTTCTGTTTCAGACATTGCACACATAAGAAAGGCAAAACGTGCTATCAAAAAAGCTCTTGAAATTCAAAGAGATGGAAAAGGATATGCATTTGTTGAAATATTATCCCCTTGCCCAACAAACTTAAAACAAAATGCAGAAGCTGCTGAAAAGTTCATAAACGAAGAGATGGAAAAAGAATTTCCATTACAAAACTTCAGAGACAGAAGTGCTGAAGTTGAAACATTGAATAGGGGAGAGAGCGACTTTTCAAAAGAATGCCTTGATAATATATTTGAAGTAAATTCAAAAGGTTCAGAAGATCCATCAAAAGACGATTCTTTCGAAGAAAAACTTGTAAAAATTGCAGGATTTGGTGGACAGGGAGTTTTGAGTATGGGTTTAACTCTCGCAGAAGCTGCGTGTAGGGCCCAAAAATACGTTTCCTGGTACCCTTCATACGGTCCAGAACAAAGAGGTGGAACTTCAAACTGTTCGGTTATCATTTCAGGACAGGAAATTGGATCTCCTGTTGTGTACAACCCCGGAGTTTTAATTGCGCTCAATAAACCTTCACTTGAAAACTTTGCAAAAGACGTGAAAGTTGGCGGAACAATAATTTACGATGAAAATATCGGTGAATTTGAAATTCCAAACGGAGTTACTGCAATAAAAGTTCCAGCTTCAAAAATCGCAACTGAAATGGGCGTTTCAAGAGCTGCAAATACAGTAATGCTCGGAGTTTTGGCGGAAATTGGATACACCGGACTTTCTGAATCCGTATTTGTTGGTGCAATAGAACAGACATTCTCAAAAAAACCTAAATTAATTCCAATAAACGTTGAAATATTAAATGCAGGAATTGCATGGGCTAAAGAAAATTTGGCCTTATAATTAATTTTTTTGATTATCAATCAATTTTTCAAAATATTCTAATTATTCATATTCTTTATTTTTAATCGAATGGGGCGATATCATGCAGTTTAAATCAGAATTACCTCCGGTGCAGGTTGCGCTTGATCTTGTTGATCTTCCAAGGGCAATAGAAATTGCAAAAGAAGCAGTTTTAGGCGGGGCTACATGGGTTGAGGCTGGAACTCCACTAATAAAATCCGAAGGAATGAATGCAATTCGAGAACTTAGAAAAAACTTCCCAAATCTTACAATCGTTGCAGACATGAAAACAATGGATGCAGGAAGCACGGAAGTTGAAATGGCTGCAAAAGCAGGTGCAAATGTTATATTGATATTGGGCGTTGGTCCAGATTCAATGATAATAGATGCTGTAAAAGCTGGAAAAAAATATGGAGTTTTAGTTGGAACTGATTTGATTGCAACGGAAGACCCGGTAAAACGGGCAGTTGAACTCGAAGAAATGGGTGTAGATATTATAAATATCCACGTGGGACTCGATCAGCAAGTTTTAAATGTTGATCCTGTTGAACTTGTAAAAAGAGTTTCTGAAAACTGTAAAAAAGCAAAAATTGCAGCAGCAGGTGGTTTAAACAGCGAAACTGCTGTAAAAGCATACGAAGCAGGAGCAGATATAATTATTGCGGGAGGAACGTTATATAAGTCCGCAGACCCTGAACAAACTGCAAGAGATATTGTAAAAAGTCTTGAAACTGGAAAACCTGTAAAAACGGATAAATTTAAGAAATTTAATAAAGATGAACTTGCAAATGCGTTTGATGTTGTAAGTACTTCAAATATAAGCGATGCAATGCATAGAACTGGAGAAATGAAAGGTTTAAAACCAGTTTGGAACTCTGAAAAACCTTTAAAATTTGCAGGACCTGCAGTTACAGTTAGAACTTACTCTGGAGATTGGAGTAAACCTGTAAGTGCGATAGATGAATGTGTTGCAGGAAATGTTTTAGTAATTGACAACTGCAGTTCTGAAATTGCCTGCTGGGGCGGACTTGCAACGCTTTCATGCAAAACCAAAGGCTTAGTTGCAATTGTAATAGATGGTGCTGTTAGAGATGTCGAAGAAATTTTAAAAATTGGAATTCCAGTATTTTCAAGAAGTATAACTCCAACTGCGGGAGAGCCAAAAGGATTTGGGGAAATAAATGCTGTAATTGAATGTGCTGGAAGAACTGTTGAACCTGGAGACTGGATTGTCGGGGATGAAAATGGAATTATTGTAGTTCCAAAAAATGAGGCAATGGAAATTGCAAACAGGGCAATCGATGTAAAAGAAAGAGAAGATAGAGTTAAAGAAGAGATAACGCGTGGAACAACGCTTGCAAAAACAATAAGGTTAAAAGATTGGGAATTGAAAAAATAAAATGGACATTTAATATTTTATTTTAAAATTAATTTATATTTAGATTTCTTTTAAAAATTCCAATTCTTTTGAAGTTAACGAAGGAGTAAATTCGATTATTTCGTAGTCATAAATCTCATTGATGTAGAATGGGTCATCTTTTAACATATCAAGTACTTCTTCTTTGGTTTTAACATTTGAGATGATTACTCCGCCAGTTCTTGGAACTTTTCTGCCGGATGCTAATAACTTTTGAAGTTCATAGTTTTTCTTTAAAAATTCAATATGTTCAGCCAAATATTTTTCAACGACTTCAATTGGTTTTTTGTACGTTACAGAAATTATAAACATGAGTTTAACCTCCAACTTTAAATTTTTCTTAATTTTTGGTAAACGTCTAAAAGGCCGATACAGCCTGTAATCATTACATCTCCTCCAGGATATGCATAATTACCGTAATTTTTAAATAATTCTCTGTTTGGCCCTGCAATAAGCACTGATTCAGGTTCAGTTTTACAAGTTACGCATGCACCGTGGCCGTTGTCGTTATATATATCCTCATTTTTTAAAGATCCATTGCATGTTCTTTCAACAATGTCTTTTAATTTTTGATCGTCGATTAATCTTGTATGGTGTTCAAAAAGGCCGTTAATTTTTTGATTTTGCATTGAAACTCCCAAAGTATGGCCGTTTCCAATGTCAAGGCCGATAAATTCATTAATATTATTTTCATTTGCATAATTTAAAATACCGCAAACCGATGCCATTTTGCTGTCCATTACAAATCCTTTGTATTTATTTTCACCAAGGGTATTTAAAATGGATTCAAATCGCGAAAAATTGTCTGTTTTATACTTTTTATTATCAAAATAAAATTCATACGGGTCTTTTGTTTCATTTAACTTTTTTTCAAAATATTTAAATCGGGTGATCCGATCACTCTGTCCTTTTACAAATCCGTGATCTTGACATGCTACACAAACAACTTCAGGAGAGAAATCCTGTCCCATCGAAGAAAATATTGTTTTTAACATTTCAAAATCTAAATCTTCTAAATTTACATTTGGATTTTCAATATTTTCTTTTATAACAATTCCTTTTTCCCTAACTTCGTCTAAGTCGTCTCTAATTGTTCTCGCACACTGTTCGGAAATTTCTACTTTGTATCCTTTTTTTAATTTCTGCATTATTGCAAATGAAACTGGGCCTCCTCCCATTAATTTTCCGTCAATTCTTAAATCTTCTTTCAATTTCATAATTTTTCGAGAAATAATCGTTGTAGGGGAAGGTAGTATTAATTTAATTGCATTTTCAACGTTTTTTTTAGTGTCAAAGTATAAAATGTCCTGAGTTCCTTTTCCAATATCGATGCACAAAATATTCAAAGTAATCACCTTAAATGACATTTTTTGATAAATGTTAATTATATTTGATGATACTATTACACTTCTATATTTTAAGATTTTTTATTTATATCATGAATTTTATAGTTGTCCTTGCTTTTAATTGATTTTTGTGAAACTATGAGAATTTTAGATATTGATCTGGACTTTTTCTTAAATAAAATTGCATTTTGGAAAAAAGGAAACAAAAGACTCGACGAAAAAGAGTATGTCGTTTGGAAAAAAGATAAATTTATCGACTTTTTAGAAAACAACAGTAATTTATCGAAAAATAATAAAATAAAAGGAAGAATTGTTAAAAAACACCACGAAGCTTTTTATTTTTGGAGAGAACTTATCGAAAAAAATGAACTCGAAACTCCCTTTGAAGTTGTTCACATCGATGCTCATGCTGATCTTGGGCTTGGGGACTTTTCCTACAAATATATCATGGAAGAATTGCTTCACAAACCCGTTGAAAAAAGAAATGATCCTGAAATGATGTATGAAGGAAATTATCTTGCTTTTGCAATTGCAAATCGGTGGATTAGTAATTTAACTTATGTTACACACCCGAAAGGCGGAAATGATCTATTGAATTTTCATTTTAAGAACTACGATGTAA
This sequence comes from Methanococcus maripaludis, assembly GCF_002945325.1. Lineage (NCBI taxonomy): Archaea > Methanobacteriati > Methanobacteriota > Methanococci > Methanococcales > Methanococcaceae > Methanococcus > Methanococcus maripaludis. The sequence goes on from NZ_CP026606.1 coordinate 1,436,106, forward strand.
AAAGTGAAATTATTCAGCTTAAAAAAACTGAAAAAATAGAAAATGAAATTAAAAATGTAAAAATTTTAGATTTGGAGCCAGAAATTCCTTTAAAATTAATATCTGGGAAAGATTACCTTGAAGAAGGAACTTTTGATTATGTTGTATTCAGCATATCTCCAAAATACACTCCAAAAACGATAGATAGATTAATTCCAATTGTAAAGGAATATATTGAGGAAATTTAGGTATCATTCCTTAAATCTTTCAAGTTTAATTTTTTTATACCATAATGACGTATTTTATTTAATCTTCATATTATTTTTATCAAAAAAGGTGGAAAAATGGATATCGGTGATTTTGTAAAACTCGAACTGGAAAACACGACGTATTCTGGAACAGTAATGCCTTCTTTAAGCGAAGATACTGTTGTAATCAAAATGAAAAGCGGATACAACGTTGGACTCGATAAGAAAAAAATAAAAAATATTGAAATTTTGGAATCAGGAGATAAGCCAAAATACGGCCTTCCGCCTCTAAATTTAGAAAAAAACCCAAAATTAAAAAATATCTCTATTTTATCAACTGGTGGGACAGTTGCTTCAAGAGTGGACTATAAAACAGGAGCAGTTCACCCAGCATTTACCGCAGATGATTTAATTCGGGCAGTTCCTGAATTAATGGATGTTGCAAACATTAAAGGAAAAGTTATTTTGAATATTTTAAGTGAAAACATGCTTCCAAAGTACTGGGCGATGACTGCAGAAGCGATAAAAGAAGAAATTGAAAACGGGGCTGAGGGAATTGTTATTGCACACGGAACCGACACTATGCACTACACCGCATCAGCACTTTCATTCATGGTAAATTCTGAAGTTCCAATTATTTTAGTTGGTGCTCAAAGAAGTAGTGATAGGCCTTCTTCAGATGCAGCATTAAACATAATTTCAGCAGTAAAAGCTGCAACTGAACCGATAAAAGGAGTTTATGTACTTATGCACGGTGAAACTGGGGATACAGTATGTCATTTACACGAAGGCACAAAGGTTAGAAAACTTCACTCTTCAAGAAGAGATGCATTTAAATCAGTAAATGAAACTCCAATAGCTGAAATTAACCCATTTACAAAAAAAGTAACATATTTAAGGGATGTAAAAAGTCAGGACAAGTCAAAAATCAAAGAAATAGTGTTAAACACAAATTTGGAAGAAAAAGTTGCTTTAATTAAAGTTTATCCCGGAATTGATTCTGAAATTTTGAAATTTTACGTTGATAAAGGATACAAAGGAATTATTTTGGAAGGAACTGGTCTTGGACACACTCCTGAAACCTTTTTTGAAGGAATCGATTACGCAAATGAAAACAATGTTTTAGTTGCAATGACTACACAGACGATCAACGGTCGAGTAAACATGAATGTTTATTCAAATGGGCGAGAACTTCAAGCAAAAGGCGTAATTCCTTGTGAAGACATGCTTTCAGAAGTTGCATTTGTTAAATTAATGCATTTGCTTGGAAATTATGAATTTAAGGAAGCAAAAGAATTAATGTCTAAAAACATTGCCGGAGAAATTAACGAATCTATTAATCTGGAGTGTTAATTGTTTAAATGGATTTATTCAGTATTTACTTTGATTTTTGGTGATAATATGGATTATGATTACGAAAAACTTGGATTGAAAGTTGGACTTGAGATACACCAGCAGTTAAACACTAAAAGAAAACTTTTCTGTAACTGCCCAACAAAAATAAGGGATGACGAACCTCACGGGGAAATTGAAAGGGTTTTAAGACCTTCTCAGAGTGAAATGGGTCACGTTGATAAGGCGGCGCTTCTCGAATCAAAAAAGGAAAAGAAGTTTATCTACCAATATTACAACGATACGACGTGTTTGGTGGAACTTGACGATGAACCGCCTCACGACGTTGCTCCTGAAGCAGTGGACACTGCATTAGAAGTTTCAACATTGATGAACATGAAAATGGCTGATGAAGTTCAGATCATGCGAAAAATGGTTATTGATGGTTCAAACACGTCAGGATTTCAAAGAACAATGTTTGTATCCCAAGAAGGATTCATCGAAACAGAATATGGAAATATTGGGGTTACAAGCCTCTGTTTAGAAGAAGATGCGTGTAAAAAGATTGAAGATGGAAAAGACTACACGAAATACTGTGTTGATAGGCTTGGAATCCCTCTTTTGGAAATTACAACTGAACCCGATATCACATCTCCAAAAATGGGTAAAGAAGCTGCAAGAAGAATTGGAACCATTTTAAGGGCTACTGGGAAAGTTAAAAGGGGCCTTGGTACAATTCGACAGGATGTAAACATTTCAATTAGGGATGGTGCAAGAATTGAGGTTAAGGGGGTTCAAAACCTTGATTTAATTGAAAAAATCATCGAAAACGAAGTTACAAGACAGATCAGTTTAAACGAAATTAAAGAAGAACTTTTGAAAAGAAATGCAGAAGTTGTCGATGAAATCAAAGACATCACCGAATTTTTAAAAGATACGGAATCAAAAGTTTTGAAAAATGCACTTAAAAATAAAGGTGTAATTAGAGCAATATTATTGAAAGGATTTTCAGGAATGATTGGAAGAGAAGTTCAGCCGGGAAGACGACTTGGAACAGAATTTTCAGACCGTGGAAAGGTACTTGGTGGAGTTGGAGGATTATTCCACACCGATGAACTTCCAAAATACGGAATTACTGAAGAAGAAGTTATAAAATTAAAAGAATACATGAATTGCGGCGAAAATGATGCTGTAATTTTGGTTGCTGACAAGAAAAACAAGGTCGAAAGAGCACTTAACGCAGTAATCGAACGGGCAAAAGAATCAATGATCGGAATTCCTGAAGAAACGAGAAAAGCACTCGATGACGGAAATACATCATACTTAAGGCCACTTCCTGGAGCTGCAAGGATGTATCCCGAAACAGATGTTCCAACAATTACAATTACTGAAGAAAAGATCGAATTTGTTAGAAATAACCTTCCAGAAATGCCTGAAGAAAAACTTGTAAGATTTGTAAAAGAGTATGAATTAAACGAAGATCTTGCAAAACAGATGGTAATGTCTTACCATGTTGATTTGTTTGAAAGTCTCTCAAAAAAATATTCAAAAATCAAGCCTACGCTCATTGCAACGACCCTTGAAGCTACAATAAAAGAAATAAAAAGAGAAGGGCTTGACACTGAGTTATTGACTGAAGAACACCTTGATGAACTTTTCAAAGGGCTTTCAGAAGACAAAATGTCAAAAGAAGCAGTTCCTGAAGTTATAAAAGGATTTATTGAAAACCCTTCAAAAAAACTCGATGAAATTTTAGAAATTAAAGGAATGTCATCAATGTCTGTTGAAGAAGTAGGATCAATAATTGAAGATATAATCAATCAAAACATTTCCCAAGTAAACGAAAAAGGAATGGGTGCAATGGGTCTTTTGATGGGAAGATGTATGGCGCAGCTCAGGGGAAAAGCTGATGGAAAGTTAATAAACACAACGTTACAGAAAAAACTCAAAGAAAAAGTTCAGTAAGTAAATTAAAATAATTATTAATTTTTTTTAAGTATTTTCAACTTTTAAATATTTTATATTAGTCGGAGGGCGGTATTTTTGGATAATTTAATGGGCTACGTTATAGGTGAAACCTCAAATACTGAGTTAAATTTTCTTGCAAAGCACATGCCTGAAATTGGAAGTTATGTTTCAATCAATTACTGTGATTTAGAAATTTTGGGAATGGTTGAGTCGGTTAATCAAGGATGCAAAATCTTTGAAGACGTATACAATGTAAAAGATTTTGAAAAATTAAAAGATTTTGAAAATAACGATTCTTACTACACGATTGGAAAAATAAAAATTTTGGGCGATGTAAAAAATATGCAGATCCCAAGAATTCCGCCAAAACCTGGAACTGAAGTTTACAATGCATCTGAAAAGATTTTGGGAGAAATTTTTTCAAAAGGAACAATTGAAATTGGAAATTTAATTTCAGCAGATTCAAAAGTTAAACTCGATGTAAACAAGTTATGTTCGAGACACTTGGCAATACTTGCAATTACTGGAATGGGTAAGTCAAATACCGTTTCTGTTCTTTTGGAAGAATTAAATAACATTCATGCAACCGTTTTAGTTTTTGATATGCACAGGGAATATGTTGAAATCGAAGCAAAGAGCAGTATAATTCGAAGAAATATCATAAAACCAAAAATAAACGTATACAACATGTCATATGACGCATTAATGTCTCTTGCAGGAGTTGACCCACAAGCTACAGTTCAAAGGGCAATGGGAAGGCGTGCAATGAAAAAAATCAAGGAATCCAAAAAGGAAGTTGATTTTAATACTGTTGATGAGTATATAAACTCGATTATCAATGAACTCAATTATTACATGGGTATGGATGAATTTAAGAGCAAAGTGGACAGTATTTTAACATTGATTATGCGATTTGAAGATTTGATGACTTTTAAAGATAAAATTACTGCGATAAATTACAATCCTATTCAAGATATAAAAGAAAATTATGTGAATATTGTTGATATAAGCGAATTAGACGAAAGCAGTACCGATTTAATAATCTCTTACTTTACGGGGGAGATTTTAAAGGATAGAAAAAAAGTTTTATGGAATACAAAAGTTGCAAAACCAATATTTATAATATATGAGGAAGCACATCTTATTGTGCCACAAAACAGGCCCACAAAATCCAAGATTCCGATTTCAAAAATTGCAAGGGAGGGTCGTAAATTTGGTGTAGGAATTTGTCTTGTTTCACAAAGGCCAAAAACCCTTGACCAAGAGTCGCTATCCCAGTGCAACAACTTTATAATTTCAAAATTAATTGAGCCAAGCGATCAAAAACACGTCCAACACGCATCAGAAAATTTAAGCGAAGACTTATTAAATCAGCTTCCAGGCTTAAACGTTGGGGAAGCAGTAATAATTGGCCCTTGTTTGAAAATCCCTGCAATGGTAAAAATAAAAAGATTTGAAGGGGAATATGGTGGTGAAGACGTTAAATTTGATGAACTTTGGACTACTGAAAAAGAAAAGAATATTCCTGAATTTATAGAAAGTAATGAACTTTTTAATGACGATTTGTAGAGTCAAGAGGCGTTTATGAGCTTTGAAGTTACATTTGACGGAATGAGATACTCTTGCGTTAACTGCGCTTACTGTTGCAGTTGCAAAAATTGGAGAGTATTTTTAAGTTATTTTGACATGATGAGACTAAAAGGCTATGAAAATTATATTGAAAAGTCAAATTCAAATTATGAACATGTTTTAGCCCTTAGAAATGGAAAGTGCGGCCTTATCGAGAATAATTTATGTAGAATACAGCTTGAAAAAAGCTATGATACGAAACCTGCAATGTGCAGGCTGTTTCCCTTCAGTTTCATGGTAAAATGGAATGGGGACTTACTTTTGATTTTAAAACACTACTGTAGTGGTGTTCAGGTAGGTAAATGCAGTAAAAAAACTATAAAACATGCAATAGAATGCTGTGAAGAATTATATCACGACCAACTTTCGGAATTTTCCTTAGACTTTGCTGAAAGAAGTGATAAAACTTCTTTAAATGAAAAAACAGAAATTTGTTGGGAAGAAAGGGCAGAACTTGGAAAATACTTCTTTAAAATTAAAAAATTTGATAGTTTTTCTGAAAAATATTCTGAAATATTTTCTGAAGATATATCTGACTCTATTGAAAAATTAAAATCAAAAAACAATGGTTTTGATGAAAAAACTCAAAAATTGCGTGAAAAAGAGACTTTACGCTATATGTATGAGTTGAATAAAAGAGAACATTTTAGAAAAATGTCTTTTAAAAAAGAACTGGATAATCTTATAAACGTTGGAATCATTATTGATGATTATAAAGATTTACTCAAAGGTGAAGGTGCAGTAGATTCAAAACTCCTTCTTAACTGAGACGAATTGTGAAAACTATGTCTGTAAAAGAATACCTCATTATTTTAATAATTGTTTTAATTTTTGCAGCAGTCCCACTGATAATTTTGCAGGAAAAAAAGGATAACCTTTCAGAAATGCAAGAATTTGAAAAATACGGGGTTTACGAAGTAAAAAAAATTAATTCGGAAGACGGAAATATATTAAGGGTTTTTCAAATTAGAAATACTATCGGAGAAAGATTAAGGGGAGAACTTGATAAATCTGCAAAATTAGACCTTTGTTATATCCTTTGGTATTCATACAACAATTTTGAGGATATAAACTCTGTAGAAGTGTTTTCTTACTATAATAACAGTGGAGATATGAAGATTTATTACCTTTACGAGATAGGAACAAGAGAAATAGAAATTTCGGAGCTTTCAAACGCGACTGAAGCAGAAGTTATGGCTTATATGGAATATTATTATCGTAAAATAGTTAAACTAGGAAATTTAAATGTAATGGATGAGAATATCCCCTACTGGAAGGAGGCAGATAATGGTTACGATAGTTCCAATAAATGAGGAAGAAAGGGCAAGCATAATAAACGGGCTTAAAAGTTCAGTACCTGCTACTAAATTAATCACTTTGAAAAAAATTGTTGATTTAACTGTTTTAAGACCTGAATCATTGCAGTACATGGAAATGACCGACAAAATGGCAATTCAGAGAATAGTTTCGGGAATTGAACGAATAATGGAATATGATATTGATGAAGTTTTAAAAAGAGAGGCTTCAATTGCTCTTGAAAAACTCAAAGTAACTCTTGGTTCAAAATTTGTACAAAATTTATTTTACTGTCAAAACTGTAATGGTGTAGTTGATATTGGCTGGGAAAACTGTGCAAATTGCGGTGCAAGTTTGGCAGAAATGGAGTTTGCTGAAACAAAACCTTGTCCAAACTGTAACAAACACACCTCTGAAAACTGGAATAACTGTGCACACTGCGGATTCCAACTTATCAAAGAAGAAGATAAAATTCAAAAATGCAGCGGTTGTAAAAGAGAAGTTGATCCAACGTGGATGGTCTGCCCATACTGTGGAACGAGACTTAAAGTTTCGAAAAAATAAGGCAAATATCTCTTTTTTAAATTTTTAAACTTTTTAAAATTATCGAGTTTATATTTTTTACTGTAAATTTTATATATTTAAATACATATTTTCTATGAATGATTATTTGAGGTGTTAATTATTAAAAAATTTGTAATAATTGCAAGCTTATTATTGGCACTTTTATTTGCAGGTTGTACGGATAGTACTACTTCAGATGGGGAAGTTGCTGACTTGAAGGTTGCATACCTTCCATCAGACCACGATGCACCGTTATTTGTTGCAGCAGAATATCCTGATGTATTCAAAGACGAATATGGCGTATATTTACAAGAAGTTGAGAATAAAAAAACATACGAACTTTATGAAAACGATAAACTCGTAGCAAATGTTGAATTTATAAAAGTTATTGAAGGTGGAGCGAAAATCATGACTTTGATGGCACAAGGTCAGATTGACGTTGGATTAAACGGAGTTCCTCCTGCAGTATTCTCAATTGATCAGGGAACTGCTGCAAAAATTGTAAGCCCTGCTCAATCAGAAGGTTCAGCAATCGTTATTAAAAGCGACATTCCTGCTAAAACATGGGAAGAATTTGTAGTTTACATAAAAGAACAGGCAGAATCAGGAGTACAGGTTAAAATTGGACACCCGCTCCCTACCTCAATCCAATATGTTATGATAAAATCAGCACTCGATGCTGAAGGAATTACCTACACAGAAAATCCAAATGATGAAGATACAATGGTTCAGCTTATCAACTGTAAGGGTCAGGGAACAATGCCACAGTTATTAAGCAGCAATGAACTCGATGCAGTAATTGCATGGGAACCAACACCAGAGCAGTTAGCAGTTTCAGGAATTGGAAAACCAGTAATTTATTCCGGAAACGTTCCACCTGAAGGAATGTGGGAAAACCACCCTTGCTGTGTATTTGTTGCATCAAATAATGCAATAGAAAACAAAAGAGAAGGCGTAAAATCATTCTTAAAATTAATGGCTTTAGCAAACAATGAAATTACGGCAAATCCAAAACTTGCAGTAAATGCAAGTGCTGAATGGCTCGGAACTGACTTAGAAGTTGAAGAACGTTCAATTCCAAACATCGGATTTACAAATGAAATTGGTTCTTTAGAAGCTATTGGACCTGAATTTGTAAAAGTTATGGATGAACAAGGTGCAATGACTGGCCAATTAGCAGGACTTGAAGATGCTGAAGAAATAAATGCAATTCTCTACGATTTCACATTATATAATGAAATCATGGAAGAAATACAATAATTTTCATAAACTTTCTTTTTTTAATTAATTATGATGTACTCTATTTTAAGAATTTTAATAGCCATTATTTGGATATACGCGGTTTAAAATTAAAAAAATGCTTTTTTAGGGCTCTATTTGATTAAATTTTTGTTATTATCAATTAAATTTATATATTTGAAAAAAGCTCCTATATTCTAAGAATTATTCGAAATTTACACAAATTTTTTAATTATTTTGGTGAAAATATGGACGTAGTAATAATAGGAAGCGGTGCAGGGGGACTTACAACTGCATCAAACATAAAAAAACACGATAAAAATGCAAAAGTAACAGTAATTACCTCAGATAAATATATTGCATACTCACCATGCGCTATACCTTACGTAATTGGTGAAGAAATTGCAGATTTTGATACTATTATCATGCACACACCTGAAGATTACAAGGCAAAAGGAATCGATGTAATTGTCGAAGCTGAAGTTTTAGACGTGATTTCAGGCGAAAACAAAGTAATTTACAAAAAAGATGGAAACGAAACAGAAATTAAATACGATAATTTAGTTTTAGCAACTGGGGGAACTCCATTTGTACCTCCGATCGAAGGAGTAAATTTAGATGGCGTATTTAAAGTAAGAACTATTGAAGATGGTCAAAAAATAACCGAATGGGCAAAAGACACTAAAAATGTAGTGGTTGCAGGTGCTGGAGCAATCGGCATTGAAATTGCATTTGGATTAAAAGAAATTGGGTTAAACGTAACTGTTGTTGAAATGGTTCCACAAGTATTCCCAAGAGCACTCGACCCAGACATGGCAGAAACTGTCCAAAAATATTTGGAAGAACAGGGAATTAAAATTATTCTTGAAAAACCTGTTGGAAAAATTATTGGAAACGACAAGGTCGAAGCTGTTTTAGTTGGCGAAGAAACAATTCCTGCAGAAATGGTAATTATGTCAACAGGAGTTAGATCAAACATCCAACTTGCTAAACGCGCAGGCTGTGACATTGGAAGATGGGCAGTTCTTACAAATGAAAAAATGCAGACATCAATCCCAAACATCTATGCAGTTGGAGATTGTGTTGAAGTAATCGATGCAATAACAATGCAAAACACACTTTCACCATTTGGAACAACCGCAGTAAGGCAGGGAAAAGTAGCAGCTAAATGTATTGCAGGACTTGAAGCAGAAATTAAACCTGTATTAAACAGTATGGTTTCAAAAATCGGAAAGCTTGAAATTGGTGGAACTGGAATGACTGAAACCGCTGCAAAGATGAATGGAATTGAAATTGTCTTAGGATACTCAAAATCACTTACAAGAGCAAGATACTACCCTGGCGGAAAACCAATTTACATAAAAATGGTTGCTGACAAAATGACGAGAAAAGTAATCGGTTGCCAGATTATTTCAGAAGAAAGAGTCGCAGAAAGAGTAGATGCAATGTCAGTTGCAATTTCAAATGGAATGACTGTTGAAGAATTAGCAAATCAAGAATTCTGTTATGCACCACCAGTTTCAATGGTAATTGACCCGATAGTTTTCGCTGCAGAAGATACGCTCGATAAATTTTAAGTACGATTATCGGCATCTCAGCCTTTTTTAAACTTTTTTATTGAATTTGAAAACAAAAACTATTATATTGTTTTAAACTATAATTTTTGATTACGACATATAATATATAATTTTAACAATTAATATACGATCAGGCGATTAAATGTTAATAAGGCCAAGAAGACTTAGAAAAAACCAGAAAATTAGAGATTTGGTAAGAGAAACCGTTTTAACTAAAAACGATTTAATAATGCCAATTTTCGTAGATGAAAATTTAAAAAACGATGAAAAAACTCCAATTAACTCAATGCCTGGACAATTCCGGTATGGTGTAGATTCCGCAGTTAAAGAATGCGTTGAAATTTCAAAATTGGGAGTTCCCGGAGTAATTTTGTTTGGAATTCCAACTGAAAAGGACGAATTTGCAAATTCTGCGGTAAATGAAAACGGTGGAGTTCAAAAGGTTATTTCAAAAGTAAAGGCCGAACTTGGGGACGATCTTTTAGTAATTGCGGATGTCTGTATGTGTGAATACACAAGCCACGGGCACTGCGGTATAATTAAAGGAGAAGAAATTTTAAACGACGAGACACTTGAAATACTTGGAAATATTGCTCTGTCATATGCAAAGGCCGGTGTTGATATTGTTGCACCATCTGACATGATGGATGGAAGGGTTTTAAAAATTAGAAATGTTTTGGATGAGAATGGATTTAAAAACGTTTCAATAATGAGTTATGCTGCAAAATATGCATCAGCATTTTACGGGCCATTTAGGGATGCTGCAGAGAGCACACCGCAATTCGGGGATAGAAAATCATACCAGATGGATATGGGAAACTCAAGAGAAGCCATAAAAGAGATAGAACTCGATATAAAAGAAGGTGCTGACTTAATTTTGGTAAAACCAGCTCTTCCGTATCTTGATATTGTAAAAATGGCAAAAGAAATATCTAATGTTCCAGTCGGAGGATACTGTGTAAGTGGGGAGTATTCAATGATTGAAGCAGCGGCAGAAAAAGGATGGCTTGATAGGGAAAAAGTAATATATGAAACGCTTTTAAGCATAAAACGGGCAGGGGCTGACTTTATAATAACATACTGGGCAAAAGAAGCTGCTACGTGGCTATAAATAATTATGAGGGGGATTATGGGATTTATAACTTCACTATCAAAACATAGTTTATCACCGATAAGTGGAAAATTAAATGAATATCCATTAAGTTTATTTTTAAGAAATCTTGATAAAAAGGATTATTTCATTTTAAAAGATTATAATCTGGGCCGTAATGGTAATTTAAGCGTTATCGATTACATCATAGTTTCAAAATACGGAATTTTCGTTATAAATTCAAAAAATCTGCCTGGAACTATTACAAATAAAGACGGTAAGTGGGTTCAAAAAATAAATGGATCTGAAAATTTAATTGAAAATCCTGTTTTAGAAACTTATAATTTAGTAAATTTATTAAAAAAAGAAGTTATTGCAGTAAAAGATATCGAAATAATTCCTATAATAATATTTAATGCTACATCAAAACTTGATTTTAATTTGGATGGCATTATAAACAGCCCTGAAATCATTAGAAAAATAAAAAGTTATAATAATCCGATAATCACCCAAAAGAAATGTGAAAGTATAATTTACAGTCTTTTACAGCCTAATAATTCAAAGAATGGATTGAATGTGGTTAAGTATCCTGTAAAAAAAATCATTGATGAAGGTAATAAACATTTCTGCCCAAAATGCGGTTCAAAACTTAAAGTTTCAGAAATCGAAAAAAGTTTTGTATGTCCAAATAATAAAAAATGCGGCTCAAAATTATAGTTAAATTTTGTTATTATTTTTATCTTTAATTCCCTTTAAATACCATTCAGGCGCTTTTCTTTTAGACCATTTACAAAAACTCGATTTTTCAGATATGTAGTAGTTGCGATATGCAGTTACAGCATTATCTGAGGTATATTCTTTTGGTATTGCCTGTGCAAAAGGTGTTAACTCAGTAATATCCGATTTTACCGGATTATATTCTAAGTATTTTAAAAGTTCAGAAGATTTATGTATTTTCCCGTATCTAAAAGTATATTCTGATAAAAGTGCTTTTAAAAGAGATAGCGCCCATTCGTAGTTTTTAGGAGATTTTGAAGCCCATATAACACAGGGGTGTTTTTCGTGCGTTTTTTTATAGCATTTTTCTTTATAAATTGAATCATGAATGTGGTGAACTGTTGATAAAATTTGTGCAGCTTCAAGAGGCATTTTTACAACGTGTTTGTCGCAGTGCATTTTAGCAGCTTTTAGTGGATCGCTATCTAAAATAAAAAGTTGCAAGATTGTTCACCTTTTGAAATTAAAAAATGATTTAAATTAATTTATGTCAAAAAAAGTTAAAATAGTTATTCGATAGTTATTTCAAATCCAACTACTGGATGTTCGAGTTCGAAGTTTAAAATAACTTCGGGGTGTATTTCTCCAAAGAATCCAACTTCTTTTCCACTTTTAAGTATTTTTGCACATCTTCCAGCTATGAATGCTGGGTGTTCATAGTTTTCAAATTCAAAACCTTCAAAAAACTCCCTTAGGAGTGCTTCAGTTGAGCTTTTTATTTCGTTAAAGTTCGTTAAAGGGTGTGTTATTGCACCCGCAATTTTCTTGATATTTTTACACTTTGTATCAGTTTCAGTATCTTCTTCATCGATAACTACACAGTCACCAACTTCAAATATTTTTTGAGGAAGAGCATTGTGCTTGTTAATGTAAAGCGTTTCCAAAAGAAGCGGTAAAATCGAAGTTCTAAGGACCCTATGTTCAATTGAAGCAGGTTTTAAAACTTCGATATAATCTTTTTCATCCACTTTTAAATTCATCTTTTCAAACAACGTGTCTTGATTTGAAAGTGTTAAATTCATAACTTCGTAGAATCCAAGTCCAATCATTAAATCAGACATTGCACTACATTTTTTCTCAACAGGATCTTTTGAGCCGGTAGTTGCAACCGAGGGTAATTTTCCTTCGAATTTCTCATATCCATAGTTTATAGCAATTTCTTCTTTCAAATCAACGTTATGCAAGATGTCATTTCTGTATGCAGGAATTTTTACAATCAAATTTCCATCTTCATAAAGTGCATCCATTCCTGATTTTTTAACAGCCTGAATTATTTCTCCAGGATTTAAATTTAGTCCTAATTTTTTATTAATTGATTCAACGGAAATTATTCTTGATTTTGGAGTCAAATCTGGATATTTTTTCCCGTTAACATCTACTGAAACAATGGTTCCGCGTCTTTCTGCAAGTGCACAGACGATAATGTTTAGTGTTTCTTCAACCGCTTCTTTTTCAGTTCCGGTAATGTCAATAAGTAAATTTTTAGATGTTGGGGTTACTTTTGTTAATGTTCCATTGATTATTGGAGGCATTGAAAGAACTTCGCCATTTACATCGACAATAATTGGGAATTTATCGTCTTGAATTAAATGGGCGTATTTTATTCCTTTTTCGTGTTTTTCAATAATTTCTCTAGGTGTCATTTCTTCGTTTTCATAACCTAATGGAACAAATTTAATTTCATCCCCTTTGATTTCTTTGTAAGTAAATGGAGCTTTTACTTTATCGAAGTCGTGAATTCCAATTGCAAGTTTCTTTCTATCTCTTCCAATTGCCCAGTGTAATTTTTCCTGAAGGTTTATCATGCTTTCAAGGACAAGGTCATCCATTAAAACATTTTTAACAAGTGCAAATGCGACATAAGGTCTTGTTTCATTTTCTTCAACAGTTACTTTAATGTCTGAATCAATCACTTCAAATTCTTGGATTCCTGTAGTAATTCCCATAAATCCTCTAAAACCTCTTGCAAGGCCTTCAACACTTAAATAATCTGGCCTATCAGGATTTATTGAAAACTGCACCATGTTCTGTTTTTTCCCGTTTTTATCGACTTCTTCGAATATTTCTTCTACTTCAACACCCATCATTGGGAATCTATCTTCTATTAATTTGTCCGAAAGCGAAATATTGCTCAATCGTTCCAAATCTACTTTATTCACGTTAATTGTAGGCACAGTATTCACCCATATTTTTAATTTAAACGTATATTCTAAATTATTCCATTATCATTTTTTTGTTATTGTATTCGACTAAAACTGTTTCTTTTTTAGTTTCGCCATTTACTTCAACGCTGTCTTCGATTTTTCCAATTACAAATGCAGGAATGTTGTGGTGGTTTGATATTTCAATTATTTTTTCTGCATCTTCCTTTTCAACAATTACACAAAATCCAATGCCCATATTGAATGTTTTAAACATTTCTTCATCTGCTACATTTCCTAAATTCTGCATTTCTTTAAATATTGGAAGAATTTCGGGTAATTCATCGATTTTGTAACATACTTCTTTGTTTAATCTTTTTAATTTTCTAAAACCGCCGCCAGTAATGTGTGCGAGTCCTTTTACATTCACTTGTTTAATCATTTCTAAAACTGGTTTCACGTAAATTTTTGTAGGGGTTAAAAGCTCTTCAGCAACTGTTTTTCCGTGTGATAATTTGCTGTTAACGTTGAGGTTTGCGATATCGAAAAATACTTTTCTTGCAAGTGATAAACCGTTACTGTGAATTCCACTGCTTCTTAAACCAACGATTAAATCACCAGGTTTTACTTCTTTTCCAGATACGATTTCATCTTTTTTAACAACTGCAAGAACAGTTCCTGCCAAATCTACTCCTTTAATCATGTTTGGAAGTGATGCAGTTTCTCCACCGATTAAATTGATGTTTGATTCTTTTATTCCGTCATTCAATCCTTTTCCAATTTGTGATGCAATGTCTTCTGTGATATCTTCAACAGCCATGTAGTCAACGAGAGCAACTGGTTCTGCTCCAATACAAATTGCATCGTTTACGTTCATTGCAATCATGTCAATTGGAACGGTGTCGAATTTGTTTGCCATTTCCGCAACAACCATTTTACTTCCAACACCATCAGTACAGAGCACTAAATAATAATCTCCAAATTCAATAGCTCCTGCATAGTGTCCTTTTAAATCAGCAGGTTTTATTGCATCAGTTCGTTCAAATTTAATTTGTGAAGCAAGCGCCCTTATGACCTTGTCTTCTTTATAAATATCCACACCAGCGTCTTTGTAAGTTACCAAAATACCACCTTAAAAATAAATGAATAAATGTTTTTCTCTATTGTAATCTGCCTTTATTAATTTTAAACTTTACTTATCTCTTTCCTTAAAAGAACGTTATCGCCTTCACATACTCCAACGTGTTCGGCAACAGGCTCACATTTTGCCTTTAAAATATAATAAACCGGAATTTTTTCAGAGTTTTGTCCGTGTTTTTCTTCATATTCGGTTAAACTTTCGTAATTTCCCATTCCTTTTGCAATAACAAAATCAGAACTGTTTAATTCATTTATGAATTCTTTTGAAGATTCTTCAAACCTTATTCCAATTGCATCAGTTCCGCTTGTAATTACTTTTGTTACTTGGTCGATTCCTGCGGTTTTAACGTCTTCGAGTGTTGCATCGTTTAATATTGGACTTCCTTTAACCGAAACAACAACTTCAACATAATTTTTAAGTTCTTTTATTAATGGAAGATCAAAAACAATTTCTCCCGCATTGTCGCAAGTGTAAAATACTTTTTTTGAATTTTTAAGTTCATTTAATAATTCTTCACTAAAATCAATATCTAATTTTCCATCAAGTGTTGATTTTACCATATTTTCGATATTGACTCCTGTACTATACGGGCCAAAATCAATTACGTTTCCTGCAATTGCTAATTTTACTTTTTTCTGCAATCTTTCAAGTTCATCATCACTTTCAAGTAATTTTTCAACATCATTTAGGTATTTAAGAGCAAATTCGTTTGCAACATCTTTTAAATTTTTGTAAGGGTCGCTATTTTTAGTCATTTCTTTTATGTATCTGTGAATTTCAGTACCCATAAATGATGGAACGGATGATTCACCATACATTTCGGAGATTTTTTCGAGTCCCCAACTTATAATTTTGAACTGTTCAGCTTTATCATCAGTTATTTCTTTTGCAACATCTACAACTTGCCGTGTAATGCAGAGTGCGCATTCTGGTTTAATTCTCAAAAGTCATCACCGGTAATGTAATAATCAAATTTGAAAAATAATAGTAAATATCACTATAAAAAATAAATGCCATTAAAAAAATAAAAATATAAAAAAAGTTAGTAATTTTTCAGTTATTATCTATTTTTTGTAAATGCACTTTACAATATCTTTTTCAGTAATTAATCCAATGAGTTTTTCCCCATCAACTACAGGGAGTACCCCAATATTTAATTCGTTCATCTTTTTAATTGCATCAATTAATTTAATATCCGAAGTTACTGAAACAATATCTGTTTTCATAATGTCCTGTATTCTTACGTTCGTAATTTCTCGAATATTTCCTGTTTTCATGTGGTTAAATGCCCAGTCACTTCCAAATAATTTTACAAAGTCCGTTGAAGTGATTATACCAACTAATTTTTCTTCAGAAACCACGGGAAGTCTTCTAAATCCATTTCTAAGCATTGTTCGTGCAACATCCTTTAATCTTTCCCCAGGTGTTGCAGATACTACGTTTTCAGTCATGCAGTCTTTTACAAGAAGCTTTTCGTCAACCTGGTCTTTTAAATATTTTATAACGTCCCTTTCGTTAATGGTGGTAATTAAAACGCCTGATTTATCAATTACGGGCATTCCACCAATTTTTTTTTCAACATATAAATCAATTACTTCATTTAATTCTGCATTCTCCTTTATTAATACCACATTGTCGGTCATTATTTCTTTCACAGGCTCGTTGATAGCAGAAAGCATGTTGTGATTGTGTTTGAACTTTACGAGGTTATATTTAGAGCCTCCTCCGAGAAAGTCCACAATATCCATGTTCGTCAAAATTCCTTCTACCCTTCCAGTTCCCGGATCTGCAACACATATCCTTCTGACGTTTTCTTTATCCATCATTGTGAGTGCTTCAATAATTTTTGTTGTAGGGTATACTTTTTCGACTTTTTTTTCGCCGACAATGGTTTTTATTTTCAAAATATCCCTCTTTTTTAGATAATTACTCTTCTTCGCCTTCAGAATCTTCATTGCAGTTTTTACAGATGTATCTTCCGTTGATGTAATTTACACTGTCTGTACTTCCGCAAATTTCACAAATCCCTTCAATTTCCTCATTTTTCGAGTACGGGTATTCTGAATTATGAATCTCGTTTGTTTCGACCATAATGTTGAAAAGTTCAGGAGATAGTTTTGTAATGTCGCTTACTGTAACTATTCCAAGTAACTCATCACCATCGATTACAGGGAGTCTTTTTACATTTTCCGCGTCCATTTTTCTAGCTGCATCCATCAGCGTAGATTTTGGAGCAATTGCTATTAATTTTGAAGAGGAAATTTCTTCAACAATTACTTCTTTTGATTTTAAATTCCTTGAAACAACTCCGAGTGCTAAATCCCTTTCTGTTATGATACCTACCGGTTTTCCAGCATCGTTTAACACTACTAAACATCCGATTCCTTTGTCTTTAAGGATATTTGCCACGTCGTAAGCTGTGGTATCCAATGTTACAGTGGCTACCGGAGTACTCATGGCTTCAGTTACTGAAAGCTCCAGGTTCATGTTATCACCAGGTTTAGAAAATAATCATGCTAAAAGTGTGCAAATTATAATTTATATAAATTTTTATTTGATTTTACGCCTTTTACACTATTATTTCAAGTGTAGGGTGTATCTTGCACCCTGTCCAATTCCTTCATTTACTGTAGTTTCAATCCATTCGATCGACTTTTCAAGATCCATTTTTTGAAGCTTATCTTCAATATAGTTCGTAAAGTAAATGGATAGGTCTTCTGCAGTAGTTGATTTTAAAGGGAGTAAATTAATGTCCTCTACGGGAAACATGTATTTTTTTACATTTCCCGATTTTTCAACGTATTCTAAGTAGATTGAATCTCCTTCCATTGAATATTCCATATTTTCATGGTCTCTTGGAACAAGCAGTTTATGGTCGAGTTCACTGCAAAGTTCTTTTACAATCTGTTTTAATATTTTAAAATCACAGACAAATCCAAATTCTCCTGATGGCTCCCCAGAGAGTTTTACGTCTACATAATAAGAGTGGCCGTGAATTACTCCGCAGCTGTCATGTCCAAATACAATGTGTGCTGCTGAAAATCGGAGCCCTGCATAAATTCCGTTTAATTCTAAAATCATAGTAGTCCTCCTTATTCTATAATTGATACTATACATATAGGAGTATAAAAAATAATTCAAAATAGCATTAATTTCAAAAATTAAAAAAAGTATTAAATTAAGTTTTTATTGTTTTCAATTGCTGCGTAAAGCTGTCCTTTTGGTTTTGTGTTTACGTAGTCTCCGCTGAATTTTATAAATGTTCCTTTCAACTGAGTTCCAGCATCTTTTTTAGATAATTTAACGAGTGGATCTTCAACTATTCCTTCGAATTTAAATGATGGAAGCGGTTCTAAGATTTTACCGTAAACTACGATAGCACCTTTCATCATTTCTCCACCAGCTCTTCCTTCAATATCTCCTTCGATGATAATCATACCGCCGTTTTGGTGAATTCCAGGCATTATTTTTGTGTTACCTTTAATAACAATCGTTCCACCTTTCAGGTACTCTCCAAGTTCGGATCCAGCATTACCAGTAATGGTAATTTTTCCACCGCTCATTCCTCTCCAGTCGCCCCTGTATGCAGAACCTACGTAGTTTTCAGCGTTTCCGTTGATGATGATTTCTCCGCCTTTAAGGTTTTGACCTACCCAGCTTTCAGCATCACCATTTACAGTAATTTTTCCGCCTTTCATTTCGACTCCAACGTACATTCCAGCGTCCCCGTTTACAACGATTTCGCCGGATGTCATTTTTTCGCCGATTCTTTTAACTTTTTTACAGCAATTGTTAATTGTTACTTTTGAAACAGGGCTTTCTTTGAGTTCAACGTCAAAGATTTCGCTTACTTTAGCAGTTTTGTTTCCCTGTATTAATTCAATTCCAGAAATTTCTTCTAAACTCATTTCTTGAATTTTTTCAGGAATTATTTTGTCCATTTCAACAGGGACTGATACATCGCCCTTCAAATTAAGAATTAATTCATTCATAATTTCACCTTAAAAAGATTAAATAAGATTTCCTTATTGTATTTCCGTAGCATCAATGTTTATTGGCATCCAGCTGTTTGCGTAAGCATCTTGAACTGGGTAGTTTTCCATATTTACGGAATAGAGTTTTTTAAACTTCATGTTGAGGTCTTTTAAAAGTTCTGCTTCTAAACTCTCGTTTATCTCTGCATTTACAAAGATTGTATCTCCGTAAACTTCTTTTACAACATTTCCGTTCTTTACAACTACATCGCCGTCTTTTAAAACATAAGCTGCTTCGAGGAATGCTTTTTCTATCTTTTTACCTGATTTTTCTTCAGGGTCGATGTCGTATATTGAAATGTCTGCTTTAGCACCAACGCCCAAATGGCCTCTGTCGCCGCTTAAACCAAGTACTTTTGATGAGTTTGCTCTTGTTATCTGTGCAATGTCATACATTGAGTATTCTCTGTCGGTTTCAGTTATATGGCTTTTTTCTGCAGCCCATTTGTGAACCCTATTTTGAATCCAGTCATCTCTGTATTCTTTGCTAAGTAACCAAGCGATAACTCTCGGGTATCTTATGAATGGTCCTGCATTAGGGTGGTCAGTTGTTAAAATCAATTTTTCAGGGTTTGTATAGAGGAAAATGTCTAAACCAATAGCCCACTGGAGGGAATAAACTGGTCCTTTTGGTGAGTAGATAAATGGAACAACACCTGAACCGGTTTCAAGTTCAACGTCACAGTTTGCCCATTTAAGGCCATTTGTCATGTGAAGATCGTATTCCATTGGTCCGTCAGCAGTCATGGTTGTAGTTTCATCAAGTGTAACTTGACCAACATCAATCATTACGTGTTTGTGTTTGTTCACGTAATCTGCAGTTTCTACTCCTTTACTTACACAGTCTTTCCATGAAGTTCCACCGTATGAGTGGAATTGGAGGTGCGTGTTATAGTAAACAGTATCTCTGTCGCCGAATTTTGGTTTAGCTTTGATATCTTTTACACAGTCCATTGTATCAATGGTGGTTTCCCAGTTTCCTGGGTGACCGAGGTTATTTGGGTGTACGTGAACGGAATGAGGTAACCCGAGCATTTCGTTTACTTTTGTAAGTCCTGTTACGATTTCTCTTGGTGTAATTCCAAAGTATGGGACTTCGTCATCTAACCCGTGTACGTTTTTACCCCAACCCCAAGCTTCTGTTCCGCCAGGGTTTACGATTTTTATTGCAAATCCTTTTGTTACTCTTAAAAGCCATGCAACGTATGCAGCACACATACTCAAATCGCCGTTTTTCAAGTACTCAAGTACCATCCAGCTGTTACCAAATAATGGCATTGCAGCTTTGTCAATTTGTGGTAAATCCATAAATTCTTCGTGTGTGTGTCTTGCAACAAGCGGAGGCATAGCTGCTTCGATAACTGTTGTGTAACCCATACCTGAGTATTGGTAACCTGTTTTGAATGTCGAAGGTATTGAAAATCCTGATCCTTGTCTCAATCCTTCTTTTGAAAATAGATCTTTTTTACTGTCTTCAGGTCTTAATGTCCTTCCAGTATTTACTTTAGCTCCTGCAATGTGGCTGTGTGAATCAACACCGCCTGCCATTACTACTTTATTATTTGCATCAATTTCTAAAGCATTTTTTGATACAGATTCTACGATTTTTCCGTCTTTCACGCAGATATCCATCTTTTCTCCGTTGACCTTGTTTAATGGGTCAAAGACGGTACCATTTCTTATGATATATTCCATGAGATCACCCAAAATATTCCAGTTATTCAATGTATGCTTTTCTCATTAAATCAGACATTAAAAGTACTTCTTCGTCAGTTTTTTCAACTTCTACTTCAAGAGGCCCTTTGAAAGAAGGCATTGCAGTACTTTCAGTATCTGGTAAAACAACTCTGTTTGCCCAAGGTCCCATTGGGATAAATATCATTCCAAGAGGCGCTGGCTGGTCAGTTGTAATTGCATTTACTGCAACATCACCGTATTCTGAAATTACTTTTATTGCATCGCCATCTTTAACGCCCAATGCATCCATGTCTTCTGGGTTCATGTAGCAGACTGCTGCAGCTTTTCTGTACATTTCAAGGTTCTTTCCAGCTTCAATGGCTTCGCCTTGCCAGATGGTTCGTCCCGTATTTAGCATAAATTTCATAATATCACCAACAATAGATAAGATATGCTTAAAATCTTAGTTATTTTACAATAACTAATTTAATGGCATCAACAGGGCATGCTTCAATACATGCACCGCATCCACCGCATAAGTCCCCGTTTACGATGGATACAACACCATTTTCTACTCTCATAATTAATTTTTCATCACTGCTTGGTCCTTTGCCACCATATACATCAGGATCTTGTGCGTTTACAGGGCATGCAACAACACAGTTTCCGCATCCGTGACATTTTTCAGGATATACTTCGAGTTTGTACATTAAATCACCTATAATATTCAAATTATTTCATTAATTTTGAGAAAGCTTTTTTCCATGCAGGTGCATTTGCTTCGGTCATATTTATTTTTGTTCTTTTAACTGTTAATGCATCAACAGGGCATGAATGCGTACATGCACCACATAAAATACATACATCCTGATTAACTACAACATTAGGTACTTTGTCTCCCTGTTTTTCAGGTTGAGGGAATACAAGTGCGTTACATGGACAAACTGAAATACATGCACCACAAGCGTTACATGCAGGCTCATCGATGATTAATTCTCCTTCAAATGGTTTTTCAACTTCTATTGCGTCAGCAGGACAGATGTTTGCACACCATCCACAGGATACACAGAGGTCTTTGTCGATGTTTGTTTGTCCTTTGATTTCGCCGTAGAGTTCTGGCTTTTTAATTTTGCTTGCAAGTGGACATTTGTAACAAATTGCTTCAATTGCATTGTGCGGACATGCTTTTTCACATACTTTACAGTACACACAAGCGTCTAAGTCTATTTTAATATCTGCAATTGGATTTAAGCTTAAAGCGTTCATGTCGTTTGGAATTAATTCAATTGCATCAGCAGGACAGTATTCAGCACAAATTCCACATAAAACACAATCATCTTTTTTAATTGTGATTTCTCCTAATACTAAGGATTTTCTTTCAGGAACTTCTCTTTCAACGTCAATAGCACATTGAGGGCATACTAATTCACACTGTTCACATAAAACACATTTGGATTGATTTAATTCAATTCCTCTTTTGATTTTAGGGTACTGTGGCATTTCAGTGATTGGTTTGTCGTTAATGCTTAATTTAACAGCATCGAATGGACATGCACATGCACACATACCGCACAAAACACATTTTTCTGAGATGTCTAATTTTGGAGCATCAATGTCCCCTTTAAAAATAGCACCTAATGGCCCCATTTCTATAGCGCTTGTAGGACAGATTTCGCTACAAATACCGCAACCAACGCAGGTACAGTCGTCCCATTTCAAGACTCTTTTTTCAACGCCAGATCTTGAAATTTCAATGACGCCATCATTTTCGTCTTTTTTGAAGTTTTTCATTGTACTTCCTCCCTAATTTCGATTATTTGACTATTTTCAAAGCACCAACAGGACATTCGGAAACGCATTTGCAACAGAGAATACACTTTTCCCTGTCTATTGATATGCCAATGTCTTCGGAATATACCGAAATTGCCCCGTATTCGCATTCAAGGCATTTGCCACATGCGATACACTTTTCCATGTCAATACTTATTGTTATATTGTATATCCGTTCTATTAACTTTTTAGTAATCTGCTTGTTGTCACCAAGCGAAGTAATTAATGGAATGCCGTGTTCTTTGGGTAAAGATATAATCTCTTCAGAGACTCTCATGACCTTATCTGATGGATATCTGCCGTGTAAGTAGTGGGAGATGATTGAACGATCCATTTCTAGAAACTCTGCTATTTCTCTTTGAAGTTTCCCTTCTTTTCGCATATTTATTGCGACTACTGCTTTGATCCCGGATAGTATATGTTCTGGCATAATTTCATCTCATGTGAGTCATATACAACATACACCTCATTTCTATATATATGATTCTTCTAAATTCAAATGATAAGTTATATATACAGATGTTAGGTTTGCTAACGTTATCTTTATATTAATAAAGGATAATTATATTTTAAATTGAAAAATTTAATTGAAAAATGTCAATTTTAAATAAATATATTATTTGTGTGGTTTTTATGGATATTAAAGCACTAGAAGATAAATTAAAGCCAAAAGGAACTGTTTCTATTATTGGATGTGGAAGGTTAGGGATTAGAATTGCAATGGATCTTTTGGAAGTTCACAGGGGCGGATTTGAAAAGATCCAGATTTTTGATGCAGCAAGGATTGATCAAAATGATATAGTCCACAGAAAACATGGTGCAAAACTTGGAGAATATAAAATAAATTTTTTAAAAGAATTTTTCCCTGAAAAAATTGAAGCATTTTTTGAAGATGTCAATGAAGAAAATATAAAAAAAATAACTGGCGATGTTGTTTTAATTGTTTTTGCAGGTGGAAATACTCTTCCAATTAGGAAAAAAATTGTAGACTACTGTAATAATACTAAAAAAGTTGCAATTGGAACTAATGGGGTATTTGGATTTGATCCTGCAATTAAAATTGGAGATGCGAAGACTGAAAAAGGCCCTGTAGAATTTTTAAAAGTGGAAAGTGAAGGGCATTTGGTAGTTGGCACGGGTAAATTTATAAAAGATATGGAACCAATAACACCATACACTTTAGATGAGATGGCAAAACACCTCGTTATTGAATCTTTGAAAATCAAAAAAGAATTACTGAAAAACTAATAACCTAATAAAACAATGATTCAGGTTAAAATCACAAAGTTCTGGTGTTTTTATGGATATAATTGAGAGAATAAACAAATTGAAAAACGAGAAAAACGCAGTAATTTTGGCACACAACTACCAGCCAGAAGAAATCCAAAAAATTGCAGATATTATTGGAGATTCACTAGAACTCTGCATTGCTGCAAGAGATACCGATGCAGATGTAATCGTATTCTGCGGTGTAGATTTCATGGCAGAAACGGCAAAAGTATTAAACAGTGGGAAAAAAGTACTTATTCCCGAAATTATTGAAACAGACTGCCCAATGGCACACCAACTTCCCCCAGAAGTGATACTTGACGCAAAAAAAGAGTATCCTGATGCAAAAGTTGTAATTTATGTAAATACACTTGCTTCTGCAAAAGCACTGGCTGACGCAACATGTACTTCTGCAAATGCTGATAGGGTTGTGAATTCTTTCGAAGAAAACGAAGTATTATTTGGTCCAGACAATAATTTGGGTTATTTTGTATCAAAAAGGTCAAATAAAAAAATTATTCCAATGCCTGAGGGCGGACACTGCTATGTTCACAAAATGTTTACAATTGATGATGCAAAAGCAGTAAAAGAAAAGTATCCAAATGCAGAACTTTTAATACACCCTGAAAGTGACCCAAAATTACAGGAAAGTGCTGACTACGTGATGAGTACTGGTGGAATGGTAAAACACGTTTTAAATTCAGAATGCAGCGAATTTATTATCGGAACAGAATGCGACATGATATCCCGGCTTAAAATAGAATTGGAAAAAGTGGGGAAATCAAAAAAACTAATTCCTTTAAGAACTGACGCAATCTGCAAATCGATGAAAAACATAACTTTAGAAAAAATAGAACAATGTCTTTTGGAAGAAAAACATGAAATAACGCTTGATGAAAAAATAATTGAAAATGCAAGAAAAGCAATTGAAAGAATGCTTTCAATTTAATTTTTTTATTTTATTCTTCTTTTACGTAGTATCTAACCATTTCTTCGGTTTCATCGAATATTTCAGCTTTGTAATACTCTACATCGCCGTTAGTATCGACTTTTACATATACATTTTCTACATTTTTGTATTTTTCACCAGTTTGAGCAACCCTCGGGGTAGCCGCTTGTGAAAATGCGTCCCCTTCTCTTGTGTATTCAAATATTATGTTTTGACCTTCAACAGTGTATCCTTGGTATTCTACGCCGCCCATACTAAAGGTAACTCCTAAAAATACGTACTTTTCAGGAGTATCTGGCCCAAATGAGAAATATATTGCGCTCGCAAGAATTAAAAGCGCAATTACTGGGAGTATATACTTAGAACTCATTAAATTCACCTTAACTCGTTTATAATAGATTTCATGCTATTTATCACGTAGTCAACTTGAGTATTGGTTAATCCATAAACACTCATTTTGAATTCTTTTGTAACTCCTCTTCTGATTCCGCCGATTCCTCTTTTCTTCAATTCTTCGTAGAAGAAAAATCCTCTTCGTTTATCTTTTTCTGCAATTTCATCTAAAATCGGGGTTTCAAATCTTATGATATCGTGGTTTCTTGGTCTTTCCCCAATCTGTTTAAATCCTAATGGTTCAAGCTCATTAACCACTTTTCTTGTTTTTTCAAGTTCTAAATCCCAATTTTTAACTCTTTCAATCAGGTGTTCAAAGCTTGCCATCAAACTTAAAATTGGAATTCCTCGGCTAGTGCAACCAAGCATCTGGAGTTCTTTTAATACATTTACTTTTGAAGTTTCAAGCACTTCATCTTCATATTTTTTATTTATTGAAAGAAGACCGCATGGGCCAGATGCAGCCATACTTTTGTGTCCTGATGCTGCAATAAAGTCCACATTTAATTTTTTTCCATCAATTGGCATTCTTCCCGCAGAATATGCACAGTTTAATAAAAATGGATATCCTTTAGATTTTGCAATTTTTCCAACCTTTTCAACATCTGCAACGTTTCCGTAATTTCCATCAACGTGTGTTAAAAGGATTAATCCGATATTTTTTTTAGAATCTTCGAGCATGTCAATTTTTTCAGCATAACTTTCAGGAATTACTCTAAATGTCGGGTATTCTTCAATTTCAGTTCTTTCGTAGTTTAATTTAGCTCTTTCAAGTGCTACATATGAAGTATAGTGGGCATTTCCATCCAAAACTACGTAATCGCCTTCTTTACAGATGGAATTCATAACAGCGTATTTACTTTCCCTTGCACCGTGTGTAGGTCTTGTTATGTCCATTCCTAAAAATTTGGACATGTCTTCTAAAAATTCGTTTATAGGGGGAGTTTCGATTTGGTCGAGTCTTCCTGAACAGTAATCGCAGACACTGTACCCATCCCAGTATTCATAGATTATTTTCTTAGATTCAGTTGGTAGGATTCCTCCTCTCTGAATTGGATTTAAGTTAATCATTTCTCTTTCGAGATTTCTAGTAATATTTTTGTATTTATCAGTATTTATCTCCATAAAATCACCAATTCTCGCGTAATTTAATTATTTAAAATTGAGGTCGAGTACAACCTTTTCAAACCCTATTTTTTTAAGTTCTGTATTTATTATTTCTATCGAATCATTATCAAATATTTTTTTTGATTCTTTTTTAGTCATCTCGATAATTGCAATATTTTCAAGGTATCGAACCCTTAAATAACTTTCAATATGGAAGTTTGATTTTATAAACGCTTCTGCTAAATTCGATTTAGCCATATTTTCTTTAGAAATTGGCGCTGATAAAATACGGGTTGCCATACAGGTATCTTTTTTTGGAATATCAATTTTCAAGTATTTTGATAATTCAAAAACATCATTTTTACTGAATTTTAAATTAGAAAGGGGGGAAATTATATTTTCTTCATTAAAAGCTTTTATTCCCGGCCTATCTTCAAATATATCATCGTAAATTGTTCCATCGACAATGATATCATAGTTCAATTCATTTTTTATTCTTTTAAGTTCTTCTGCAATTCTTTTTTTACAGTTGTAGCATCTGTTTTTTAAGTCTTTTGAAATGATTTCATTTAAATAATCTATTTTCATGGTTTTTTGAGGAATGTTGTATTTTTTAGCACGATTTTCCGCTTTTTTTATTACATTTTCAGAAAAAAATCCGTTATCAATCGTTACCGCAAGTGTTTGTGCATTATCGCTTGCAATTTTTGAAATAAGTGTGCTGTCAACACCCCCAGAATATGCAACAACCACTTTTTTGTTTTTGAAAAACTCAAGTAACGAGTTATATTTTTCAAGCAAACCTTTTTTCATGATTTTCACCGCTCAAAACCCATTTCTTCAATCATTTTTAAATCAGACTGGATATTTTGCCCATTTGTAGTTAAATAGTTTCCAATCATTAAACCATCAAGTGCAAGAAGTGAATATTTCTGCATATCTTTTAAAACATGTTCTCTTCCACCACAAAGCCGAATTACTTTATCTGGAAGTGCAATTCTTGCAATACATATCGATTTTAATGCATCACGGGAATTAATTCGAGATATATCTCCAGAATATATTCTATCATGAATTTTGGTACCGTAAATTGGATTTAGTAAATTTAGAGCAACACTATCAACATCAAGTTTTTTTAACTCCATAAATAAATCAATCCTATCTTCAATAGATTCACCCATTCCAAAAATTCCGCCGCTGCACATCTCAAGCCCTATTTTTTTAGCTTCGAGAATTACTTTTACTTTTTCGCTGTAATCGTGGCTTGTACAGATATTTTTAAAGTAGTTTTCAGATGTTTCAAGGTTATTGTGGATTCTTACGTTTCTTTCTTTTAAAGCTTTTAATTTATCTTTATTTAAAAGCCCTAATGAAACGCAAACCTTTAATTTCGTTTTATTTTGAATTTCTTCAATCGATTCAATAATATTTTCAAATTCTAAATCTGTAACTGTTTTTCCACTAACAACAATCGAAAAGCGGTTTGAATATTTTTCAACCGATTTAGCATTTTTTAAAATCTCTTCTTTTGATTTTAATCCGTAAGTTTCTATTTTTGAACGGTTATGTTTTGATTGAGAGCAGAATATGCAGTTTTCAGGACAGATTCCTGATTTGGCATTTATAATTGAGCACAAATCAATATTATCCTTATTAAATAATTTTTTTAAGTTATATGATATATCTAGCAAATCATTTAAGTTTAAATTCCACAAATCAATTAAATCGTTTCTATTTAGTTTTTCAGAAGCTGATTTTTCGTAAATTTCTAAAGAATCAGAATTTAATTTAATTTCCTTCAAAAAACCACCTTTATGGCGAATAAGTTTCTAAAATAATTTTAAAAATAGTATTTGTTTTTACATTTTAAATTTAATGATCATCTATTTTCTTCAGATCCATACGGTTCATCATTTGAATTATCGTATTTTTCTTCGTTTTCTTCTTCATATTCTTCGTTTAAAACGGCGGCCTGAACAGTTTCGTTTGACGGATCAGTGTAGTCGGCACATCCTGTGAGGATTATGCAGAATATTATTGTAGAAATTAAAATTATACCTTTGATTGCTCTTGAATTCATGATTTACACCAATTATATTATAATTTTACATCAAACCATTTCAAAAACATTTCCTAAAACTTCTTTTTTATCCGTTTTTATCAATTGAGGTATTTTTCCAATTTTTCCAGCGTGTTCTCCAAATACTACAAAAACACCATCAATTTTTGAAATAGTTTCAGCTTTTTCAAGGCAATTATTTATTGCATCAACAGCATTTCCAACTGCAAAATTTCCAATCGAAGTTGCAACAGCATCGGCAATAATCGCAGATTTTGAAAAAACTGTAACTGAATCGGCATTTCCAAGGCTTACGGAGTGTCCGACAGTTCCTGAGGAAGTACAGATTCCATATCCATTTTTCATTTTTTCTTTTTTTAGTTTAAATCCTAAATTTCCAGAAAGTGATGAATTTCCTGCATAAAGCCCGACAGTCGTATCCATTTCGCATTTTAAACAGATATCTCCACCATTTTCAGAAATTGCATTTTTACAGTCATTTTCAATTAAATTTTCAACAATTAATTGGCTGAATGTTCCTGCAACTGCTGCCATTGGTCCAACATCTGCATTAAATCCAGCTTCAGCCATTAATTTTATAATTTCTGGTGCATTATCTGGCACTTCAACGGGAGAATAACTAGTTAAAAATATGGGATTTCTTAAAATATAATTTTCAAGGTTTAATCTTTCATTAATAATTGTATTTTTCGCCATTTTAAAAAATTTGGGATTATCTACTTTTAAAAGAATATTTGTTTCTTTAATGGATATTTTTTCTTGAAAAAATTTCATAGTATTCCTTTTTAAAATTAAAATAAATTAGAATGATTTAGTGTTGTTCTACCCAGTAGGAACCATCTTTTGAAAATTCCTTTTTCCATATTGGAACTTCTTCTTTTAAGCTGTCGATCAAATATTCACAGGCTAAAAATGCTTCTTTTCTGTGTTTTGCTCCAACAACTATCAATACAATATTATCCCCTACTTTTAGCGTTCCAATCCTGTGAATCAATGTAGCATCGATAATGTTAAACTTTTCAATCGCCCTATTTTTTAATTCTTCAAGTTTTTTTGAAGCCATCTGTTCGTAGCATTCAAATTCAATAAATTCAGCCTCTTTTTCAACGCCTTTATTGTAACCTACGTTTCTAACAACCCCTACAAAATTTACAAGTCCACCTATTTCAGGATGATTTTTTAAAAGGGCTTTAGTTTCAACGTCAATGTTAAAATCTTCATTAGACACTCTAATCATTTAAACCACCGCAAATTTTACATTCAGGATTTTTCTTTATATTAAACGTGAAATAGTCATTTGTTCGCATATTTATTGAAAGCAATTTATTTTTTAAAGGAGTTCCAATTCCAGTTATTAATTTTATCGCTTCACTCGCCTGAATTGAACCAATTACTCCAGGGGTTACTCCAAGTACCGGAAAAGACTTATTTTTTTCTTCATCTTTTAATTTAAAAATACATTCAATACATGGAGTTTTATTTGGAATTATCGTTGTAACCTGGCCTCTTAAATCTTCAATTGCGCCATGAACGAGGGGGATTTTATATTTATTTGAAAATCTATTTAATAAATATCTAGCTTTAAAATTATCAAGACAGTCAATAATAACATCTGAATTTTTGATGTGATTTTCGTTTACTTTTTCAGGATAAATTTCAATGTTTATCTCTGAATTAATACTTTCTAACTTTTCTTTTGCAGAAATAACCTTTTTTATTCCAATGTCCTTTTCAAAATGCAAGATCTGTCTGTTTAAATTTGAAAGTTCAACTTCCTGATAATCAACTAATTTTAAGTTTCCAACTCCTGCGGCAGCTAGATATTGTGAAACAACGGTTCCAAGGCCCCCAACACCGACAACAGTTACAGTTGCATCTAGCAGTTTTTTTTGGCCAGTTTCTCCGAAATCATCCATTAAAATCTGTCTTTTGTATCTTTCCAAGTTCATAGTATCACAGTTATTTAAACAACTATATGCTTTAAGTTATAATAATATTGATGGTATGATTTTGGAGTGTGGTGTAAAAATGTCTAAAATGGTTACAAAAGTTAAAACGTATTCTTGGAGCGCAGAAAAAGGGCTTTTAGAAAAAGAAGACACGATAGTAACTGAGGATTTTTATGAATTATACCTTGACGGAAAATTAATTGAAACAATGGTCGTATCTCCTGAAAATATTGAAGAATTGGGTATTGGATACACTATTTCAGAAGGATACATCGCTCCAGAAAGTTTTTCAGAAATTAAGATAGATGATAAAAAGATATATGTAAACTCAAAAGAACTGGAAAAAGTAGATACAAAAAAAGGTAACGTAAATTTAAAATTGAGTACAATTAAAAAAATCATGGAAACCATGCCTACTCTTTCAGACACCTGGAAGATAACCGGTGGAGTTCACTGGGCAGCACTCTTTGATTTTTCAGGAAACAAAATAGTTTATTTTGAAGATATCGGAAGGCACAATGCAGTAGATAAGGTAGTTGGATACGCTGTTTTAAACAATATTGATTTAAACAATTGCGTACTTGCATCGAGTGGAAGACAGCCAACAGCAATGGTTAAAAAGGTAGTAAATTCTAAAATTCCCGTAATAATTACGAAATCCCCGTCAACAGATAAGGGGGTAATTTTGGCGAAAGAAAATGATATTTTATTAATCGGTTTTGCAAGAATTGACCGATTTACCGTATATCATGGAGTAGAAAAGATAGATTTTAAATCATAATGTTTATTTTTTCTAACGTAATCTAATTAATTTAAAGATATGTGGGTTATATGGATAATAATCTTGAATTTAGACCTTGGACGCAAAATAAGCGAAATTTAAAGCATTTAAATCAGTTAAAAGAAGATATTTTAAACAATTTTGAAGATTTGAATTTAAAAGATGAAAAAATAATTGTAATGCTCAGTGGTGGAAAAGATAGTGCCGTTTCACTTGCAATTGCAAAGGAACTTGGATTAAACGTTCATTTGTGTGTTCATTTTGTCCACAAATGGAGTTGGGATATTTCAACAAACGAAGCAAAAAAATTAGCAGATCGATTTAATGTACCGATAATATTTCCAGATATTACTGAAGAACTGGCCAAAAAAACACAGGGTGCCAAAGGAAAAAGCATCTGCCGAATTTGTAAAACTATAATGAAAGCTCGAATGATAGATATTGCGAAAGTCGAGAATGCAAAAATAATAATGACTGGGGAAACTGCACTTGAAAAAATTGCAGGCCCTGTTTTTCAATATATCCGTGAAAATAATGCAAATGTTAAAAGAAAAGATGAATTTGAACTCTACAAAAAAATGGAGATTACAAAGGTTCCAAAAAGATACAAAATTCATTTTTTTAGGCCTTTAATTCGTGTTGGACATTTTGATGTATTTAATCTTCAAAAACACTACAAGATAGATATAAAACGTGTAAGCGAAGCCGGAAATAAAATCGGATACTGGAGAGAGGGGTGCTGTCTTCAGTACTGTACTCCAACTTGCGAACTGACAACTGAATTATTTGATGATTTATATAAAATAAATAAAAAAGCAACAGAAATTGCGCGAGATTGTGGATTTAGGGCATCAATTACCCTTCCAGCAAAAGAAATAACTGTAATTCCAGAAGAAGAAAAAAACTTTAAAAAGATCGAAGAACTTTTAAAAGAGATTTAATTTTAAATTTTATTTTTAATTTATTTTCTAAGTGTTGCAATAAGTCTTTTTTCATTTAAAAGCAGATTTATCGCATCTTTTATATTGTTAATCACGATATCTGACTTTAAAAGTGCATTTGTTGATGCCCCTTCTTCCCCGATTATTAATATTCCAAGTTCACTTTTTTCAAGCATCATGCAGTCGTTATTTCCATTTCCAATTCCAATATATGGAGAATATTTTTCAGCAGCATTTACTTTTTCTATTTCGTTTTTAATCCTGTCAACTGCAATTGGAAGACCTTTGAATTCTTTTTCCAACGTTCCGTAAGTGTCTGCCGTAAGTACAACGAGTTTGTAAGTTTTTCCAAGTTCTTTTAAAAGTTCTTTTATTTTCTCACTTACAAGCCCATCGACTGCCAAAGTCCCGTTTAAATCAAACACAACTGTTTTAGAAGTTATTTTTCCGTAATTTGGAATATCAATAATAATACCACCCTAAAAAGAAGAAAATTAATTATTTAGCCAATTTTACGTATTCATTAAATGCTTCTCGAGTAGTTCCAACAACAACTCGTTTGTAAGTTTCTTTTCCATAAACTTCTTCTAGTTTTCCGCGAACAATAATTTCTTCGCCATTATATGTGGATCCAGCATAAGTGTGGGTAAATGATACCACTTCTTCAATTTCAGATGCTAAAACTTCTGCATTATTTTCATTGTTTAAAATTTCGACATTTTCAACTTTGTACACGGCAGGATTATCAAAAACAAAGGTATCGTCTTTAACTTTTGCTTTAATCTGGATAAATCCTAAATTTTTGTATTTTTTATCCCCATAGTTTTCAGTTATTTCATCCCATTCTCTTGTTGCAAGTAAATCAAACATTACGCCATCAACAACGCCCCTGTTCAATTTTCTCTTTTCATGCCAAACAAACTCATCGTAAGTTAATGTTCCATCTTTTATTCTTTTTACATATGCTTTTTTCCAGAAATCTTCAGAAAGTGGTTCTAAAACGCCATCTTTAAAAGTAACGGATAGAATTTCTCTTGCAATTTTGTGTTTTTCCATCCCATAAATTACAAAATCAATGTCTGAATTTTCATTGTTTAGTTTTAAAACGGTTGAACCTGAAACTCCCATATTTTTATATTCAAGCCCGTAATCATGAAGCGTATCTGCTAATTTTGCACATTTTATTTCAGCTTCAGTATTTTGTTCATTTAAAACTTCTTCTAATCTTTTTTGGGGGCTCAGAATTTCTTTAATGTTATTTTTAGGAATTGCATGCAAAAGCACGTCGTTTATTTCATCATAAAATAAATATTCTGGGTAGTATTCTTTTAAAATTGCGTAAGCTTTGCTACTATCTGCCACTTTTATGAATCTTTCCCCATTAAGTATTCTTATGTCGTTTTCATCAAGATCATAGTCTTTTAAAAGATGATTTCCAATTTTATCGATATTTATGTATCTTAAAAAAGAAATAACTGAATTTTCTGGATGATAATAAGTATTTACTGCAAAATAACCTTCATTAGTTTTTACAAAATCCCTGATACGAGTATCCATAATTTCACTTCTTAAAAATTAAAAGAATATGAGTTTATCATATATTTTATGGTACATATAATTCAATTTAAATTATCCCTGTTTTAACCCAACTGCGGCCCCTGCTGCAAATCCTCCACCTAAAGATACAGAATGAATTAATCCAACAGCTAAACTTCCATAAGACATCACTGCACCTTCTACATTTCCAACAAGACCAAATAATGCATCTACATTTATTGAAATAACCCCTAAATTACTCAGGTAAATTAAACTGAATACATAAAGGCCCATTAACGCAATAACCACTTTTAGGGCTATTTTAATTCCCCAGCCAACAATAAATCCAGTTATAAATCCGGTTCCAAGGTCCGGAACAAATTGCAGTATGTCCATGATTTATACCCTTTTTACGCTTTTATATTGATATTATTTATTCGTTAAACATTTTTTATATCTTTTTATTTGGGTTTTAAAAATTAAACGTTTTTTAAGACGCGGAAGTAATATTCATTTTAAATAAGCTGTTATTAATGTCACCAACAGGAATTCCATTTTCTAACACGTAAGTTCCAAGTAACAAGTCGTCATTTTCAATAATTGTTCGATTTATAATATTTTTACCTGCAATATCATCAATATTTTCCATGAAATATCTATTTTCGTTTAAATTTTCTGTAATTAGTTCAGCGTAATTATATTCTTCGCCAATTTCTATGAATATCCCATAATTTTTGTTATAGACAATAACGTCGTTATAATTAAGGGGTTTATTGTATTTAAGATCTGGTTTTTGAACGTAATCTGAATTTAAAAATATCATTCCATTTTTCGTTTGTATATTTTCATCTGCAAAAAGGCTTCCAAATCTCCATAAAGGGGTTTTTACAGCTATTTTTGAATAGTTATTCTTATCAATGTACGCCCCATCAAATATTATAAAGAAATAGTCTGGAGTTTGATGTTCTGAAGTTTTATTTGTAACTAATTTTAGCATATCTTTATTTAAGTAGATAAATTCTGGATAAGGGCTATTTTCAACGATTTCAACAGAGCTGTAGTCGTTTCCGATACATCCTGAAAATGAGGTTAATAGTAATAATCCAAAGACTGAAAGTAAACTGGCTACTTTTTTCAAAAGTATCTCCTCTTTAGTTTATAATGCAGACCAAAAGGTAAGAATAATCATTTTCCATTAAATTTGATATTTTATCCGTAATTATTCTTTCGTTTGAATATGAAAGATTTTCAAGAACGGTTATTTCTTTTTCGTCCGAAATTCCATTTTCAATCAAGAATTTAAGGTCATTTTTTAAATTATTCGGTAAAAAAATCACTTTTTCATCATTTTTCACATAATCTAACAGCTTTTTTAAATTTTCTTCTTTTCCATGTATTGTTAAAATGTTATAATCTTCCCAAGATATTTTGGCTTTTGCAGCTGCCATTTGAATTGACGAAATTCCAGGGATCACTTCAAAATCTTCTTTTTTAATAAAATCAAATGAAGATATAGTTTTTAAAAGACCGCTGAAACACGGGTCCCCCGTTGAGAGTATCGAAACCTTTTCTTTAGGATTTGAATTTTTATAGTTTTTTAAAAATTCATAAAGTTCGTTTTTAAGATTTACCGTAAGTTCTATTTTTTTTCCGTTAGTTTCAAAGATTTCAAGGGACCTTTTACTTCCCAAAACAAAATCCGAAGTTTTAACTGTATCAACTGCTTTTTCTGTAACATAATCCCTGCTTCCAGGCCCAATTCCAACGATATAAATCACTGTATCCCATTTATAATTTTTTTTGAAGAAAATTTAGCGAAACTATATTTAAAATGATATTTAATATAAGATTTAAAAACTATTAATCTTTCGAAAAAATTTTTCAGGAATATCATGGATTTTGAAAAGTACGATGTGGTAATTGTCGGTGGCGGGCCTTGTGGATTTATTACTGGAGAGAATATTAAAAATAAAAATGTTCTCGTTTTAGAGGAGCATCAGGAAATTGGGGTTCCATTTCAGTGTGCAGGGCTTTTAAGTAAAAAATGTATAAATGAACTGGGAAATCCTAAAGGTTCAGTAAATAAAGTTAGGGGGGCGCATATTTATTCAAAAAACAGTTCTATTACGGTTGGAAATGAAGAAATCAGGGCAGAAGTTTTTGAAAGAAAGGTAATGGATAAAGATATTGCCGTCAGGGCTTCTAAAAATGTGGATATTTTATTAAAATCGTACGGAAAAATTAAAAATTCAAACAATTTATCCAATCGCGATAAATGTATGCATAATTTGGAGATAATGCACATTGGGGACACTTTCGAAATATCTCCTGAAATAATTATCGGGGCTGACGGGATCAGGTCCACAATTGGAAGATCGTTGAATATGCTTGATAAAAAACGGGAAATAATTTCGGGAGTTCAGATCGAATTTGTCAATGCGAAAGTTGACGATGATTTTGTTTACGTAATTTACGATAAAAAATATTCTGAAAAATTTTTTACATGGATAATCCCCCTTGGAAACGATAGGGTAAGGGTTGGAATGTGTGATTCAAATAATTCTTACAAAAAATTAATAGATTTTATCGAAAATAATCCTGTTGCAAAAGAAATTTTAAAAAATGCAAACCCGGTTGAATTCATTTGCGGTGCAATTCCAATTGGTTATTCAAAATCTGTAAAAAATAACGTAATGCTTGTTGGTGATTCTGCAGGCCAAGTAAAGCCTTTAAGTGGCGGTGGGCTTTATTATGGTGCAAAATGTGGAAAAATCTGTTCAGATACAATAAACCAGTATTTTGAAGGAAATTATGACATTGAATTTTTGAAAAACTATGAAAAAAACTGGAAAAGTGAAATTTCATCTGAAATTGATAAAAATATTAAAATTAGAAAAATTTTAAACATGATAAATAACGATAAAATGGATAGAATTTTTGATTTTATCGATAAAAACAACCTTGTAGAATTTATAAATGAAAAAGGGGATATGGATAATCCATCAACTGTTGTCAAACCGATTTTAGATCGGGTAATCTTTGGAAAATAAATTAATTTTAAATAATTAATATTTGCCGTACCATTTAAGCTTTAATTCATCAAGAGTTCCATCATTTTCCATTTCTAAAAGTACATCATTTATCGAGTTTCTTAAGTTTGGATTGTTTTTATTAATTGGAATTGCCCAGTAGCTTACGGATAATTTTTCGTCTAAATATCTTTTTTGTACGTTACATTTAGTGGATATGTGTTCGATGTACATTTCATGCCCAATTACTGCATCAACTTCCCCATTTTCTACAGCGTAGGTTAAATTTTCCGGGGTATCGTAATATATACACTTACAGCCTACATTAGTTAAATAAGATTCAACCAGTTCTGAAGAGACACTGCCTTCAATAACGCCTAAATTTTTACCTTTTAATTCTTTAAGCATGGTTACTGAACTACTTTCTGGAACTGCAACCCTGACACTGTCATAATAATAAACTCTCGTGAAATCAATAAATTTTCTTCTTTCGTAATTTACAGTTCTTGATCCAATACAGTCGACCTCATTCTTTTCCAAAGCATCGAAAAGTTCAGATTTGGAATTGTAAATCTTAAAATTTGTATTTAATTTCATTCTTTTTGCAATTTCATTCATTAAATCAAAATCAAAACCTGCCAAATTTCCATTTTCTTCATATATTGTTGGAGGGTACTGCGCACATACTCCAACAGTTAATGTACCTCTTTTCATAGTGTTTTGACTTGAAATACAGCCGGAAATAATTGAAATCGATAATAAAAATAGCAAAATGGTAATCCCAATAGAATGTCTTTTCATAAACGGCCCCCACCTTATTTCATACATTATAGTTTTTATGAGGGGGTATTTAATATTTTTTAAATAAAAATAACTGAAAATTTAGTTGAATAAAAAAGTAGTTAGGTAATGGTAACTAATCGTACCATTTATTTTTTAATTCATAAAGTGCTTCATTCTCTTCCAATTCAAATAATGCATCGTTTATTTCATTTTGGAGATCGTGATTATCTTTTTTGACTGCAATTGCCCAGTATTCAATTGTCATTTTTTCGAAAATCAATCTGGATTCAAAACTTTTCTGCTTTGAATAGTAATCCAGCTGGATCTGATCAGTAACCACTGCATCAATATTTTTCGAATATATGTCTGAAACTAATCCTTGAATTGAGTCATAGGATTTGATATTTGCGTTAATACTTCCCAAGTAGTCTTTGGCCCAATCTTCAGTATATGTGTTTGTCACAACTGCAATATTTTTACCGTTTAAATCTTTAAGTTCGCGATAAGGACTGTTTTCAAAAACTGCAACAACCACATATGTTTGGATGTATGCCCTTGAAAAATCCATGTCTTCTTTTCGTTCTGGTGAAATCGTCATCGAGGGGAGACAATCGATTTCTCCGTTTAAAAGTGCTTCGTGTGCACCGCCATATTCGTAAATTTTGAATTCGGGTTTTAAGCCCATATTGTTTGCAATTTCTTTCATCAAATCGATATCAAAACCTTTCAGTTCACCCTCTTCATAATATTGTTGTGGCGGCATTTCTGGCGTAATTCCAACTGTTAATACGCCGGGAGTTACTGTATTATATTCTTTGCCATAAGAAGAGATACATCCTGAAAAAGAAGTTAGTATTAATACTGATGATATTATTACGAGGATTGTGGGGATTTTCACATTATCTCCTTTATGGTTGATAACAGATACTAATATTCTTTACTTTAAAGATATATTAACTTTTACATGTGATTTGGTCGTATTTCATGGATAGTAATTAAATTTATTATGTTTTTAAAATTATGTCATTACTATTATTAAAATTAATATGGGATATTAAATAGTCTAGGTACCTATAAAATTAAAATTCAAAAATGCTATATTTATATAATCAAATTTCCATAATTTATAATGTTTTTTTAAGCATTTAATGTCTGTAATTCATTTTAAAATTAAGGAGAAGATATACATGGGGTTTCTTGATTCAATTAAAGGAATATTTAGTAAATCACCAAAGATACACTATGCAAAATCACAGAGTATTGATGTAATGGATCTAAATCCAAAGAGGGTCGGTCCAAATCAGCACATATTGCCGTATTATACTGTAGCATCTGTTGAACTTGGAAACACGACAACAAAAGCAATTATATCTGCAACAGAGATGGGATCTGGAAAAACATATGTAGTTTCAAAAGAAGTTAGGATGACAAGGGATGTAAGGCCTCCAAAAAAAGGAGAACAGGTTTTTGGAAGGACTATCTGGGACGTTGAACTTACAAAAGAAGCAGTTTCTGAAATGGTTCGAGATGTATTGAAAGGTGCAATGGATAAGGCCCATTTAACTGTAAACGATCTTCATTTTGTTGTTAGAAGTACGGGGGTTACTGCAGGTTTTGCAACGCCTGAAGAAGTAGGGGTAATGATCGTATCTCTTGCTGAAGGATGCAGAATGGCAGGAATTCCAAATGGAAAGATGACGCCGATAATGACAAAAAAACAGCTTCCAGAAATACTTCAAGATTACACCTTGATTGAAAAGTTGATTTTTGATGGGGCAGTAACAGGGGTAGTTCCTCCAACTGGAAAAGAAGTAGTTGCAAATGAAATGGAAGGAGAACTTGTAACTGCAGGATTGAAAATTGGAAGTAAGTGGACCGGTGTTGACTACAGAAACCCGTGTATCAGCATTGATTTTGGAACAACACTTGCCGGAAGAATTACAAACAATGGTGAACCTTATGCAAAAGTTGTTGGAAACTTGTGCGGACTTGCAGGTGCAGTTTCAGATGCAGTTGTTCGTGGAACAGATTTGGTAAGTAAAAGGGGCGGTGCAGTTTTAGATATTCACGCTGAAAAGGGAAGCCCAAACAAAGAACTCGCGAAAAAATATGCAGAAGAAATTCACGGGCACGTAATAATAAAAGAAGTTCCAAAAGGGATGGAAAGATTTGGAACGGTTCCAGTAAATCCTGAAAGTGCAGAAAAAGCTGGAACATTTTTAATCGGTTGTGATGTCGGTGAAAATGGAAGCGATATTCCAGAACTTGAAAAAATTGGTGCAAAAATTTTAAAAGAATCAAATCTTCCAACTTTAATGTATACTTTAGACATTGTTTCTTCAAAAATCACTCAGAGATTGATAAAGATTGCACATGAGGAAGGAATTATAAATGGAGATACGGCAATAGGGATTACTGGAAGAGCAGGAATTACTGGTGAAAAGCCAAAATTGATAATTGAAATGCTTTCAGAACTTGGAATATGGGATAACGTGTCTGAAAACATAATTTTCGTTGAAGACGGACTTGCTCTTGGTGCAAGTGTAATGGCAAGATGCATGAACTGTCTTGGAACTCCAAAAGTTCCAATCGGCGGAAAAAGAAACGGCCCATGCATATTATCTCAAAGGATAAAACGGCAAAAAGAAATGGGAATGATAAAATAATTTAAAATAACTAAAATACTCAAAAATTTCTATTTTTTAATTTTAATGAAAAAAGAAAATATTAAAATTTATTTTTAATTTTTAAAAGATATTAATCTTGAATACCTTTTTCTGTAATTCTAAAGACTGCTTCTGAATCCGGCAAGTGTGGGGAGTCGTATAATTTTGCAACTCTTTTATCTCCTTTTGATTTTCTTAAGAAGAATCTAAATGTTGCAGCGTGTCCAACAACGTGTCCACCAATTGCTTGTTCAGCAACACCAAAGTATGCATCTGGTTTTGCAGCAACCTGGTTTGTAACTAGCACAATGCAGTTGTATAAATCTGCAAGTTTGTTTAGTGTAGCCATGTGCCTACCTAATTTTTGCTGTCTTTCAGCCAATTTACCTCTTCCTGTAAATTCGTTTCTGAAAGTGCTTGTAAGGGAGTCAATAATTACTAATTTAATGTTATTTCCGCCTTTGATCAGGTCTTCAATTTTTTCAGCAAATAACATCTGCATGTCTGAATTGTATGCTCTTGCAACGAAGGTATTGTCCAAAACAGTTTGGCCATCGATTCCAGCCCCTTCAGCCATCTGAACAACTCTTTCAGGTCTGAATGTACCTTCTGTATCGATATAAACTGCTTTTGGAGCTTCAAGTTCTTCTTCAACTACTCCTTCTAAATCTGCAAATATTTTTTCTCTCATCTGTAAATTTACGCAAGTTTGATGCATAATTTGCGTTTTACCACTTCCAAACATACCTGCAAATTCCGTTACAGACTGGCTTTCGATTCCCCCTGCAAGAACTGTATCTAATTCAGTGCTTCCAGTTGAAAGTCTCCATACACTCTGTCTTTGTTTTAATAATTCAACACCACTTTTGAATCCAAGGTCGCATAAATCTCTTGCAGCCATGATCATTTTAGCAGCAGCTTTTTCACTGATACCTTCAATATCAGTTAATTCACCGATAGTTGCTGTTGCAATTTTCATAAAATCGAGGTATCCCCCTTCAATTAGTTTATCTGCAGTTGATGGGCCTACCCCAGGCAATTCGGTCAAAACGTCAGCCATAACTTCACCTTTTTGTTAGATATGATGAGAATAGTAATATGTGTATAAAAATACCGTGATTGTTAATATTTAAAAATTAAGCTAATGTATAAGTAGCCAAAATCAGTATTTATAACTTGTTAATCAAAATAATAAATAATGTGAAAAAATGATCCAAGACAGTGAATTTTTTAGAATGGAAGGCGTTCCGATAACTAAAGAAGAAATTAGAGCCGTAAGTATCGGTAAATTAAATTTAGATCCTGAAGACATAGTTTTAGACATTGGCTGCGGTAGTGGGGGCATGAGTGTTGAGATCTCAAAACGGTCAAAATTTGTGTACTCAATTGATAACAGCGAAGATGCAAAAAATACGGCATTAAATAACTTAAAAAAGTTTAATGTAGAAAATTGCACGGTTTCACTCGGAAATGCAGAAGATTTAATTTCAAAATTTGATTTTAACAAGGTATTTATCGGCGGAACCCAAAATATTGAACAGATCTTGGAAATTTTAAAAGAAAAGAACATTGAAATAATAGTTGTAAACACAATTGTTCTTGAAAATAGTGTAAAAATAATTAATAAATTTGAAGAACTCGGCTACGACGTAAATTTTGTAAATGTTTCTGTTTCATACGGAAAAAAAATTAATTCCGGGCACATAATGCTTTCAAAAAACCCGATAACAATCATAACAGCCACTTTAAAATAGATTTTATTAGTCTTTTTTAGATATATTTAATAAATATAACATAGAAACATAATATTACTCAGGGAAGTTTACGTTTTATATTATTTTGAGGGATTTAATGAAAAACACTGCTTATTTTAGCATGGAGTTTGCAATTGATCAGTCTTTAAAGACGTATGCGGGAGGACTCGGGTTTTTAGCAGGATCCCATTTTAGGGCAGCTAAACGCCTTAACGTACCCTTGGTTGGGGTTTCAATGCTTTGGAGCTACGGCTACTACGACCAGGTGCGAGATCGCGAAGGCCGTATGAAAGTTGAGAATATAAGGAAATACTACGA
Source organism: Methanococcus maripaludis (assembly GCF_002945325.1). NCBI lineage: Archaea > Methanobacteriati > Methanobacteriota > Methanococci > Methanococcales > Methanococcaceae > Methanococcus > Methanococcus maripaludis. The sequence continues at coordinate 1,478,183 of NZ_CP026606.1, forward strand.
TTTTTTAACAGATATTGATTTAAAAGTTCCAGTTGTAATAAATGGGACGAATATTTGGGTTAAAGCGTATAAATTAGAGGAAAATACATTTAATACCTGCCCAATTTATTTTTTAACAACAGATATTCCAGAAAACGATCATTTGTCAAGAACCATTTCTTACGGACTTTACGATGGGAATAATTTAACACACATCGCCCAAGAAATCGTATTAGGAATTGGCGGATACAAAGTCATTCGAGAATGTGAAAATGTAAAGCGATATCATATAAATGAAGCCCATTCTCTACCTGTCGCATTTAAAATGCTCGAAGACTATGGAACTGATTATGTAAAAGAACATTTATTGTTTACTACACACACTCCAATTCCTGCTGGAAATGAAACACAGGATATAAATCTGCTAAAAAGTATGGGTTTTTTTGGAAGTATTGACACTAAAACTGCTGAAAAATACGGTGGAAATCCATTTAATTTAACTGTCGCAGCTTTAAGAATGTGCAAACGATCGAATGCCGTTTCAGAACTTCACAGGGACACTTCTGAAAAAATGTGGGCATGGGTTACAAATCGAGAGCCTATAATGAACATTACAAATGCACAGGATAAATATTACTGGCAAGACAGACAGATACGAGAATCTGCGGGAAAAAAAGATATAAAAATGCTTCGCGAAAGAAAAATGGAATTAAAAAAACAGCTTTTTGAAGAAGTAGCGGACCAGACCGGAAGCCTTTTTGATCCAAACATTTTAACGGTCGTTTGGGCAAGAAGATTTGCCGATTATAAACGACCTTCATTTTTATTGAGGGATGAAAAAAGGTTTAAAAATTTGATTAAAGGCGGAAAAATTCAAGTAATCTGGGCTGGAAAACCACATCCTGCTGATTCAAATGCACAGATTACATTTAACTGGATAGTTTCAAAAACTAGGGAACTTAAAAATGTTTCAGTTTTAACAGGATATGAATTAAAACTTAGCAAACTCTTAAAGCAGGGTTCTGATGTATGGTTAAACACCCCGAGAAGACCAAATGAAGCATCAGGAACTTCAGGAATGACTGCATCGATGAATGCGTCGATACACATGAGTACAATGGACGGATGGCATGTTGAATGGGCAAAAGCATATCCAAAAGATAGTTTTACTATCGGAGACGGTGTAAATCTTGATGAAGATTACGAGGCAAATGAAATGTATAAACACCTCGAAAGGACTATAAAGATTTATGATACCGATGAATGGTGGGAAAAAGCTATAAATTCGGTAAATCACGTCGTGGAATATTTTGATGCTGAAAGAATGATTATGGAATATACTAAAAAATTTTACAGTGATTAATCTCTTTTAAATTTGATTTTAAATCCTTAACGGGTTTTTTGTATTTTTTACGCGATAAATACATATATAAAAGGCGGCACCTTATTAAATTTTCAAAACTATTTTCGAGTTATGTGGTAATCATGGATTTTTATGAATTTAAAGAATATTCCAAAGAAAAATTTCCATATCATGGAATGAGGCCCCAGCAAGAAGTTTTGATGGGAAAAATTTACGAATGTGTAACAAAAAAGAAAAATCTTGTAGTTGAGGCTCCAACAGGCGTTGGAAAAACTCTTTCTTACCTTATCCCTGCACTGTACTTTGCAGAACGCGGAAAACGAGTAATGATTCTCACAGAAACGATTGATCAACAAGAAAGAATCGTAGAAGATTTAAATTCGCTCAAACACAATTTAAAAGTATCTTTTATGATGGGAAAGGGAAATTTTTTCTGTAAATCAAAAGGGGAAAAGGCAAACACGCTTTACTGTCAATTAAATAAAGGCTGTATTTACAGGCCAAACAAAAAACCAGTATGTGTCTGCGGTACAAAAAAAGAAAAAATTGAATTTGATGGAAATACAACATTTTACTGCCCGCTTTGTCTGTGCGATTATCAAAAAGCAAAAATCGAATCTTTTGATGCAAATATAATCGTGATGAATAACAGTATTTACTATTATTTAAAAGACGAAATCGACAAAAAGAAACAAACTGACATTGTAATTTGTGACGAAGCCCATAAACTTGAAGGAAGTATTAGAAATGCTGCAACAATTGTTATAAATCCAAAATATGCCTTAAGAAGACTTAGATTTATGGCATACCACTACTCAAATTCAAGATTAAGAGTGCATATGGATAGGGTCACTGAAGAAGATGACGAAATTTTCTGGACGATAGTTGAAGATTACGTTGTAAAAAATGCATCCGGAAAAGATTGTAAGAATTCTTTAGTATTTGATGGATTTAAGATTACTTCATTTGGATTAAAAGAAGATGTGGCAATTTTGGGAACTCTTCTCGAAGGTTACAACGAAATAGTAAAAATTAAAGAAAAAATTGAAGATTTATCTGAAAATGAAGAACTTGAAAAAAAAGATTTGAAATTTAAAATCGATAACAAGGCATTAATCCCGTTAGAACTTCAATTTGTTGCAGATAGAAGAATATCCGATGTTCCGATGGTGGAATTTTTGGAAAATCTAGGAAATCTTAGGAATATTACTGGAAATTTTGTAGTTTATAAAAATAATGGATCGATTCTTTGCGAACCCGTACTCGTTTCAACGTATTTAAATAGACTTTACGGGGATGCATCAGTAGTTCACTGTTCTGCAACACTTGGTGATCTGAAAATTCACGCGATAAAGACAGGAATGGGAAGAAGTGAAACACTACTTTTGGACAGCCCATTTTCAAAAGATAGGCGAAACATAATCGCGCTATCTGATGGGGAAGATATGAAATTTAATTCCATAGATTTTCAATCAAACAATAAAAAAAGAAACAAGGCAAATGAAAATCTGTTTAAAATGGTAAACGCCGCAAAAGGAAATACTTTGATACTTTTTAAGAGTTTTGGAGATTTGAAAACGGCTCACGAATACTTTTTAGATGCGAGGTATCGAGGAAATATATACTGCTATGAGTCAGGAATGGATGGAAAAGCCGCAAAAAAATTAAAGGAAGACTTTCAAAAATACGGGGGACTCCTTTTAGCAACAGGACGGTTTGCAGAAGGTGTGGATATTCCTGGAGATGCACTAACTTGTGTTATAATAGATAGCCTGCCATTTCCCGTTCCAACTCCACTTTTAAAAAGAGAACAGACCCTTCTTGAAGAGCGTTTGAAGTCAAGAAAAGTTAAAGATGCTCACTGGAGTGCATTTTTGATGACATCCTTTCACATAATGGCAAGAACAGTTATACAAATGATTGGACGATTAATAAGGACTGAAACTGATTATGGTGTTGTAGTTATACAGGATAAAAGATTTAATGATTGGGTTGGCTCAGAAATGCTTAAAAGAAAGTATTTAAAAGACAAATTCCTCCCAATGTCAGTTGATACTGCTACAGAATACATTCCAAAGTTTATGAAAAAGATGAAAGAAGATAATTTAAAAAATAGCTCTTTTTTTAAATAATTTAATGCTAATTCTTTTTATCAACTTTATCCACCTATGCACTTATATTACATTCAAAAAATTATATATTCATGTAGCACATAGGAATTGATAACTAAAATTTAGAGAGATTTATCGGGTGATTTAATGTTCATGAGGGAAATTGAATTAAAAGGGCACATAATTGACAGCTTTATACTTGCAAAAGTTTTTGATAGGACTTTAGAACTCGGCGGAGATTATAAGGTTTTGGAATTTGATATAGGAAAGAAAAAAATCGATACATCATACGCAAAATTATTAATTTCAGGAAATACCCAGCAGCACCTCGACCAGATTTTGGAGGAACTTCAGAATGTTGGTGCAAATATCCCTGAAATTGAAAATGCTAACTTAAAACCTGCTTTAAAAGATAGCGTTTTACCAGATGGATTTTATTCAACTACAAATCACCCAACACACGTAAAAGTAAATGACGAATGGATAGAAGTTGCAAATCCAAAAATGGATGCAGTAATTGTTGTTTATCCTGAAGAAAAACGGGCAGAAACAAAAGTCATTAGAAAGGTAAAGAAAGGAGACTTCGTATTAATTGGCCACAACGGAATTAGGGTAATGCCTCCAGAAAAATCAAGAGAAGCAGGACAGCTTTTTGAATTTATGAACTCCGAAGTATCTTCTGAAAAGCCAAAAGAAGCGATTATTAAAAGAATTGCAAAAGAAATGCACGAAATAAGAGAAGAATACAAAAAAACTGGAACTGGCGGAATTGCGATTGTTGGCGGCCCTGCGATTATACACACAGGCGGAGGTCCAGCTTTAGCAAAAATGGTCGAACTTGGATACATTCAAGCAATTTTGGCAGGAAATGCCCTTGCAACACACGACATCGAATCCGCATTATATGGAACTTCACTTGGAGTAAATATAAAAACTGCAAAACCTGTAACTGGGGGACATAAACACCACATTTATGCAATAAATGCAATAAATGATGCTGGAAACATCAAAAATGCGGTGGAAAGCGGCGTATTAAAAGAAGGTATAATGTACCAGTGTATAAAAAATAATGTTCCATACGTTCTTGCAGGAAGTATTAGGGATGATGGACCAATTCCTGACGTTATAACTGATGCCATGGTTGCACAAGATAAAATGAGAACTACTGTAATGGACAAAAAAATGGTTATAATGCTATCAACACTTCTACACTCCGTTGCAACAGGTAACTTAATGCCGTCATACATAAAAACAGTCTGTGTCGATATACAGCCTTCAACCGTTACTAAATTAATGGACAGGGGAACTTCTCAGGCAATTGGGGTAGTTACTGACGTAGGGGTATTTTTAGTCCTCTTATTAAAAGAATTAGAAAGGCTTGAACTACAGGAATAATTGTTTTGAGGAATATCATGTCAGAAACACAGTATTCAAAAGAATTAATTAAAAAAGCAGTAGAAACGATTTCAAAGGCAAAAACAGTTTCTGCTACTCAAAATTTTGAAAAAAATGAAAATAAAAAAACATTTTCTGATGCAAAATCTGGAAAAATCGATACAATAGAGTTTAAAAAGGCAGTACATTCACTTTTTGAAGCTGATGAATATCTTTACAAATATGCACCAAATCATGATTTAGACGAAGAAAAAGCCAGAGAATTTTCAAAACTTTTATTCGATGCACAAAAACATATTAACAATGTTTTAGGCGGATTTGGATTTGATATTGAAACAGTTGCTTTAGATGGGCAGGCTTTGTATATTGTAAGCAATAAAAAAGTTTTAAAATCATTAAAAGACATCAATCCATATTTAAATATTATTTCAACAGAAGGAGTTTTGGAAATCGAGGATATGAAAGTTGTAAATCCAAAGATTCCTGAAAAAGCACTGCCTGGAATAGAAAAAAAATGTAAAATTACAAAAGAACAGATTTCAAAAGTTATATCAAATATATCTCCTTCTAAAGTCGTAGTACTTGTTAAAGATGGAGATGTTGCTGATGAATTAATATACAAACGGGCAAAAGAACTTTACAACGCAGAAAAATTAAATGCTGACGAAATACTTTAATTTTTTATTCATTTTTATTTTATTTAAGGTGTTTTTATGTCGATTGATGATAAAGTAAGATTAATAGTTAAGGAATTTAAAGCATACGTTCCTGGAAAATCAAAAGAAGAAATTGCACGAAATTACGGAATAAATCCAGAAAAAATCATTAAATTGGGATCAAATGAAAACCCATGGGGCTGTTCACCAAAAATTGGAGAAAAATTAATAAATGAAGTTTCAAATCTCCACCAGTATCCTCAACCTATAAACCCTGAATTAATGGATGAGATAAGTAAATTCACAAAAATGCCTGTTGAAAATATTATTGTTGGAGGAGACGGGGCTGATGAAGTAATCGATAACATCATGAGGATATTAATCGATGAAGGCGATGAAGTAATCATTCCAATTCCAACATTTACGCAGTACGCAATTTCTGCAAAAATTCACGGTGCAAACATAAAATGGGCAAAATTTGACGAAGAAAATGGATTTAAACTTGATTTAGAAAGCGTTTTGAACAATATAACTGAAAAAACGAAAGCAATATTTTTATGTACTCCAAATAACCCTACTGGAAACGTAATTCCAAAAGAAGATATTAAAAAAATCGTTGAAAGTACAGACGCACTTGTAATGATTGACCACGCATATATCGAATATTCAAAGGAAGAATATGATTTAACCAGTTGGGCTTTAAAATATGACAATGTACTTGTTTTGAGAACATTTTCAAAAGTATTCGGGCTTGCAGGACAGAGAGTCGGATACGGTGTTACAAGTAAAAAAGTTGTTGACTACATGATGAGAATAAAACCAATCTTTAGTTTAACAAGAGCATCGCAAGTCTCTGCAATAACTGCACTTTTGGACAAGGAATTCTTTGAAAAATGCTTAAAAGAAGGAATCGAAAGTAGGGAAGAAATTTACAATGGTTTGAAAAAATTCAAACAACTTGAAGTTTATCCAACTGAGGCAAACTACATGCTCGTAAAAGTTAAAAACGGTATGAATTCGAGCGAGTTTTGTGAAGCACTTTTGAAAAAAGGAGTAATTGTAAGGGACTGCTATTCTTTTGAAGGGCTTGAACCATATTATTTTAGAGTTTCAATTGGAACATTTGAAGAAAACGAAAGATTCCTAAAGATAATGTCCGAAATAGTTGAATAACTCTTATTTTTTAATTTTATTTTTTTAATAATGTTTTAAATTTATCGCAAATATTAAATGTCTTGTTTTTCTATAGTTTCGCTAAAGAAAATTTACAAATTAAAAAATTTCTCGGTGTGTAAAATGGCTAAATTTATCATGGTCGTAGGAACCTCTTCAAACAGTGGGAAAACCGTTTTGGTGTCTGGAATCTGCAGGATGCTCTCAAACAAAGGTTACAAGGTAGCGCCATTTAAATCACAGAACATGAGTTTAAATTCGAGAGTTAGTGTCGAAGATGGGGAAATTGCAGTAGCACAGTATACTCAGGCAATGGCTGCAAGAGCTGAGCCATCTGTTCATTTTAACCCGATTTTATTAAAGCCAAAGGGAAATTTTGTATCCCAAGTGATCGTTCATGGAACTCCTTACGAAGATAGGGATTACAATGAATACCGGTCTAAAAAAGACGAATTTTTGATTAAAATAAAAGAAAGCATTGATTATTTAGATGAAAATTATGATTATGTTGTAATTGAAGGTGCTGGAAGCTGTTGTGAAATAAATTTATTAAAAGATGACATTGCAAACTTAAAAGTTGCAGAAATTGCTGGAGCTGATGCAATACTTGTGTCAGACATTGATAGGGGCGGTGTTTTTGCATCAATTTATGGAACAGTCCAATTATTGCCTGAAAATTGGAAAAAGCTATTAAAAGGATTTGTAATTAATAAATTTAGGGGAAATATTGATGTTTTAAAAGATGGATTTGAAAAAATTGAGGAACTTACAAACATTCCTGTTATTGGAACAATACCTTACGATGAAACTTTAGTACTTCCTGAAGAAGACAGCCAGGCATTGGAGGGTAAACGAGTATTTGGAAATTTAAAAAGCCCAATTGAAGTAAATGTAGTTAAATTTTCAAAGATTGCAAATTTTACAGATGTTGATCCATTTTCAAGCGACTGTTTAATGAAATACATTGATTTTAATGAAAATATAACTGGGGATATCCTGATATTGCCTGGAACAAGATGTTCTACCGTTGAAATGGATTTGATGAAAAAGTATGGAATGGATAAAAAAATTTTAGAATTTGTGGAAAATGGTGGAATCGTCCTTGGAATCTGCGGAGGATACCAAGCGTTAGGAAAAATGCTATTTGATGAAGATTTTTCAGAAGGCGATGTTGGAACAATTTCGGGCTTGGGATTATTTGATATGGAAACGACTTTTGGAAATAAAAAGGCAATAAAAAATTCAACTGGAAAAATATCTATCTTTAATCAAAATTTTAATGTGTCGGGCTATGAATTGCATGAAGGATATTCAGTTTCAAATGAAACTCCGTTAATATCTCTTTCAAAAGGTTTTGGAAATTGTGGGGATTCATATGACGGCTCCTTTAAGATGATTGGAGATTCGTATATTTTTGGAACTTACTTTCACGGGATACTTGAAAATTTTGAATTTAGAAATTACCTCGTAAATCTTGCAAGAAGCAAAAAAAATCTATCAAAAATTGAAGACGACACTTATGCTGAACTTTTCAATGAAAATATGGATAAATTATCTAAAATAATTGAAGAAAGTTTGGATTTTTCAAAAATTATAGAATAACCTAAATCTCAATTTAAATTTTTAATACTTTTTTTAAAGATTTTTAATATTGGTTCTCACATATTTTTTAATATCTCTATTTTTGGGGAGGGTGACTTATGATCGATGAAAAAGCTAGATCCGAACTTGAATATTACATTCGTTATGAACTGAGAGGAGTTTATAAAAGCAGGATGGATGAAGACATTTACGAAATCGAGTTTGAGAATATGTCATATTCTAAATATTTTAAAAAATTACTCGAAAAAGATGGCATAAAAACTAAAGATGTAAAAAACATCTCAAAAGTTGCAATTTTTAAGGATCAGTATATTGGAAGAATAATTGCATTATTAAAAAAAGAGCGAATGGATGAATTAATTGAATCAATGAACTTTCAAACGTCAGTAATTGAATTTATATCTCGAAATTTTAATCCGATAATTACAAGCGGTCGTGAAAGCGGTATAATTCGTTTTAAAATGATAGATGGTGGGGAAAATTATGCATACAAAGAATTAAAAGAACTTGGGTTCAATGTATCAATTGAAAACGGTTCAATAACTGTAGATATTTCCAAAACTGTCAAAGAAATGTTTAAAAGAGTATCAACTGTTTTTGATCTAGAAAATATGACTCCATATTACGCATTTAGTGTAACTGAAGACGAAGCAGTTGACAAATGTAAAAAACTAGATGAATTATTCGTACCATACAAATATTCCGATGTTCATCGCGAAATATACATTGATTTTGATTCATTAAAATATGAAATATCAAAATTTAATGGTAATTAGAACTTGCTAATTTTAATTAAAAAAAAATAAAAAATGTATTTATTTATTATTCAGTTGGAACAAATTTGTATCCGTAGCTGATTACGCCATCGCATCCATCTTCTCTTATTTTTCTAAATGTTGCTTCTACAGGCATTCCTATTTTAACTTCTTCTGGTTCACAGTCGATTTGGGATGTGATTTTTGTACCTTCTTCAAGTTCCACGATACCAATTACGTAAGGGGACTGTTTTTCAAAGTCTTTAGGTGCAGCGTATACTACGGAGTAGGTGTACACTTTACCTTTACCGTTTAATTTGTAATCTTCCAATTCTCCTTTTCTTCTGCATTCTGGGCAGACACTTCTTGCAGGGAAGTAAACGGTTCCACATGTTTTACATTTTGATCCAATAAGGTTGTACCTTTCTTGCATGCTTCTCCAGGTTCTTACTACCATAATCTCACCGGAAATCATTTTTTAGCTTAAATTATTAATTATCTTTTGTTTGATAAAACGTGAGTACAAACTGTACCGCCTGTTCCACCGACATTTGCTGCAATAGCGTATCCGTTTTTAATTGCAGCCTGTCTATCTTTACATTCTTTATCCTGTTTTAACTGCCAGTAAAGTTCACCGACCTGTCTGATACCTGTAGCACCTAATGCGTGGCCAGCAGCTTTTAATCCACCACTTGGGTTTACTGTAACGAAGCTTTCGTCGTCGATTCTAGTTTTTCCAGATTCTACAACTTTTCCCGCATCTCCTTTTTTACAGAATCCGAGGTCTTCAGTTAATACCAATCCATTAATTGCAAAACAATCGTGAACTTCTGCAACGTCAACTTTTTTAGCATCAATTCCTGCAATTTTGTATGCTTTGTCTGATGCAACTTTTGCAGCATTCAATGTAGTCATATCTTTTCTGTCGTGCAGTGCAATAGTGTCTGATGCCTGAGTAGATGCTTTTATGTAAATGATTTCATCTTTTGGAGCATATTCTGTTGCTTTTTCGGCATCACAGATGATAAGTGCTGAGGCACCATCTGAAACCGGTGAGCAGTGCAATAATGTTAATGGGTCTGCAACTGGCGAAGCTCTCATAACCTGATCAATTGTTACTTTTGATCTGAACTGTGCGTATTTGTTATGAACTGCATTTTCGTGAGCAATAGCACTCCAGCTTGAAAGCTGTTCAATGGTTAGCCCGTATTCATGCATGTATCTTTTTGCCATCATTGCATAGAGTGATGGGAATGTTGCACCAACGAAAGCTTCCCATTCCTGGTCTGATGCTGTTGCGATTGCTGAAGTTGCGTCTGCAACATCAGTCATTTTTTCAACACCACCTACTAAAACAACATCGTGTGCACCACTTGCAATAGATAAACATGCACTTCTTAATGCTAAACTTCCAGAAGCACATGCAGCTTCAACTCTGGTACATGGAACGGGGTTTAATCCTGCATAGTCTGCAATTAATGATGCAGAGTGTTCCTGTCCTACGAAAAGACCTCCACTCATGGTACCGACGTACATCGCATCAATGTCGTCTCCGTCAACGTTTGCATCACTAATTGCTTTAACTCCTGCTTCCACAATTAAACTTCTGAATGATTCTTCCCAGAGTTCACCAAATTTAGTCTGTCCGTATCCTATAATTGCTACATCCTTCATTTTATCCACCTGATGAAGTTACATTCTAATTTTTCCTCTGTATTTCAAGTAAACTGCATAATCAACGTATTTTTTCTGTTCTAAAAGTTTTTCAGTTGTTATTTCTTTGTCAACTACTTCTGAAATCCTGTCAGTTACAGTAATGTCAAATGCGTCACTTCCTGCACCACTACCGTATGAAACAACGAATATTCTGTCGTCTGCTTTTGCATGGTCTAAAATGTTCGAAAGTCCAAGTGGAACGGCTCCTGAGTATGTGTTTCCTAAATATGGTGTTAAAAGTCCATATTTGTACTGTTCTTCCGTAAATCCTAATTTTTTAGCCGCAGTTAGGTAGAATTTTCCATTAGGCTGGTGGAATACACAGTAATCGTAATTTTTTGATGTTGTACCCATTTTTTCCATCATACCTTTTGCACCGTTTAAAACGTGTTTAAAGTATGCAGGTTCACCTGTAAATCTACCACCGTGTTTTGGGTAGTGTTCATGTTCTCTTCTCCAGAAATCGGGAGTATCTGTGGTGTAAGAGTAAGTTCCGTTAAATTTAGCGATAAATTCTTCTTTTTTTGCACCGATAATGAATGCTGCACCGCCAGCTGCTGCAGTGTATTCAAGGGCATCCCCTGGAGCGCCTTGAGCAGTATCTGCACCAACTGCCATAGCATATTCCATCATTTCGCTTCCAACTAAACCCATACACATCTGGATTCCTGCAGTTCCTGCTTTACATGCAAATTCTAAATCTGCAGCTGTAAAATCTGGTGATACACCACATGCTTCAGCAACAATTCCAGATGTTGGTTTTACTGCGTAAGGGTGGCTTTCACTTCCTACGTAAACAGCACCAATATCTTGTGGATTAATTCCTGCTCTTGATAATGCTCTTCTTGCAGACTGTACTGCAATTGTTGCAGTGTCTTCGTCAGGTCCTGGAACGCTTTTTTCGTTTACAACAAGACCTCTTTTGATTGCTTGAGCATCTTTACCCCAAGCACCAGCGATATCTTCAGCTTTTATTCTGTATTTTGGAAGGTCACTTCCATATCCTACAATACCTACTTCTTTCATTTGCTCACCATTTTTTTGTTAATGAACAATTGTTAAATTCATAACAATATAAACAAAAAAAATTATTTCATTTCTTTTAATCGTTTTAAAAGCTCATCGGTACTTAGTTCGGTTACTATAAGAGATATTCCCTCAAGTTCAGCAAGTTTAACCGCGAGCTTGTCAAGTTCGGAAACTCCGTTAAAGATCACGACTCTTGGTTTGATGTTGCTTACACGAATTGCAACCATAGGACTTCGTCCACCAGAAACTTCGGTAAAAATCAATGCCCTTTCGGTTGTCCAACCGTATAGATTTAAAAAATCTTGACCGTTCATTTCTAAAATAGCTTTAACACTGTCTACAACAGTATGGCCAAATAGCTGGTTACTTAGATTGTTTTCGCCACAGATTACTTTTCCTTCGATTGTGGAAAGTAATTCTTTGACTCCAATTGGGTTTTGGTATTCTTTAATCTGTAAAATCGCCTTCATCGAGGTAGGGTTCAACACCTTGCTCAATGCTTTTATGGTATGCCCGCCTCTTTCTTTGTCAATTTCTAAGAGTGCATATACATATTTTTTGACGATATTTACTCCTGGATTTTTTCTTCTGCCAACTTCGTAATCACTGATTACAGATGGGGAGACATCTAGGTACCTTGCAGTTTCTATCTGCGGTATGCCAAACATTTCTCTCCATTTTTTCATGGCTTTACCGATATCTTCGGACAATACAATTTCTCCCATGATATGTATCGCTATTTTCTCCATGGCAGTATATGTGAGCTAATTCTTATATAAATATTTCGATTTAAAATAAAATATCATTCGATATATGTCGAAGTGGTCAAAAATGAAAATCCAAAAATCAGTTATTTAAATTTGAAAAAATAGTTTTAAAATAGATTAATATTCTAAATTTGAGTCTCTGTCCGTTTTTTCGTAGATTCCAAGGAGTTTTGCAAACTTTTCAATCTCTTTTTTCTCAATTTTTACATTTTCGTGAGACTTTTTCAAAATGTAAGGATAGCCTGAAACAGATATTTTTTGAATATTTGAAAAGAAATCTTCGTCTAATTCTTCAAAAGATGTGATACAAAGCGTTCCATTATTGTTATCAAGTTTTAAAAATTGGTAGTTCAATTTTTTAAGGTCAATTCCAAATTTTTTAAAGTATTCAACGTTTTTGTAGAAATTTTTATTTATTTTTTCGTCAACGAGATCGAGTGGTTTTGAATATCCTGAATTTTTGCATCTTGAAAATATTGCAAGGTCGGGAATGAGTGCATCTTTGAAATAAATATTCATTTTTGAAGTTTTTGCAACACCTACAATTTTTTCACGATATTTTAAAATTTCAGATAATAATATTAAATATTCAAGCTGTTCGAGTATAATTTTTTCCTCTTCACTAAATTTTGAATTATTTGAAATTTCAACGCTCGAGTTAATGTTTTTAGAGTCGATTTCTTCAAAAATCTTATTTTTTAATTCTTCTCCATAAAGTTCATAATATTTGAAAATACTATTTTCTAAACTTTCCCCGTTAATTGAAATCTTGTTGTTTGTTTGAATTAACAGGGAATATAGTGAGCCATCGTAGAGATAGTAGTCAATATCTTCATTTTTTAAATTCCACAATGCAATCTTTAATTCCATATTGAGCATGTAAAGACTTAATCTGCTCTGAACGTACCTGTAGGGTAAAATTATATTCGAATCCCACGAAGAAACCGATTTTTCTACTTTTCCGCCGGTTTTTTGAATATATGAAACAGCACCTGAAATGTAGAGGCAGTAATTTATATAATCGATTTTATTGAAACTTCCATCCCCTCCTGCAAAAACTGCGTTAGAATGGTTATTAAAATCGCAATTATTCCAGTAACTTTTATAATCAAAGTTAAAATCGATATTTTTTATTTTAGAACATATTTCCTCCTTTTTAGAGAGGAGTTTTGAATAGTCCATAAAATACACCTGAATGTTAAAAAAATAATAAAAAAGTTATAATATTATTCCGTATCCGATCAATCTCCATCTTGATCCGATTTTTCTGCTTATTGCAACTCTGTCGCCCTTATCAGCACATACTGGTAATTTTAATTTAATTTCTGCTCTATCGGGTCTTGCAGAAACTGTTACTCCAACTGTTGTTGAGGTTCCTACATTTAACATCAAAACTTCGTTTGTTTTTAATGGTTCGATCACGAGTTCATCTTGGGATCCGACGACTCTTTCAAGAAGTTGTGGTTCTATTTCCATCTTTTCTAATGTTTCAGGAAGTGTTCCAGGAATTCCTGCTAAACTACCGCTTAGTGCATCAGATTTTGTCAAGTTTGGATCAAGTTCAGTTCCAACACCAATTAGCCCACCAGGGTATGCGGTTTTCAATTTTTTACTGCCAACACCCAATGATATAATTTTAGTTATTATTGGAACCCAGTGAGTTTTGTTTCCTTCGGTTACTTTGATACCAGGTTTTATTTCAAGTTCGTCCCCAACTTTTAAGGCACCTTGGATGATACTTCCCCCGATAACGCCACCTTTTAAGTCTTTTATTTCAGAACCCGGTTTATTTACGTCAAAACTTCTTGCAACATATAATTTTGGATTTACTGTTTCGTCTCTTTCAGGGGTAGGGATAAAGTCCTGAATTGCTTTTAAAAGCACATCTAAATTTGCACCGTGGTGTGCTGAAACAGGGATGATTGGAGCATTTTCTGCAACTGTTCCTTTTGTAAATTCTTTAATTTGGTTGTAGTTTTCAACCGCAGCTTCTTCAGATACGAGGTCGATTTTATTTTGAACTATAATTATCTTTTCAACACCAAGTGCATCAAGTGCCATCAAGTGCTCTTTTGTTTGAGGTTGCGGACATTCTTCGCTTGCGGCAATAACTAAAATTGCACCATCCATAAGTGAAGCTCCTGAAAGCATGGTAGCCATCAGTGTTTCGTGTCCTGGAGCATCAACAAATGATATTTTTCTAAGTGTCTGTAATTTGCCACCACAAGAGTCGCATTTTTTACCGACAGTATAGCATTCTGGTTCATCGCATGTTTCGCATTTTTTTATTTCACAGTCTGCATACCCGAGTCTTATTGAAATTCCTCTTTTAAGCTCTTCACTGTGTGTGTCAGTCCATACTCCTGTTAATTTCCTTGTTAAACTCGTTTTTCCGTGGTCTACGTGACCTACCATTCCGATATTAACTTCTGATTGGTTGGATGCTGCCATTTTATCCCTCGCACAATTTTTTAGTTTTTTAAATTACAAGAATACTTGAAAATCCATATAAAAATGACGTTAAAACTATAATCACTTTATGGCTAATACTTTATATAGATATATAATCTTTAAAAAAGCCTGACCAATTAAAAGAGAAAAAAAGAGTTAATTTATTCGGTACTTTCAGGTTCTCCACCGAGAGGTGCTGAACCGTATTCCACAACTTTTGTGTTGATTAATGTAATATCTTTTGAGATTGTGTTTCCTCTTAAGCTTTTTCTTCTTCTAAGACCTTTTTCTTTAACGTTGTATCCTGGTCCTTCTTTTAAGAGTACTCTCATTTTCATAGCGCCGTGAATGTCGTGTCTCATTGCAAATCCACATCTGTCGGATCCGCCTGTGATTTTTAATTTGTAGCCTTCTAATTCAACAATTGAACCGCTGATTTCATCACCGATTTTTTTACCGATAAGTGCATTGGATTCTGTTTCGAATTGGTATGATTTTCCTGTTTTAGAATCTGATACAACAACTTTAAAAGCCATGATATTACCTCGTTTTTGTTTCAATATACCTTGTTTCAAATCGTTCGCGAAAAAGCTCTAAAAATTTATTTTTCCAAAAATTTTCCTAAATTCCCGTCTTTGTTCTATTACTAACTTATTACTTTTATAGTTTTTGGCAAAAAGCAACAGCGATTAGAATCGACAGAATTTGGGGTAAACATTACAATAAAAATATTTAAAAAAAGGTAATTAGATTTTTAAGTATTGTTTTGTTTCCCAGTCTGTAACTGCGGTTCTGAATGAATCCCATTCAGCGTTTTTAATTTCAATGAAGTTTTCAAAGATGTGTTTTCCTAAGGCATCTTTTAATACTGAGTTGTTTTCTAACTCGTCAAGCGCAGCTTTTAAGTTTGCAGGAACTGATTCGATTCCTTCAGCTTTTTTCTGAGCTTCACTCATTGCAAAGATGTTCTTTTCAACAGGTTCTATTGCACTTAATTTTCTTTTTACACCATCTAAACCTGCTGCAAGCATTACTGTGAATGCTAAGTATGGGTTGCATGCTGGGTCAGGTGCTCTGAATTCGATTCTTGTTCCTTTTCCTCTTGGAGCTGGAACTCTAACAATTGCACTTCTGTTTGAATTTGCCCATGCAATGTTTACAGGTGCTTCGTATCCTGGAACTAATCTTTTGTATGAGTTTACTGTTGGGTTTGTAACAGCAACAATTGATTTTGCATGGTCTAAAATACCTGCAACATAGCTCATACAGGTTTCACTTAATTGGTATTGTGCGCTTTCATCGTAGAATGATGGTTCACCGTTTAACCAGATACTCTGGTGGCAGTGCATACCGCTTCCGTTGATTCCGAAGAATGGTTTTGGCATGAATGTAGCTTTTAAACCGTCTTTTGCAGCGAGTGTTTTGATTGTAGTTTTGAAAGTTACAACGCTATCTGCAGTTTTTACTGCGTCTGCGAATTTAAAGTCAACTTCGTGCTGACCTTCTGCAACTTCGTGGTGGCTTGCTTCTACGTGGAAACCTAAGTTTTCAAGAGCGAATACGATTTTTCTTCTGATATCGCATCCACCATCAAGAGGTTCTAAGTCGAAGTATCCTGCATCGTCTGCTGGAACCCATGAACCGCATGCATCTTCTTTTAAGATGAAAAATTCTGGTTCAGGACCTACGAAGAATTCTCCACCGAGTTCTTCATCGAACTTAGCTAAAACTCTTTTTAAGCATCCTCTTGGATCTCCTTCGAATGGTTTTCCGTTTGTAGTGTATACATCACAGATAACTCTTGCGACGGATTTTTCAGTTGGTCTCCATGGGAGTACTGAGAGTGTTTTTAAGTCTGGTTTTAACATCATGTCGGAACTTTCAATTGAAACAAATCCTTCAATTGATGAACCATCGAAGTATACTCCTTTTTCTAATACGTCGTATAATTCTTCCTCACCAGCAGCACCTGCTTTTACAGGGTAAGCGATGTTTTTTGGCTCCCCGTGAATGTCTACAAACTGGAATCTTATGAATTTAACGTTGTTCGTTTTAATGTATTCCATAGCCTGTTCAACAGCATTCATATTCATGCCTCCGAAATCATTACTATATAGGAAATAGCTTTCCGCTTTTTCAATATATATATTTTGCGGTACGTAAATGTATCTAAATCAATATTTATTAATATCTATTAGCCATAATTCAGGTATTGCTAATCATATAAAGTATTTAATTCAATATTAATATTATATTCGGTGATTTAATGCTGGTAGTGAAAAAAACCCCCCACATAAAAGGAATTTTAAGCGCTCCTCCATCAAAATCTTATACGCACAGGGCAGTTATCTGTGCATCACTTGCAAACGGATTATCTAATTTAAAAAATCCGTTAAATGGTGCAGATTGTTTATCTTCTGCGCATGCATGTGAAATGTTTGGTGCTGAAATTGAATTGGGAAATGAAAAATGGATAGTTAGGGGTTCAGAATTAAAAACACCTGATAATATTGTCGATATTGGAAACAGCGGAACTACTTTACGGATATTAACTGGAATTTCTTCTCAAATTTCAAATGGATATACTGTACTTACTGGCGATGATTCAATCAGGAAACGGCCAATGCAGCCACTTTTGGATGCATTAAAACAGCTTGGACTGATATGTTTTTCAACAAAAAATAATGGAACAGCTCCAATTGTTGTAAAATCTGGAAAAATTAGCAGTAATGTTGTTGAAATAAGGGGCGATATGAGTTCACAGTTTATAACGTCGCTCATGATGACACTACCATTTAGTGAAGACGATTCTGAAATTATATTAACCACCCCATTAAAGTCTGAACCGTATTTAAACATTACAATAGATGTTTTAGATAAATTCGGGGTAAAAATCGAGAAAATCGAAGAAAAAAATAAATCAGGATATAAAATCAAAGGAAATCAGAAATATTTGCCTTGTGATTATACAATTGAAGGAGATTATTCTTCTGCATCATACCTTGTTGCGGCAGGAGTTTTATTAAATTCGGATATTGTAATTAAAAATGTATTCAAAGATTCAAAGCAAGGAGATCGGGAAATTATTGAAATAGTTAAGAAAATGGGTGCAGATGTAGAAATAAACGAAGACAATGTTAAAATTACAGGCCCTTATGAATTGAACGGAATAGAAATTGATGTAACAGATATTCCAGATTTAGTTCCCACCATTGCAGTTTTAGGATGTTTTGCAAAAGGAAAAACCGTAGTTTACAATGGGGAACATGTAAGACTCAAAGAATGCGATAGGCTTGCAGCATGCACCACTGAACTTTCAAAAATGGGTGCAAGAATTGAAGAGAAAAAAGATGGGCTTACAATTACGGGTGTTCACAAATTAAACGGTGCAAAGCTTAAAACCTATCATGACCATAGACTCGTAATGGCATTTACAATTGCAGGGATGCTTGCTGATGGGGATACAATAATCGAAGGCGAAGATTCAGTTAAAATATCATTTCCCGATTTTGTAGATAAAATGAAATCAATTGGAAGCAATATTGAAGTAATTTAATTATTTTATAAAATTTTTTTAGTATATTATTTAATTAGTTAATCTAAAAAGAGCGGGTTTTTATGGATAAGTTTCAAGAATTTTTAGAATATTTAAAAGAAAACGACATAAAAAAGGCAGTTATTACAAAAAAAGAGAATATAAACTATTTTTTAGAAAAGTATCCTCCAAATTTTTCAATGCTTATTTTTGATACTAGAAAAGATACTGCAACTTTACAGGTATCAAAACTTGATTTTGAAATGGCAAAAGGATACAAAAATAAAAATCTTGATATTGAACTTTATGAAAATTTTGAAAGTACGTTAAAAGACTGTAATGGAATTGAAGACTCCATTCCAATACGTTTTTTAAAATTTGTTAAAGATTACAAGTTAATTTCTAAAAAAATCGAGGAAATGCGTGAAATTAAAACGAAAACAGAAATTGAAAATATTAAAAAAGCTGCAAAAATAAGCGACGATGCAATTGAATATGCTACTAATTTGGCACTTGAAAATGATAATTTAACGGAAAACCAAGTTGCAGCTGAAATCGAATATTTTATGAAGAAAAATGGAAGTATTAGACCTTCGTTTGACACAATAGCAATATCTGACAAAAAGACGAGGCTTCCACATGGAATGCCTTCAAACGATGTAGTAAAAAACATACTTTTAATGGATATCGGAGCACTTTATGAAGGCTACTGTTCAGATATTACAAGAACAGTAATTTTAAATGAAAATATCAAAAATTATTCTGAAATTTATAATATCGTAAATTCTGCGAAAAAAGAAGCAGAAAAAAATTTAAAAGCCGGAATTTCTGTAAAAGAACTCGATTTAATTGCAAGAGAACATATGGGCGAATTTAAAGATTATTTCATACATTCTTTAGGACACGGAGTTGGCGTTGAAATTCACGAAAACCCTGCAATTTCTTCAAAAATAAAAGAAGACGTTATATTAAAAGAAGGAATGGTTGTTACGATTGAACCTGGAATTTATATGGATGAATTTGGGGTTAGAATTGAAGACCTTTATCTTGTAAAAAACAATGGCTTTGAAAAACTCAGCAATGCAAAAATTTTAGAATATTAACTTACATTTGTATTTTATGATTATTATTTTGTGATTTGTATGGGCAAGATTGATTTTAGATTCGAAAAGACGTTTGGATACACTACTGGTGCATGTGCGGCAGCAGGGGCATTTTCTGCACTCTATTTTTTAAAAAATAATGAAAAGTTGAATTTTGTTGAAATTTTAAATTTAAAAGGCGATTCTTTAATTATTCCAATTAAAAACATTGAAAAGTTGGGAAATACTGCAATTTCAACCGTTGAGAAGTTTTCAGGGGAAGACATCGATATTACAAATGGAATGGATATTAAAATAGATGTTACTCTTGAAAAGTTTGATAACAACTCTCCAAAACCAAGCAATATAAAAATTATCGGGGGAATTGGTGTTGGAATTGTTACAAAATCAGGTTTACAGGTAAAACCTGGGGAACCTGCAATAAACCCAAAACCAAGAGAAATGATTGAAAATAATTTACAATCACTTTTAAAAAATGACGAATGTGTAACTGTAAAAATTTCAGTTCCAAATGGGGATGAAATTGCTAAAAAAACACTGAATCCAAAACTTGGGATAATTGGCGGAATTTCAATTCTCGGAACCACTGGAATCGTTCGTCCGATGTCAAATGATGCTTACAAAGAGTCCCTTGCACCCCAAATTGATGTAGCTTTAGCAAATAATTTTAAAAATTTGATATTTGTTCCAGGAAATATTGGAACAAAGCATGCTAAAATTTTATTAGATGCGAAAGAAGACCAAATTATCGAAGTTTCAAATTTTTGGGATTACATGCTTGATAAAGCAGAAGAAAAAGGTGTTAAAGATATAACTGTCTTCGGGCACGCTGGAAAAATTGTAAAGCTTGCAGGAGGAATTTTTGACACCCATTCAAGGGTTGCGGATGCAAGAAACGAGATAATTTGTGCTTATACTTCATTAGTATCGCAAGACGTAGAATTGTTTCAAAAAATACTTTATTCAAATACAACTGAAGATATAGTTGAAATTTTGACTGAAAAAGGTATTTTAACAGAAGTTTTTGATAAAGTTTCAAAAAGGGTAGTTGAAAGACTTTCTTTAAGGTGGGAAGGAATTAATTTTTCATGTATTATAATTGATATGAAAGGGAATGTACTTGGAAAATCTGATTAGGGGTGAAATTTTGAGAAATGAATACAAAATTTTTGAAATTGGAATGTTTAAAAAAGAGGAGGAAAATTCATATTTAGAAATTTACGATGAATTTTTAGATGGAATTGATGGATTAACTGAAAATTCAAAGATCTTGGTTTTTTTATGGTTTGATCGGTCCGATAATGAAAGTAAAAGAAGTATTTTAAAGGTTCATCCACGGGGAAATATCAAAAACCCAATACGGGGGGTTTTTTCTACGAGATCCCCAATGAGGCCAAACCCTATCGCACTTTACACGGTAAATATTGAAAAAATTCTCGGAAATAAAATATATATTGAAGAAATTGATGCATTTTCAGAAACTCCTTTGATCGATATAAAAAATTATTCAAAAGAACTGGATTTTTGAGGGTTTATTATGAAAAAAACATGTTTTTTAGCCCCAATTTTATTTTTAATTTTTTCAGGTTGTATTTCAAGCAATAATCAGAATTATGATTCAAAAGATTTCATAGATTCTCACGAACATTTATTTGGAACAGTTACTCGAGTAGTTGATGGAGACACGGTCCACGTTGATTCAAACGGAGTTGATTATAATATCAGGCTTTTAGGGGTTGATACTCCAGAAACTTATCAAAAAAATAGTGTTTCAGAATATTATCTTGATTATGAAACTCCAATTTCAGATATTGAATATCTGGATTACTGGGGGCATTTGGCAACAAACTATACAAGAGATACGCTCGAAAACAAATCAGTTTATGTAGTTTTTGATAAAAAAAGTGAAAAACAGGACAAATACGGAAGATATCTTGCATATATTTATTTAGAAAATGAAAATTTCAATGAAAATCTGATAGAATATGGATTTGCAAGAGTATATACAAGCAATTTTGAATTAAAGAATGATTTTTTAGATACTGAAAAAACAGCAAAATCGGGCAGAATCGGCCTTTGGAATTACAACAATTAATATTTTAAAATAGGAATCATTTTTTTAATTTTTTAGCACGATTTCATTTCGAAATCAGTAAATACTTTTAAAAATAAATATCCTCTTTGGGTGGATATAATGTTAAGATACGACTTAAAGGCAGAATATAAAATAATATCTCTTTTATTATTATCTACGGTTTTTTGTACGATATTATGTATCGTTGGCTAGTTTATTTTATTTTTCAGGCATTTCTATTATTTTTTTAAAAAAGTTTAAAAATAATTTAATTTACAAAAGATGGTTTGGAACGATATCTTTTGAAATCAAATCCGCAAGGGTTTCTCTTGCTCTGATTAATGAAACTTCTTTTTCACTTGTAAGAATCATTGCAGGTTTTCCTCTCGAATTGTAGTTGTTTGCCATACTGATTCCGTATGCTCCAACATCCAAAATTGCAACAGTATCTTTTACTTCCATTTTTGGAAGTTCTCTATCTTTTCCAAATACGTCAGAACTCTCACAAAGTCCTCCTGCAACGCTTACGACTTCTTTTTCAGCCCTTATTGTACAAGGTGTAATTTCGTGGTATGCTTCATAGATTGCAGGTCTCATCATGTCGTTCATTCCAGCATCAATCATCACCCATTTTGCAACAGGTGTTTCTTTAACGTGTTCGACAGTTCCAAGTAAAACTCCTGCGGTTGCAACTAAACTTCTTCCAGGTTCTAAAATAAGGTTTGGAAGTTCGATTTTTCCTTCATATTCATAAATTACATCGAGAATTGCTTTTGAGAGGTCTTTTTGAACAGGAATTTTTGTATTTTTATCATATGGAATTCCAAGGCCTCCACCTAAGTTTACATCTCTTATTTTAATTCCTTCGTTTTTAAGTAAAACTACGAAATCCATGATTTTCCTTGCTTCTTCAACGAATGGGCTGATGTACGTTAATTGTGAACCAATGTGGCAGTGAATTCCAACAATTTTCACGTTTTCCATTTTTTCTGCCATTTTAATAGTTTCAAGTGCAATTCCACTTTCAATGTCGAGCCCGAATTTGTTCTTTTTCATTCCTGTTGAAATTTTAGGGTGTGTTTTTGCATCAACGTTTGGATTTACTCTAAATGCAACATTTGCAATTTTTCCCATTTCTTTTGCAGTTTCATTAATTAAAACGAGTTCGCTGATGCTGTCAACGTTAAATGCTCTTATTTCAGCTTCAATTCCCATTTTAATTTCTTCTTTTAATTTACAGTTTCCGTTAAATACAATTTTTTCGGAAGGAACGTCTGAAAGTTTTGCAATGTACAATTCCCCTGCACTCACAATGTCTGCACCGCATCCAAGTTTCGAGAGGAGTCTTGTTACAGCAAGGTTCGTGTTTGCTTTGTATGCAAATGAGATTATGAATTCTTTTCCGGTTTTTTCAGAGTATTCTTTAAATGATTCCACGTATCTTGTAAAGTTTTTAACTGTTTGGGTTTCACTCATAACGTAGAGTGGCGTTCCGTAAGTACTGGCAAGTTTGCTTGCATCGTGCCCGTCAATTTTTAAGTTTCCGCCGTCAACGGTAATCATTTCGTTCCCCAAGAATTCCATGGTTTCACCATAAGTTGTTTTTTCATCATAAGCAGTAATATTATTTAAATATGTCGATAAAATAAGATATATAACTCATCCTTTAATTAATATCTCGTTAAAAAAAGCTCTATCAAAAAAGATTTTTATAAAGTAATTATTTTAAATTTCTAACGTATTCTGGAGTTGTAACATTTTTTGGAATATTGTGGTGGAATTCACGTCCCAGTTCAAATATTTTGAGGCATCTATCTCCAAACCTTTCAACATCTTTTAAAAACATTCCAAATTGTATAAACTGGTTAATATCTTTCAAATTTTCATCAGGATGTTCTGCAATTTTTTCCATCATCGTATCCAGTTTTTTATGGAGGTTACCTTCTAACTCGTAAATTTCTGTTTCAATCGTTTTACTTTTGACCATATTCATTGCATGAGCAAACATTTTTGAAATTATCTCTTTTATTTCAAAAACTTCCTTTTTTATTGCAGGGTCAACCAAAAGTCCATTTACGACTTCTTCTGCAATATTTGACAGGTAATCCCCGCATCTTTCAATATTTGCAGCAATATTTGATACCTGCATTAAACTGTTCATATCCATGTATTTTGAAGCTTTCATTTTAATTACAAGGTTTACTTCATCTTCCATCCTGTTTAATGCGTAGTCTTCAAGTATAATACTTTTAGCAATATCTAAGTCATGCGTTTTTAAAGAATCAAACACCTTATCTATATTTTGAATAACGTTAGTTCCCATTCTATCGAAAGTTTCGTAAATTTCTTTAAAATACCGGTCAGTTTCGATATATTCTTCAAATTCTTTCAATTTTTCAAGATTTACAACATAAGGGTGCATTATTGCACCCCCATCAACAAGTGGTTTTAGCAATTTTGCAACATACCGTCTGCTCACGCCTAATCTGTCTGCAATATCGTCTTGAGTTTCTGGCTCTTCGTCAAGAATAATATTTATTATTGCAGCAAGGGTTGCATCTTTTCCCCTCAGCATAGTATCCCCTTTGATGAATTAAATTTCATATAATTTGAATAATAGTTCATTAAAAAAGAATATGTTTTAAAAATATATAAATTTAGAGGTTAATATGTGATAATTAGACGTAAGACTTTAAAACTTCTGATTTTAATTCATCAATTATCATTTTTTTGTATTTTGTGAACTCCGGGCTGGTTCTTTTTCTTGGCCTGTCTAAATCTATATCAATAATGCTTTTTATTTTTCCAGGTCTTGCAGTCATGACAACAACACGGTCTGACAAATAAACTGCTTCATCAACGCTGTGTGTTACAAAAACGACTGTCTTTTTTTCAGTCTGCCATATTTTTAAGAGGTGGTCTTGTAAAACTGCTCTTGTCTGTGTATCGAGGGCTCCAAATGGTTCATCCATTAATACAATTTTTGGGTTATTTGCAAGAGTTCTTGCAATTGCAACTCTTTGTTGCATTCCACCACTTAATTCATAGGGGTATGAATCACAAAATTCTTCAAGTCCAACCATTTTTATAAATTTTTTGGCAATTTCAATTCTTTGTTCTTTCGGGATCTTTTTAATTTCAAGTCCAAAAGTAACGTTTTGTAAAACTGTTTTCCAGGGTAAAAGGGTGTACTGTTGAAATACCATTCCCCTATCTGCATCAGGGCCCAAAACTTCCTTTTCATCTAAATAAATTCCTCCAGAGCTTGGAGTTTCAAGTCCTGCGATCATTCTTAAAATTGTGGATTTTCCGCAACCGCTTGGGCCAACGATTGACACAAATTCGTTGTGATTTACTGATAAATCTACATTATCAACTGCAACGAGGTCTTTTTTACCATTTCCAAATTTTTTGATAAGATTTTTAAGTTCTAAAACTGACATATTATCTTTTCCGGTTTTAAGTTATTATATTCGAGTTATAATCTATTTCATCATTTTTTTCCAGCAGAAATATTTCTTTTCAATATATCTTAATCCTTTGTCTAAAATTATTCCAATTATTCCTATAATTATCATCGAAGCTACAACAATGTTCATTTTGCTTAAAGAATATGCATACATTATCAGGTATCCAAGTCCAGCATCACTTCCGGGAAGCATTTCAGCTGCAACAACACACATCCATGCAATCCCTGCTCCAACTCTAAGGCCTGTTAAAATGTCAGGGGATGATGCAGGAACTACTACACTTTTTAAAATATCTTTTGTGGAGCCTCCAAGAGTTTTTGCAGCTTCAATCATAATTACAGGTACGCTTTTAACTCCTGAAATTGTATTTATCAAAATTGGGAAAAATGCACCAATGAGTATAATAAAGTGCATTGAGGACTCGCCTATTCCAAACCATGCAAGAGCAAGTGGAACCCATGCAAGAGGGGGGATGGGCCTCAAAAGTTCCACTGTTGTATCAAATAAATCATTTATAAGTGAATAGTAGCCCATGAGAAGTCCTAATGGTATTGCAAAAGCACCAGCAATAAAAAATCCAATTAAAACCCTTTTAATGCTTACAATAGTGTTTTCAATTAAATTTCCTGTTCCAAGGATTCCAACTCCTGGATTTAAAAGGATTGAAATTACACTTTCAACTTTTGGAAGGATTACTGGATTATTTAAATAAATTGCAAGAGCTTCCCATGCTAAAATTCCAATAATCGGTAAAGTAAGGTTTTTTAGTATTTTCATTTAAATTCACCATATTAAAAAACTAAATGACGAGGTTGTTGTTATTAGAATATAAAAAAGTTTAACTATTTAAATGTAAAACATCCAAAGCAAAATTTTATAGATAATTCGATAAAAAAACGATAATTAATTTCGATTAAGAAAATAAGGCATAAATAAAAACTAAAAAATATTAAATAAATTTAAGAAAGCATTGCAATTACAAATCTGGATTCTGCTTTATCAAGTTCTTCAAGCGAGTTTCCTTCGATTACGTAGGTGTTGTTGTATTTTTCAATAGTTGCAGACTTGTTTGTCCTTTCAATCTGAATGACAAGTGTGTTATTGCTATTTTTAACCTTTTCAATGTCTTGTGTATTGTTAAACAAAGTTTGGTCAGCAATTGCGTAAGGGTATACATTATTAAAGAAGCTAACTTTTGAAACAAGGTCTGTAATTACGATACCGCCTTCTTCATTTGAAATGTTGGAATCATATTCAAAGTATATTATCTTGTATTTTCCACTCGTGTAGTCACTTTTTATCTCTGAATCATTCGTATTTATTAAAGTTGTAGTCATTGAATCGTTTATCACTGCTCTTAGGGGTACATTTACAGTAGTGTCTCCAAACTGGACTACAAGCGTACTGCCAAAGTCGCTTAAGTCGTCACTTCCGCTGTCAGGTTTTTCAGTACAGAGGCAAAAACTGCTTAATAAAACGAGCGACAAAATCAAAACAATTTTTTTCATGTTTTCACCACATCATAGATTGTTATTGTATAACGATTTTAACTTTTTAAATGTATCGAAATCGTTCGTAAAACCTGTTAATCCATCATCTGAATGTTTATCCAAAACATGACCAGTCCAACGAGATATTCAACTTCTTCGTCAGTTAATTCCTTATTTTTTGGAAATTTATGCCATTTTTGGATACATCCTCTACAGCAAGTTGCTGTTGCATGCTGTGCGATAAATACAGGATGTCCCTTCATTGGAGTCTGTTTTCCATCATTTTTTATGAATCCTGGTTTAATTCTCGTATTTAAAAACTCAAATGCATGGTTTTGGATTTTATTTATTCCTTTATTTTTAATATATTCTTTATCTTGATTATTCAATTGAAATTTAGCCCTAAATTCTGATTTCATAAGTTTTTTATAAATTTCTTTGTATTTTTTGTAATCTGAAATATCCATAACTATCCCGAAAATAATATAAAAATTTCAAAAACGAAACCCATAGTCTTGTTTCAATTACTGTTTTAAAAAACTTTCACAAAAAAAGTAAAATATAAAGAAGTTACTGCTGAGGCACAACTTCTGGTTTTTCTTTTGATTGGTACCAAGCTGCAGCCAATGCAATTAATATTAATAATATTGCAGCCAGTGCAAGGTACATGTTTATTCCACCGAGTGGACTTTCCTGTTGTAGTACAACTCCAGTTTCATTACTGTCTGATCCATAGTCTAGTGTGTCATCAGGTGAATCTTGTGTGGTATCTGGTCCAACATTTTCTGAAGATTCAACGGTATTTGATGATGAATCAGTCGATGTTCCTGAACTTGAAGTTTTAGGTACACTTGTTGTAACAGGAGTTTCTGATGAATCTGAACTGCTTATAATTGACGAAGAGCCTGACGAACTGCTTCTGCTAGATCCGCCACCTCCGCCTCCACTGCTACTTCCAGAATCGCTAGTATCTCCAGTATCGCCCGTGTCACCTGTATCAGCAGTTTCTGAGAACGTAAGTACTACATAATGCACTCCTTCAATGTAAGGAAGTTCATCTTCATAAGTAGCATCCGACAATTCTGCAGTAAAGCTGGAGTAAGTTTCTCCTCCAGAAACTAATGAAAACGTAACAACGTTACTGTTACCATCGTATCCGGTTGCAATCAATTTATTATCAAGAGGTCCTTCTCCTCCAAATACTCCATTTTCAATTCCAATTGAATTTTGGAGTGCCCCATCAACATACAAATTCAATGTACTTGATGCTAGGGCTTCATCTAAATATACCATTCCGTAGAATATGTCAGGATTAAGTGGTAATTGTTCACTACTGTTTATATTACCCGTATCTCCACCGTCTCCAGTATCACCGGTATCAGCAGTTTCTGAGAACGTAAGTACCACATAATGCACTCCTTCAATGTAAGGAAGTTCATCTTCATACGTAGCATCAGACAATTCTGCAGTAAAGCTGGAGTAAGTTTCTCCTCCAGAAACTAATGAAAACGTAACCACGTTACTGTTACCATCGTATCCGGTTGCAATCAATTTATCATCGAGAGCTCCTTCTCCTCCAAATACTCCATTTTCAATTCCAATTGAATCTTGAAGTACTCCATCAACATACAAATTCAATGTACTTGATGCTAAGGATTCATCCAAGTATGCCATTCCATAGAATACACCTGGATTAAGTGGCAATTCTTCACCATTTCCAGTATCAGCAGTTTCTGAGAACGTAAGTACCACATAATGCACTCCTTCAATGTAAGGAAGTTCATCTTCATACGTAGCATCAGACAATTCTGCAGTAAAGCTGGAGTAAGTTTCTCCTCCAGAAACTAATGAAAACGTAACCACGTTACTGTTACCATCGTATCCGGTTGCAATCAATTTATCATCGAGAGCTCCTTCTCCTCCAAATACTCCATTTTCAATTCCAATTGAATCTTGAAGTACTCCATCAACATACAAATTCAATGTACTTGATGCTAAGGATTCATCCAAGTAAACTAATCCATAGAATACACCTGGATTAAGTGGTAATTGTTCACCATTTCCAGTATCCCCTGTGTCACCGGTATCTCCAGTATCCCCTGTGTCACCGGTATCTCCAGTATCCCCTGTGTCACCGGTATCTCCAGTATCCCCTGTGTCACCGGTATCTCCAACGTCTCCCGTTCCGGTGAATTCTAATAATATTTCAGTGTATCCTCCGGATACAAAGTCGATTTCTGAAACATACTGTTCCGAATCTATAAGATATATTTTATAATCTGAATCTAATGTATAACCTTCAGATTCAAATGAAAAGGTAATCTGATCCCCTGAAGCACCATTAACAACTAATTTGGCATCAAACAATCCTTTACCAAATTCACCATCCGTAACCGGCACTTGTTCACTTTCTACTCCATTGACAAGTACTTTCAGTGTTCCCGTTGCGGGAAGTTCATTTATTGTTACATCCCCATAAAATGTATGAGGAAATTGAGGAATAGAGTCTGCAGATACAATACTTAAGCAGGAAACAAGTGCAAATACTAATAATACCGTATATATTTTTTTCATTTTTACACCCCAAAGAAGAGGATGGCTGAATTTTAATTTTCAGCCATTATTAGTATTTACTGTCCTGCAAAGTTGCATTCTGAGTCTGAATATGCCCAGTATGCGTAGGTTGGTATAACTTGACTGCCACCATTAAGTTTTATCCATCCACTAGGACTAAATTCAAGTACTTTAGTAATGGATGGGTATCCTCCAGTGAAGTCACTGCATAACACAGGATCAAGTGATCCACCGTATGTATTTACACCTACAAGGTTCCATCCACAGCAAAGTTGTATTTCAGGTGGTGTATCTGTAGCTGTTAATGGTACGGTGTATATCGGCATACTTCCTTCGCAGGTACCGATGTATACATAACCTTCAAGTGGTTCGAATCCACTTGCTAATTCCCACTGTCCGTCGGTGAATTTCACAAATGAACCGCTTGTAATTCCTGAGTCAGCAACCATTTGTGCTGTATCTACTTTTCCAGGTACTGAAAACATTTTCAAGTTTTCAATTTCAATTGAACCTGTACTTTCTGCAGCTTCCGAAATTCCTTTCAGTTCTGCACTGCAATCAACTATTGGGAATCCATGTGGGCCAAGTATTGCAGTCTGATTTATTTTAATGCTTATTTCTGTAGTATTGGTAATTATATTACTACTAGATCCAAGGGTAATTATTATCATATGGTCATTTATTGCACTTTCAGCCATTGTAGCTCCAGTTCCGAAGCTTCCACCGATGATATCAAATCCATCCAATGGGCTTGCAGGATCATAGGAGTCATTAATGCTTACTGTGTCATTAAATGTTACTTTTAATGTATTGCATGGTTCGTAGCATGCATTGAGTATTTTTACACATTCTCTATCTACTGTAGTGTTTGTATCATTAATTACTGGTATTCCACCATTTTCGATACATATGGCTCTTGTATCAGTCGCTTCCATGTTGTTGCAATCTTCATCGAATGCATAAGCGACAAGACAGTAGCATCCGTCTTCTAGGATTGTAGTGTCAAACATGTAGCTCCAGAGTCCATCACTACACGTAATTTCATCTGTAATCATGCCTGGAACCCCTTCATCAACATACCATAATTCGATAGTGTCGATTACAGGGCAGTTTTCTACAGTTCCTCCAACTTCAATTGTACCGGATTTAACTCCTGAATTTACTGCTGGAGTTATTAATGTAATTCCAAAGTTGTTGTCCACATCGATCATGTCTGTATCTGATGCGATTGCGCCTTGACATGGCCAGCCGTATGCTGAAACTCTTATTTCATAGAGGCCATCCATTGTGCACGTATTAAGATCGATTGTCCATTCCATACCTTCACAGTCACATGTTGTAGGAAGGTATATTACAGATACGCCAGGGAAATTAGTCCAGTCTCCCATAGGTTCTCCTGTAGGTTCACATATTTTTCTGTATTCAAATTCTAAGTAATCTAAGCACGCGCATTCCGCAGTACCTTCTATTGTAGTGGTTCCTGCAACTTTAGGTTCAGCTCCAGGTCCTGTAATGTCCACCATTACAAGATTGGAGTCGTATTGTATGCACTCGTATCCTGTTGTTATTGTAGTGTATGTATTTCCACATGAGTATTCTGCTTCAGCATAAATCTGTGTTGATGCTCCATTCAATATACATGGGTTAAAGCACAGTCCCCACTCCCAGGTACCGTCGCCAATGTATCTGAAATCTTCAGCAGGTACTTCTCCGAGAAGTCCAAGACTTGCGGAGTATACTTTTACGCTTTCTACTCTTTCATCTACTAAGCATCCAGTTAGAGTTCCTCTAATAGGTGCTTTATCTCCTGTTACATAGTATACGCAACAGTCAGGGCAGGTTAGATCAATTTCGACAGCGTTATTTACATTAACCATTACATTGCTTTCGCTCTGGTCACATGGGCCAGTAACAACTGCTTTTAAGTATAATGGTCCATCTTCAAAGCAGCACGTGTTAAGTGGTGCTTTCCATCTTCCATCTTCTACATTTACATCAATATCTTCTTTGTATAATGTCCAAGATGTGTTATCTTCTGATACATAGAAGTCTACGTTTGAAACTCCCGCACCGACCGCTGTACCGTATACCCAGAAGTTATCGCACACGGTCTGTCCGTCGATTGGTTTTGAGATCGAAACACCTGATGTGTCATCTACATAGACATCCATAACGTATTCTGCACGTTCAAAGTCTCCGCATTCGTCATTTTCACATGGTTCTACTACTGCTTTTATTTCGTAGTGTCCATTATCAATGCAGTTTACCATGCATGAAGACCAGGTTACATCCCAGTATGCATAATGGTCCCACCAGTTGAAATTCGGTAAGTTTGGATATAATGGATCTATTCCGTAATCTGTAAAGTCAATGTACTGTTCGCTGTTTTTCCAGTTAAGGAATGCGCTGTCCATTGGCAACCAGTTTTCGCTTCCATATTCCCTCCAGTAGAGATCTACATGGTCAGGCAGGCAAACGTCGTCAGTATCTGGCCAACACCACCAGCCGCAACAGTCTGCATCTACCCATACGAATCCTCTTATAACTTTACCGTTGTATATTGTGTTTCCTTCGCAAGGATCAATTATTTCAATGTCAAAATCATTGTATATGCTCGTTCCAATAGGTTCAGATTCAAATTCTCCGCAACCTCCTTCTGCAACACCCCTTATTCTTACATATCTTCCTTCTTCATCCTGAATATCTTCTGGTGTACACCAGTCAGTTTCCCAGGTTCCTGATTTGAGGCATGCTCCTTCATAAGTCCATGTAATTGAACTTTCAGTACAGCTTGCATCTTTCCAGCAGTTGTCCCATTCGATATACCATTGGCATCTATCTACCCGTACCATATGTCCAAAGTCGTATTCTAAGTCTACGTAGTCAGGATAATCTATCCAGCAGGTTGGAACTGAGATATTACCAAATGCAGTAACTGTTCCACTTTGTATGTCGTATACTCTGTAGCAATCATTACCCATCCAGCATTCTTCGTATACGCAGTCTTCAAGTTCAATTGTCAAATTTCTTTCGTTGCAGTATGCAAATTCAACGGTGTCATATCTAAATTCATCGTAGCATTCGCATTTATCATCAACTACAGCGTATACTTCGTAGCATCCTGAGTCGAAATCACAGAATTTGTTTGTTGTAAAGGTCCAATCAGGCATTGTAGCAGATGTGGATCCTAAGTATACCATATCGCTTAAATTTTTTTCATTGATGTAATTATCGTGGTCTTCAGGGACTCCACAGATACATTCTGAAACTCCGTCTCCAAGATCTTCATTTGATGGATATCCGCAGTCTGGACAGAAGTATCCTGTAACTATTCCACCACAGCTACCACATACGATTGGATCCATTTCTGCACCGCAGTTTGGACAGATATTTTCAGCTAACTCTCGAGGTTCTTCTGCATCGAGTGTTATGATTTCTCCATCGCACACATTGCATGCAGGACAGCAAGCTCCATCACAAAGTGTGAAGTTTCCTGTTTTTACTGCATAAAAGTCAATTTTTTGTGCAGCATTGCATGGATCGTTTAATTTACCTGAAAAGGTAATTGGCCCGCAAAGTGTCATACCACATTCTGGTGAAAGTGGTGCAGGGCATTCTATTTCAAAGCATACCTCTTCCCTTATAATTTCGAGGCATCCTACGTATTCGTCTCCAATTTGTACACCATTGTATGTACAGTCATCGGTACAGTCTGCGTAAGGTGTAGCCGTTATTACATAGACTCCTCCGCAGTATAAGTTGTTAAATAATACGTCAAAAGTGTAGTTGCAGCACATTGCACTTTCGAAGTCTTCTCTATCTACGATGTATGTCATAGTAGGCATACATTCATCTACAGGGCATCTTGGAGTACAAGTGCCTTCTCCCATATATTCTGCAGTTATTATTATGTAATCAACGCATTCGCAGGATTCATTTAAACATCCTCCGATAACCCCTCCACAGGAAAGTGATTCTGGAAGGTCTAAGTTTACAGCAACCCCTTTATCGAAGCATACGTAAACAGGCTCTGAAGGGCAGCCTACCTGTAAATCACATGCATCATAGAGTACTGTTCTTAATACATAACAGCCATCTGGTTCACAACAGATAGGCCAATCTAAACTCCATTCAGCAGGACAATATCCTTCTAAAGTGCTATCAACACCTGCAAGGCTCCATCCTTCTCCGTTATCTGCTGCAGGATTACCGCATTCGCAGTAAAGTTCGCAGTCACAGCAGTAAGGGCTTAATTGTTTATAATATACTTTTACGTAGTCCGCACATCCCAAATCATCATTATAGCATGGTACGATTGTCCCGGTAATTGGAACTTCATCACACCACGTGGATGCGCATTCTGGTGAAGTAATACTAACGTTAAAACATCTATCGTCAGTGCAGTTACAGTCTATAATTATGGTACCTGAACCACCGTTACATGTGCAATCACTTAAAGTGGTAGTATCAGATGCCATAACACCCCCCATATTTGAGAGAACCATAACAAGTACTAAAAATAGTGCCTGTCCTGATTTTTTATTCACAAAAACACCCCTGTTTTCATATTAAATATATCTAAATGACCAATATATGGAGTAACCTCTAAGCAAGTTTTGATATACTATCGAAAACTAAAAATTCCCCCGAATTTTAATATGTTTTCAAAATACTCCAATATCCATAACTGGTCACAAAATTCTAGTTAAATACTTTCGTATTTATCCCAAACAATGTTCTAAATTTTATTTCGTCTTATTATGACCTTTACGATGAAATGTTTACGGCATTTTACGCGCCCCTCTTCTTATTCCCCGAACAAAACTATGTTAAATAAACTTTTTAAACCTTTCGAAATTATAATTTTTAAAATAAAGGTCTAAAAAATGTTAATTAAAAGATTAAACTTAAAATTTAGATTTAAAGTTAAATTAAATTTATAAAAAATTATAATTTAATTATTAAATGTATAAAAATAGATTAAACATAATATTCCCAATTATAAAGTTTATGATATATAATTAATCTTAAATAATCGGGATTTAACTGTTTTTAAGCACTTAAAATAGTTTTTGAAAAACAAAATTTTTTCGAAAAAACAACCTAAAAAAGAATAAAATCGGGTTTTTTAGAAATTTACATATTAATTAGTTATTATTAACAAAATAAATGATTATTTTTTCTTTAATTTTAAATTAGGCTTTTTTGTAACAAGCGGGATTCTTTCAACTTCTAATTTATCAGATGTTGGGTAATATTCTGATATATACGCACTGAATTTAAAATCAAAGTTATTTTCTTTCAACTGATCTATTAAATCTTCTAAAATTTCTGGATTTAATAATATCCTATCATTTAAAAGCTCAAATTCTACATCATTTTCTTTTAATATCTCAAGTACTTCTGAAACGTTTTCGATATCTTTAAAATTAATAGTTCCTTTTAATAAAAGGCCTTCTTCCGTAATTTCTTCGTAAGGCTTTGCAACGTTTCTCGCACGATTTATAAGCCGGTTTTTCATCTGAACACTGTCTTTTAATGAAGAAGGGCAGAAATGAATTATCATATTTCCTGTAAAATTGTCAATCACATATTTTGCAGTTTCAAAACTTCCTGAAATTCTGGATGTTGTATCATCTTTTTCAGAAAATCCTCTATCAATTAAAGCTTGATAGTTGGTTTCAGAATATTCGAGTTCATTGATATTTAAGAATTTTACGCCGATTTTATCGATTTCAAGGGCTAAATCTAAAATTTCTTTTTCAAAATTTGGAATTCCTGGAATTTCAACTCCAACATCTTTAATATATTTTTTACAGAGTTTCAATTTTTTTAAAAAGTCCAATTTATCAAAATTTTCAAAATCATTGAATAGTTTTGATGAATGAAGCCTGATTTCATCAAGGTTTGCATCTTTTAAAAGCTTTAAATTTTCTTCATTGACAAATTTTGGTGTTGTGTAAAGATGTGCATGGAAATCCTTTCCAAAGTGTTCTTTCAAAGCTTTTAAATATTCAACAGTTCTTTCAATTCTTAAAAGCGGATTTCCACCTGTTATTCCAACACCTTTACTTCCGCAAAGATATGCTTCTTCAATCGCTTCTTCAATCGAATTGATTTGTTTTTCATTTGCAAAAATTACATCCTTTTTTTTCCTTTTTTCCGAAAGCGGGCAGTAGTAACAGGATTCTTCACAGAGTCCTGTAATATATAAAACCAGCTTTTCTCCTTTTATGCAGTATTTACAGCCCAATGCCATATTTTTTTCGTTTAAATTTGATAAATCCATGAAAGCACCTTAAAAAACGGTAATTTTAATTTTGAAAATTTTAACAAAACACGAAATAATATTTTAAAAAATAGATATTAAAATTTAGTATTTATATTTATAGTTATAATTTATGTTAATTTATAATTGGCTGAATTTTAATGATTTTTTGAGTACATCAACGTTTGTTTCACCGTATGACATTAATTTTCCGGTTCTAAGATCGTTTATTGTAACAATTGCTGGAGCAAACATTCCTTTGTCAATTTTGTAGAAATCGTAGTTTGCTTCTTTGAATACATCTAAGAATGGTTTTCCGTAAGTTTCAGCGGAACAGGATGGTAGTGATTTGCATAAGTTTTCGATGTCGTCTCCTTCATCGCTTTTAACGTAGTAGAATGT
This sequence comes from Methanococcus maripaludis, assembly GCF_002945325.1. NCBI lineage: Archaea > Methanobacteriati > Methanobacteriota > Methanococci > Methanococcales > Methanococcaceae > Methanococcus > Methanococcus maripaludis. Next base: position 1,514,096 of record NZ_CP026606.1, read on the forward strand.
TCTACCGCCGTATAAAACCATGTCGTTTGTAGCGCCCATCATTTTCAAGTCGTCTCCGATTACTGGAGCAACTGGAGCAATACCTGCTGCAAATTTAACTTTTCTTACATCAAAGTGAAGAGCTTCTAACATTTTGTAGGTTCCGTTTTCTACAACTCTACCGCTGATTTGAACTGCTCCTACCATTGAAGCTGTTGGAGCAACGAGTAAATAAACTTTTGAAACATCTACGCCACATTTTTCAGCAACGTGGTCAGCAACGTTTTCATCTGGAAGTTGTGAAGATTCTAAACAAAGGATTGCAACATCTGCTTCGTCTCTGTAGTCAATTTCTTCGTAGGTTGCTTTTGGCATCATTGCTAATGCTCTTGCAGGTCCTGAACCCATTGCGAAGTATTTTCCAACACTTACGCTCCATCCAGCTTTTTGTGAACCGAGTGTTGCGATTGCAGGGTGTGATGTTTTAATTTTTACGCATGGTAAAACGAGTTTGTTGTCAAGGGATCCTGAAATGCTTATTCCAACGTGTGCAAGTCCACCAAGACAGATTTTTGTAAATAATTTACCTGCTTCAAAGCTTCCCATTACGTTTACACCACAGTCAAGTACTGTAGCTCCGTTTTCTAATTTAATTACTTCAATGTTTAAGTCTTCTTTTCTGCTGATCATTTCTTCAACAATTGGTAATGAAGCTAAATTTACACTAAGCACTGTTCCACCTTTTTTATATTCTATGTTTTTTAGACATTTTTTAATTTTTATAACTTTTGATTTGATTTAAAAAAATGCCCTTAAAAAGGCCAATTTACAAAGTTAGTGTATAAACTGGGCCGATAATAAGATATATATATTATATCGATTATTTGATTGATAGTCACAGATGAAGTAGGAGTTGATTTTTTTGATTACCAAAGGAGATACAATAAAAGTAGATTACACCGGCAGATTTGAAGAAGGGGAAGTTTTCGATACTTCCGTAGAAACAGTAGCAAAAGAAGAAGGAATTTTTGAAGAAGGAAGACCATACATGCCTTTAGAGTTTACTGTTGGCGAAGGTCAGTTAATCCAAGGCTTTGAAGAAGCAGTTTTAGGCCTTAAAATTGGAGAAGAAGTAACTGTTACAATCCCTCCAGAAAAAGGATACGGATTTAGGGATGAATCATTAATCGAAAGAGTTCCAATTGAAGCATTCGATCAAGCAGACTTTGAACCTGAAGAAGGAATGGTAATTGTTGCTGGTGAAGAACCTGCGGTAATTTTAGAAGTTACTGATGAAGATGTCGCTCTTGACTTCAACCACGAATTAGCGGGAGAAACACTACAATTTACAATAAAAATTATAGAAAAACTTTAATTTTGCTATCTTAACAAAATTATGTCTTTTTTTAATATTTAGATTTTTAGATACTTTTGGTGATTTTTATGGCTAGGACTAAAAAAGCTAATGACGAAGTAGCCACAGATTCTGATTCTTTGAAGTTAAAAGTTGCAAAACAAGCGGCAAAACTTGTAAAAGATGAAATGGTCGTGGGAATTGGCTCAGGTTCAACTGCAAATCTTTTCATTCAGGAACTTGGAAAAAGGGTTGTTGAAGAAGAATTATATATCTACGGGGTACCTACATCTTTTGATTCAAGAATGATGGCAAGTAATTCTGGAATTCCTTTAATTTCACTTGATCAGTGTGGGGAAATTGACATTGCAATAGATGGTGCAGATGAAGTCTGTAAAAAGACTCTTTCACTTATAAAAGGTGGCGGTGGATGCCACACAATGGAAAAAATTGTAGATTACCATGCAAAAGAGTTCGTTGTACTGGCTGATGAAGGAAAATTAGTTGAGTCATTAGGGGACAAAACAGCGGTACCTTTAGAAGTAATTCCTTTTGCATATTCTACAGTTTTAAACAAACTTTTGGATATGAACACTGCACCTGCAATTAGGTCAGGTTCTGGAAAAATGGGTCCTGTAATTACAGACAATGGAAACATGATTATTGATGTATTCATCAATATTGAGGATGCAGAAGAAACTGAAACCATGTTAAACAATATTCCTGGTGTTTTAGAAAATGGAATATTTAGTAAATGTGATAAAGTGCTTGTTGGAACTTCTAAAAAAGTAGAAATACTCAAAAAATAACGGAATTTCTGATAAATACTTTTTTTATTTCAATTTTTGAAGTAATACCTTAATCTTTAAATAGGATATCACTAAATCATATTATGCAATAGTTGAATTTACAGTTCTTTTTTATTTAAAACACGGCCAATGAGGTGAACCCATGTTTAGCGCCAAAAAATTATCTCCAGCAGATAAACTTAAAAATATTTCATCAATGCTCGAAGAAATCGTTGAAGATACAACAGTTCCTAGAAATATTCGTGCAGCAGCAGACAATGCAAAAAACGCACTACACAATGAAGAACAGGAATTAATTGTGAGAAGTGCAACTGCAATCCAATATCTTGATGACATCAGTGAAGATCCAAATATGCCAATTCATACGAGAACCCAAATCTGGGGAATTGTAAGTGAACTTGAGACTATTAAAAATTAATTAGAAAAAATGAATTTAAATAAATTTTAAATTTAAACTTTTTTTAAAATTTTTAGAATAGAGATTTATTTTATTTTATTTTATTTTAAATTGTTCATAATATAATTTAACTGTGCAACTTCTTCTAAAACTTCAGTTTTTATGTATGCTTCAGTTATATCTTTACCCAATGTAACAATTCCATGGTTTTTTAATATAATTGAGTCTTCAAGGCATTTTGAAACATTTTCTGCAAGTTCTAAACTTCCGCATGGGAAATAGTCAACGTATGCTATTTTTTTAACAACCATTTCAGCTTCAGGAGTCACTAATTTTAGTTTTTTATCAAGTGTGGAAAATGCGGTGCAGTACATCGAGTGCGTGTGGACTACAGCATTTATCAAATCTTTATTTTGGTATATTTTTAAATGCATGTTTAATTCTGAAGTAGGTTTTCCTTTTATGATATTTCCATTTAAATCAGCAATGCAGATGTCTTCTTTTGTTAAGAATCCTAAACTTAAACCCGTTGGTGTAATATATATTAAATTTCCATCCCGAATACTTACATTTCCCCCGGAACCAACAACGTATTTTCGATCGTATAATAAGCGGCATATTTTTATAAATTCAGTTAAATCCATAAAATCACCAAAAAAGAAAATTATTATGTTATAAATTATTTAATTCAAAAGCTAAAGGAATTATTTCTTCAAGACGGGTAACTGGAATTACTTCGATTCCTTCTGGGTCGATAACGTCTTCAAAGTTAGATTGTGGAATGATTACTCTTTTAAATCCGTATTCTTTAGCAGCATTTATTTTTTCATTAACTCCACCAATTGCAAGAATTTCCCCGTTCAAATCAAGACTTCCAGTAATACAGAAATCCTGTTTTAATGGTATATTTAGGAGTGATGAAATAATGCTTAAACATGCAGCGGCAGTTGCAGAGTCTCCATCAATTTTCGAGTAAGATTGGCTGAACTGGATGTAGATTTCATGTTCTGCTAAATCGAGATCTTCTTTTGCAACTTCTCCTTTTGCTTTTGCAATGCTTAATGTTCCATCTGAAACAAGTTTTTTAGACAGTGCAGATGCTAAAGTGATGCTGTGTTTTGCAAGGTCTCCGCTAATGTTTAACAGGTTTGTTCGTGGATGTTTTGATTTTACGATTTTAGTAATAATTTTTGTAACGTCTCCAAGTCCATCTGCACCTAAAACTGCAAGTCCGTGGATTACTCCTATTTTTGGTTTATCATTTGATACGATATTTTTGTATCTTTTGAAGTTTTTCAGGTAATCGATTGCTACCTGTTTTGACATGCTGTATATTCCAGTGCTTATAATTTCATTGATGTGATCGAGTTCAATTACCCTATCGTCTTTTTCAAGAACTGGTGCTTTTGAAACAGGTTTTACTTCTTTTATAACTTCTTCACTTTTTTTAGGTTTTAATTTTCCAACAACAGCCCTGATTTTTCGAGTATTTTTCTTTTCAGTAGGTTTAACTGCTTTCACAGTTACTTCAGGTTTTACTTCTTTTTCAGACATTTCTTCAATGCTTTCAGAAAGTTCTTTTCCTGTTGCAATATCGTTTGCCATTTTTATAATATTTGAGAGCTGTCTTAATCTTAAAGTGAGCTTATTTTTAGATCCTGATAATAATTGTGCCATTCTGACAATTTCACAGCATGCTTCATAACTCATAGGTCTTAAATTATTATTTTCAAGCTCTTGAACGATAAACTGGAGTAATTTATCCCTATTTTCTTGATTATTGTCCATTTTATTTTTTAAAACAACTTTATAATCAATCCTGTCAAGTAGCGGTGCTCTTAAGTTGCTAGCATCGTCCATGTTTCCAGACATTATTAATGTAAGGTCGCAAGGTATCGGGTTGGTTTCAACTGAAGCACCGCTTGAATTAGGATTTCTACCGCTAATTGCAAGCTGTTTGTCCTGAAGTGCAGTTAATATATAATCCTGAACATCGACAGGCATGGTCTTAATTTCATCAACGTAAAGTATTCCCTTGTGTGCTTCGTGTATTGCACCAATAATTACCCTTTTGTGTGGGGGCGTTCCAATTGGAGGTTTTCCACCAAGTGGACAGTGTTTAATGTCTCCAAGTAGTTTTGTAGTGTTGTAAGCGCTTGCTCTTACAAGCGGTCTTTTTTTGCATTCGTAAAGTACTAATGGTTTTACGTCCGCAGGACTTACTGAATTTGGCATTGATGCTTTCGTAGCTCCAAATATATTCAGGAATAATATTAAAAATACCAATAATGACCCAATTACGGATATTGCTGCAATTACTGCAAATTTAGATGATGGATCAGACAATCCATTTAATATGTAGCTTAATACAAGTGACGAGACAATGATTCCAAGTAAAAGTGTAAATATGCTTGGAGGCTGTCTCATTAATTTTGGACTTTCAATCTGGGCTGTTTCTTCTATCATTCGCCCTTCTATTAAGTCAACTATTGGTTTTTCTGAATTTTTTATATTTGGTCTTGCAATCAAAGAGTATGGCTTAAAATCACTCGAATGTTCTAAAAGCTGACCGAAAGCTTTTACCATCATTGATTTACCAACACCTGGGTCTCCAAGTAGTAATGCATGTCTTTTATTTTTTACAGCACTCAATACTATTTTGACCGCTTCATCTTGTCCGATAACCTGATTTATTAGATTAGGGGATGGTTTTGGTAATTCGTCAGTCGTTTTAAATTGTACTGAAAACATAATTCACCTGTTTTATAATAAAAAAGAATCAATCTCTTCAATTAATATTTTTGAAAATTCATCTGCTTTTTCTTTGATTAATCCTGATAATGGTTCACCAAATTCAAGGTCTGTAGGTTCAATGCCTATAATTAATATTTCGGTATCAATATGGGCATTAATATATTTAATTATTATTGATAGCGGAAGCGAATGGGTTGAAAATCCAGTTTCGGAAATTTCATCGCTTTTTACAACCCTTAGTGTTCCAGGTTCCTGATGCATTAATGCAGCATCAACCATTATAATTTTGTCTGGATTTTCTCTTTTAATTACATCCGTGAAATTTTCTGGAACTACACCACAATTCATCAGTATTAATCTATTATTTACAGAATTTATTTCCTTTTCCAATGATAAATTCTCATGAGTTTTAGAATAATTTTTAACTAATGATTCGACGACATAAACGCCAAATCCGTCATCGCTTTTTAAATAGTTTCCAATACCAAGTATTGCAATTTTGTTGCTGTTATTAATAAACGATTTAATAGTACCTTGGACACTTTCCAAAAATCTCACCAAGTTTTATTCGAGGGGTTTATCTCTTCTATATATACTAGATAATTGATTACAGTACTATATATAAACTGCGTTTTATTTTAAAAATAATCTGATTAAGGGTGTTTTTTTGGAAAAAATGGTTATCAGAAACGCTAGAAAAACCGATATCGATGAAATAATGAACATAGAATATGATTCATTTATAACCGGTATTTCTGAAAACAGGAATGTTTTTTTAGATAGGATAGCTACTTTTCAAAATGGGTTTTTAGTATTGGAAGTTGATTCAGAAGTTTTAGGATATATTTCTTCTGAAATCTGGGAATATTCTGAAAATATCGATGAAAAAATGTTTGATTTAAATCACGATATTAAAAAAGTGCATAAATGTAATGGATCAGAACTATATATTTCATCAATCGGAATTTTGAAAAAACACAGGAAAAAAGGATACGGAAATTTACTTTTTAAAGAATTAATTGAAAAGATTTCAAAAAACTACAAAATTTCGAGTATGATTTTAACGGTTTCAGTAAATTGGAAACCTGCAATTAAACTTTATGAAAAAAATGGTTTTAAAGAAATATGTAGAATAAAAGAATTCTTTGAAGATGAGGATAGTTCAGATGGAATTGTAATGAGAAAATATATTTAATTAATAACCTTCTTCGGGAACTATGGTTAAATGGCCGTTTAAGTTGTGTACGTACGTATTTACCCCATATACTTCCATAATGTTTTGTGAATTGATTATCTCTTTTCCGCCTTCAGCAAAGATTTTTCCGTCTTTTAACATCAAAAATTTGTCCGAATATCTAAGTGCAAGATTTATGTCGTGCATTACAATTATCGAAGTAATATTTTGTGAAACTGAAACGTCTTTTAGTATTCTCATAACTTCAAGCTGGTTTTTCAGGTCAAGATTATTTGTCGGTTCATCAAGAAGTATTAATTTTGGTTCCTGAACAAGGGCCCTTCCAATAATTACCTTTTGAAGTTCCCCACCACTTAATTCATTAGTATTTCTAAGGGCATATTTTTCAAGATCAAGAAGTTTTAACACATTTTCAGTAATTTCAATATCTTTTTTTGAAATTTCCCACTTTATATGTGGTTTTCTTCCCAAAAGCAATGCATCAAATACCGTCATATAATTTCCATTGGACCTCTGCGGAACGTAACCTACTTTTTTTGCTAGATCAAGTCTATCCATCTTGTTTACGTCGAGATTTTCAACAGTTATGGTTCCTTTTTTTGGAGGTAATATTTTATTTATGCATTTTATAAGAGTTGACTTTCCAGCCCCGTTTATTCCGAGAATTGAAACAACTTCTCCTTTTTCTACTTCAAATTTAACGTCTTTTAATATTTCAGTACTTTTATATTTGAATTCAACTCCCTCTACTGAAACTATCATATTTTCACCCGAACCTATCATTTATACATCTTCGTTAGTAAATAAAGGAACATCGGCGCCCCTAAAAATGAGGTAAGTATTCCTACAGGCAGAATTATTGGGGAAATTATTGTTCTTGCAATTGTATCTGCTAATAGTACCAAAACTGCACCAAAAATACTGCAAAGTGGAATTAAGTACCTGTAATCTCCCCCAACAGTTATTCTTATTATGTGTGGGCAGATTAAGCCTACAAATCCAATAATTCCTAAGAATGCAACACAAACAGATGTTACAAGGGATGCAACAAGCATTCCTGACAGTCTTATTTTATCCGTGTTAACGCCAAGAGATTTTGCAGTTTCTTCACCGCTTTCAAGAGCGTTATAGTCCCATCGTTTATGTATAAAGTAAATAAGTGAAACAAATGCTACTAATGCCATAATTTTTACTTCTGGCCATAGCGGTCTTCCAAGGTCACCAAATGACCAGTAAACCATTGCAGCTAATTGCATATCGTCTGCAAAATACTGTATGAGTGTAGTTGCAGCAGTAAATAGCGAAGATATTGCAACCCCTGCAAGAACCATTGCTTCAGGACTTAATCCTTTTAATTTGGCTAGGACCAATACTGCACAAACGCCAAGCAGTGATCCTAAAAATGCAAATATCGTTATGGAATAAGGATTGTTTATTGCAATATGTCCGGTACTTTCAGCACCGCCGATTCCAAGCGTAATTATTGCAACACATGCTCCAAACATGGCTCCATGAGAAATTCCCATGGTATATGGGGATGCGAGCGGGTTTCTTAAAACACACTGCATCACTGCACCTGAAACAGATAATCCAATTCCACAGAGTATTGCCGCAAAGATTCTTGGAAGTCTGATATTCCATATAACAAGGTTTGAAGAAGCGTCTCCAGAACCTAACAATGAATTTATAATCTGGCTGATTGATAACTGGAAATCTCCAGTACACAATGCATAAATAGAGATTATTATTAGTGCTATAATCAGTACAAATCCAAATATTAGTTTTTTTAAAGTATATTTTTTGTAAGTATTAACAGAATTTTCCACGTTATCCCTGTTTTGGTAATACACTTATCAAATAAGTATTATTTTAACCTATAAATAAGTATTTAATATTATGAAAAAATAAATTTTTTAAAAAAATAGTATGGGGTATTAGTTGAGGTTTAATTTGGTATATCCTCCAAACTGCCCCTCCATAACTGAATAAACTGGTTTTCCAAGGAATTTTTCATATATTTCATCTGCTTTTTCTTCTACATTTATGTCAGAAAACTGTTCTGGGTATATGGTTTTACCAACGAAATAGGCGTTTGCAATTCCTGTACCTTTATTGAATGAATACCAGCAGTATGGTGGAACCCCGTAGATATTTCCATTTTTAAATGCGTTCAATCCCCGATATGCAGGGTCATTTAAGTCTTCATTTATTAAGTTTATCGAAGCTTCACTAACAAATATATATTCTGGATCCCATTCAAGAACCTGTTCTTTATTTATTGTAATCCCTTCGCTAACGTCGGATACTTCTGATGCTACGTTATTGGCATTTAAGAGTTCGAAAGAAGGCCAGTGTGGGTCAGTTCCATCAAGACCGTGAACTCCACAGTATGGCCTTCCTGCAACGTAAACAGTAGGTTTTTCATCTTCTGGAATATTTTCAGTTCTCGAGGCAAGGTCGTTTTCATATTCATTAATTATTGAAATTAACTCTTCGGTCCTTTCTTCTTTTCCTAAAACTTCACCCATTATTCGTAAAGTTTCATAGTATTTTTCGTTTTGAACATCAGTTCCGACAGTAGCCACGTAAACTACAACGACTGGAATTCCTGATTTTGTTTGAATATTGTCTGCATTTGCAGCACCTGATGTTCCAACGAATATTACATCAGGATTTAATATTGCAATTTCTTCAAAGTTAACAGAATTACCTGAGTTAACAACTGGTAAATCCATTAATTCAGGATATGCAGCAAGATATGGGAGTTCTAAACCTGAGGGAAAAGTTCCATCAATTTCTTTTGAAGCTTCCCTATATTCGATACCTACAACTTTTTCCTGTGACTGGAGATAAACAACCTCCCTTAAGGCACAACTTAATGCAATTATTTTTCCTGGATTTTTTGGAACCTCAACGGTTCTTCCAGCAGCATCAACAACTGTAATTGTAGTTATTTCTTCATTAGATTCTGTAGTGCCACCTGTGGATTCAGTACAACCGCAGATTGCGACTGTTAAAATCATCAAAGAAGCAATAATTAAAGTACATATTTTTTTATACAATATACCACCTGAGTTAAATAATATTTTTTAAAAATAAGTATTATTAATAGATATAATTTTCTATTTTTATTAGAAAATATCATAAAAATTAAAAATAAATATTAATAAAAAATACTACCTAAATCTTGAGGAATATTTACTGATTTGATATGTCTAATTTTTTAAAACCTTCAAAATTTTCAGCCATTTTATCATAAACGGCTTCACCAACTAAAAATTCATATATTTCATCAGCTTTAGCTTCTGGATCAATATCTGAAAATTCTTCGGGGTATAATACGGTACCAATATAATAAGTATTTGCGAGTACAGTTCCGTAGTCCACCATGTATGATTTGTACCTATATATTAAGTAAACATCACCGTTTTTGAATGCACTGAGTGATTCATAGTATTCTGGGTTTTTTTCATAGTCTTCATTTATCACGGAAGTATATCCTGCAATATCAATAAAGATTATATCAGGATTCCATTCTATAAGCTGTTCTTTGTTAATATATACCTGTTTTTTTGCTTCAAGGGATTCAGCAACATTTTTAGCTTTTAAAACTTCAAATGGTGCAAATACACTTGATGTACTTTCTATACCATGGGATCCTTTGGCAGCGTTAAGTCCGCCGACATATACTGATGGTTTTTCGCTATCTGAAACATCTGAAATTCTATCTGATATATCATTTTCAGCATCTGCAAAGAAATCAATTACTGCTTGCGCTCTTTCTTCTTTATTTAACACGTTACCAAGTAGTGTAAGTGGATCTGCAAGATCTTTATCAGTAAATGATTCAAATTCATCATAATTTAAAACTACGACAGGAATTCCTGTTTTTGTCTGAATATTGTCTGCAACTTCTGCTGTTGACATTGAAATTATTATAACATCGGGATTCACGTTAACTATATTTTCACAGTTTAATCCATCGACAAATTGAGTACCAATTGTAGGTAAGGTTTTAAAATAATCAACATTTGCAATGGTGTAAGGTTTAGCCAGGGCATATTGTTTACCTGCACCTGTAATGTCTGCCTGTTCGCAAGATTCAACCCCCACTAACATATCATCTGCCTGAAGATAAGTAACAAGTCTTAGTGCGCCTGGGCCCGAACAAACAATTTTTTCAACATTTTCTGGAACTTCAACAGTTCTTCCAACCAAGTCTACAATTTCAACGGTTTTTACCGTTTCGCCTGAAGTTTGGGCCGTATTATCGACACAGCCTGAAAAACTGAGTGCAATCATCAGCGACAAAATAATGGCCAAAATCCCATTTTTATACATTTTTTCACCTGTATCTATTGATATAAATATATAATTTTTTTATTATCTTTTTAAAGATACATCCCTAAGTAATATAAATACATTAATTAAACTATAAAAAAGTAACTAATATTAATTACACATTAAAACATGCAGAGAATTATAACTGTTTTAAAAAATCAAAATTAAAAAAAGTGATTCAAAGGTATAGTTATTTATTTGTAGGTATTGCAGGTCTTGAAAAGTCACGGTTTGTAACAACGTTCTCTACATCAATACCATAAAAACGTTTATAAAACTCTTTTTGTTCATTTTCTAAGTCGAAAGAGTATATTTCTGGATGAATTGTATTTGCAAGGAACATGAATCCGAGAATCCAGCGGGGGCTGCCAAAATCCCATCCTGTGGGTACATTACATATGTTACCCATCCGAACGGCTTTATTGTCAATTCCATGTTTTTTACAGTATTGAACGTAGTCTGAAGCTGGTGAGGATAGGAATCCTGATATAAACATCATTTCAGGGCTGAGTTTATTTATCTCATTTACCGATATATTAACACCCGGTTTACCTTTGCGGGTAAGGCTTTTGTTAACACAAATACCGCCTGCAGCTTCTACAAGATTTGTTTCGAACCGCTCGGCATTCAGGGCAAATAACGGATAACCCATCGAATAATAAACGGTAGGGTATGACTTGATGAGTTTACTGCCCTTATTTATTTTATCAACCCGTTCTTGAATAAATGCGATAAGTTCATTACCTTCTTTTTCCCGCCCAGTTCGCATGGCGAGATCTTTGATAAGTTCAAGCCATGAATCGATCTGTTGAATACGGTCATGTAATCCTCGAATGAAGTCTTCTTTAATGATATCTCCAAGAATATCTCCAAGCTCTTCATTATCGCGGATTCCAAGTGTGACTAAAATGGCATGGGCCATTTCAATGGCACGAGTGGTCCGGTATCCTCCAAGCATGCCGTATTCAGTAAACTGTTCATTATTGATTGGTCCTTTTAGTGGCACCTGCCATCCACAGGGACACTTACCTTCTTCAAGAGATTCTATGGTTCTGCATCCCATGGGCCCATAAAATTCCCGTTTGATGATTTCATTCCTGCAAATCGGGCATTTAGTTGTTAAATATTCAGTTCCCGGTGAATTAAACAGGTAGACGTGGTTGAGAATGGAGCGTAGCTGATCTACAATATTTTCTGATTTATTTATTGTAGGTTCCAATTCTGGTTTTGCTTCCCCAAACGGTACAAAACGCATTACCTGTAAGGGTATATCTTTCGAAACAGATGCTACTTCCTCTGCGGCTTTTAATATCTCTTCATCACCAGTATTTATGTACATCGCAGAGGTTTCCACGTGTACGCCTGCTTCGTGCAGGATACGGATATTTCTAAACACAGGAGCTGCAGACTTTGCACCGCATTCTTTATAACGTGCATTCGATGAACCTTTCAGGCCAATATTAACAAAATCAAGATAAGGTATAAGAGATTTTAAGGCTGTTTCAGTGAAATAACCGTTTGTTGAGCATCCAACCCAAAGATTAGCTTTTTTTGCTTCTTTTGCTAGATTTAGAAATGTATAATATGATGCAGCAGGATCATTAAGACAAAAAACAATACCGCTACATTCTTCAGTTTTTGCACGGGATATGATATCTGAGGGTGAAGCTTTAGTGAGAGCGCCAGATAATGCATCAGCATTTGAGGTTAAGGTCTCTGAAATACAGCCCTGACAGTTAAAGTTACATCCAACAGTACTCACCTGTAGGAACTTATTTTTTGGTGCAAAGTGGACCATAGGCATTGTTTCAATTGTGATTGGGAGTACTGTAAGATACGAATTAGGAAACCTCTCGATGAGTTTACTGTTTTGATTTGTATACATATTGCACCGACCGTAATTTCCTTCTGAAATATCACAACCGATTTCACATACTGTACATTTCATTAGATCGCCTCTTGGTCGGTTTTTGAGATTATAATCCAGAATCCTTCGTCTCCAAGGATAATTTCGTAAGATGAGATACCTATTTCATCAAGTACATTTTGGAACCGTTCAACATTCTCTTGAGATATATTTTTTCGGTTGAATTCTTTCCAATCCGGGTTTTTGCGTATCATCTCGGCTGAAATTGAATCACGTAATTCTTTGTTGCCAAATCCACCACCAATATATGTTTTTCCACCAGATTTGAGAATTCGATAAATTTCTCGAAATGCAGTGGCGACATCTTCCCAGAAGAATACTGAACCTCTGCTAACAATTAAATCTGCATAGTTATCCTCGATTGGGATATTGTGTACGTCTCCCTGAACAATTTGGATTCGATCGTTTAGGTTAGCATCTGCAATATTTTTTAATGCTATTTCGTTCATATGTTTGGAAAAGTCCAAAGCCCGTATTGAAAAATCGGACTGTTTTGCTAAAGCAATTGATAGCGCTCCTGGACCACTTCCAATGTCTATACAAGTGCCGGCGGTTATTCCAAAACGATTGATAATATTTTCTGCGATTATAGGATATATCGGTGCGAATAGTGTTTTTGAAATCTCGTCCATATTCTTAGCACCTTTTTTGTCGAATTTTTTCTTGTTTTCAGACATAACGTGCCTCCGATTGATTTTAATATTTCTAAAAAGTTAATATTTTAAAAGATCTGAGAATATTGGTATGATTCCCGCAATTGTGACTATTATATAATATCTCTTTAAAATTAAATAATATATAATAGTTACTTTTTTTATAAATTGCAATCTAAATGGATTACTATTGCATATTAATTTTATTTTTGAATTAATGCAACGTTAAAAAAATGTAAATGGGGCGGTATTTTTTTAGTGATCTGTCTTAAAATGATAATCACAGGTTAAAATTTAAAAATAGTTTTACGAAGAATTGGGCTAACTATGTTGAATTTAAATACTCTTTAAAAAAATTTTAAAAAAGAAAAAAAAGAAATTACTGGTTTGAAAAGTCTAAATTTTCAAATCCCTCAAACATTTCATTCATTTCAGAATATACTCCTTTTCCTACTAAAAATTCGTATATTTCATCAGCTTTAGCTTCTGGATCAATATCTGAAAATGTTTCAGGGTAAAGAATCGTTCCAATGTAATATGAATCTGCCATTGCAGTGTCAATGTTTGTTGTATAATAGTTAAATGGTAAAATGCCGTAAACATTTCCATTTTTAAATGCATCGAGCGAATTGTAATAATCGGGATTTTTTTCGTAGTCCTCATACACAATTGAGATTCCTCCTTCATCAATAAAGATGAATTCCGGATTCCATTCAATTAATTGCTCTTTACTTGTGAAAATATGTTCATTAGATGCAGTTTTTGCAATATTTTCTGTATTTAATGCTTCAAATGGCGGGTATAAACCTTCAGTACTGTCGATTCCGTGAATACCTTTGTTACCAATTGCTCCAACATAAATACTTGGTTTATTTTCATCAGGAATTTCAGAAGTTCTTTTATCTAAATCGTCCTGAATTTCGGTTATAAAAGAAATTACTTTTTCTGCTCTTTCTTCTTTTCCAAGGATTTTTCCAGAAAGTATCAGTGAGTCAAATATTGCATCATTTTTGAAGTTTCCAAGTGCACCGTAACTCAATACTACGACAGGAATTCCTGTTTTTTTCTGGAGTTCATCAGCATTACTTGCGTCCATGTAAGTTATGAATATTACTTCAGGCATTACATTTAGTACCTTTTCAGGATCCGGTCCAACGTTAATGTCTTGTGGGCCGCCATTTCCAATTACCGTAAGTTCTGAAAATTCATCATGTGCAAGCCTGTAAGGTCTTCCAATTAAATTTGTATTTTCAAAATTTTCAATTCCAACTAAATATTCAGTTGCGTTTAGATAAGAAATCAATCTTAAACATCCTGGGCCAGAACAGACGATTTTTTCAACGTCCGCAGGAACTTCAACAGTTCTTCCAACCATATCTATAATTTCGATAGTATCAGCAACTTCAGAAGTGTTTGATGAGTTATTTTCAACACATCCTGAAAATGCAACAACAATTGACATCATGAGTGCCATTACTATGGATATTATTTTTTTATTCAACATACCACCTGAATTAATATCTTTCAAAAAATGTAGTATTATTGTTACATATATTTTTCGATATAGTATTACTAAAAAATAATAAAATTTAATTAATGAATAAAAAAGAAAAAAAGAAATTATTGGCTTGAAAAGTCGATGTTTTCAAATCCACAGTAGCCTTCAGCCATTTTATCGTAAACAGCTTCGCCAACTAAGAATTCATATATTTCATCAGCTTTTTCTTCTATATCGATATCAGCAAACTGTTCAGGGTATACTATTTTTCCAATATAGTAAGCATCAGCTAATGCAGTACCGTAGTTTGTAGTGTAGTAGTTGTATGGGAACTGCGTGTAAACGTTTCCATTTTCAAATGCACCAAGGGATTCATAGTATTCCGAACTTTTATCGTAGTCTTCTTTTATGAGTTCATAGCTTCCGGTATCAATGAATATGATATCAGGATTCCATTCTAAAAGCTGTTCTTTACTTATGAATACTGATTTTTCTGTTCCTATGGAACTAGCAACGTTATTAGCATTTAATGCAGCAAAAGGAGCGTAGTTACTTGATGTACTGTCAATTCCGTGAGCACCTTTGTTACAGAGTCCTCCTATGTATACTGAAGGTTTATCTTCGTCTGAAATATTTTCAGTTCTTGTTAAAAGGTCGTTTTCAGCATCTGCAAAGAAATCGATTACTTCTTGAGCTCTTTCTTCTTTTTGGAAGAGTGATCCAAGTAAATTCAAACAACCAACGAAATTTTCATCATGGAATGACTTAACATCCCCATACTGTAATACTACAACAGGAATTCCGTACTGTTCTTGAAGTTCGTCAGCTCTATCTGCATCCATGTATGTAATTAATATAACGTCTGGAGCTGCACTTATAACCTTTTCAGGGTATGGTCCAACGCCTATTTCTTTTCCACCGCCAAGTCCTGTCATAGGTAGAGTTTGGAAAAAATCCATGTTTGCGAGTTGATATGGCCTTCCAGAGATATTTTCTTGTTCTATGGATTCAACACCCACAACTTTGTCCTGTGCTTGAAGGTAAGTTACAAGTCTAAGACATCCTGGTCCCGAACACACGATTCTTTGAATATTTGCGGGAACTTCAACAGTTCTTCCAACCATATCTACAATTTCAACAGTTTTAGCAACTTCGCCTGAAGATTCGGCAGTATTATCAACACAGCCTGAAAAGCTGAGTGCAATCATCAATGAAATCAAGGCTGATAAAACCCCTATTTTTTTCAAAATTTCACCTGATATTATCAATGTTTTAAAAATATGATATTTATCATACTTTTAAATTAAATGTAATAATTGATACATAAAATTTTCTATATAATATTAAAAAAATAAGATTCTAAAAAAGATAATAAATTTAATTAATTTTTTTAGCAACGATAATAATGTTTGGAAACATTTCTTCCTTAAATTCAGTTAATTCATAAACAGGTTTTGTTTCGAGTACTTCAAACCCTAATTTCTCAAGATATGAAACATATTCTTCAAAAGTAAGATCCGTTTCAAAAGTATATCTTATACTTCCCTTTCCAGTGCTGTTAAAGCTGTTAAAGTTCCATTCCATGTTATTTAATGTATCAGGCATATTTTTCGTTAATTTTGGAAATGCCTGTTTTGTAATAAATAATCCTCCCGTATTTAGCGAATTGTATACTTTTTTAGCAACTTTTGGATTTTTTCCGCCAGGGTTGTACGAACTAAAAATTATATCAAAATCTTCTCCGAAATCGTCTTTAAAAAAATTTCCTGCAATTGTATCAACGTTTTTCGCATCGTATTTTTCTATGAATTTTTTAGTTTCAATTGTAACGTCGGGTAAATCAAAAACAAAAGCATTTAAATTTTCATTCAGCATACCAAGGCTTATTGCGTAGAGCCCGTGGCCTCCTGCAACGTCGAGAAGTTTTTTTGCAGATTTAAATTCCGAAAATTTAGAGATATATTCGACAGTTTTTTGAAGTTCCCAACATTTGCAGTCGTTTGCCATTCTTTTAATTATTTCTGGGAAAAATGCATTTTCCATGACTTCATTTTTGGAACCGTTCATTATTTCAGACAAATTTGCCCATTTATCAATATTTTCAAATGAAGCGGAGATTGAAGGGCTTTTTGAATATACTGAATCCATTTTTAAGTAATTATCACTTGCAAATGTGTTGATGTAATGGGTTTCGCCATTTTTTGATGCTATTGAAATAATTCCAAGTTCATAGAGTGCTTTTAACATTAATTCAGTTAAAACAGGATCCAAGTCCAAAATCGATGATAAATCTTTGGAAGTTTTTGAATCAGAAAGGTAATCAAATATTTTTAATTCAATTGCAGTTTTTAGTAAATAAAATTTTTGGGCTCCAAAATAAGTTTCAAGCATTATTTTATCAATTTTTTCAGGACTTTCGGCAGGAAGTGGAAATGAATTTTGGTATTTTTTGGCATTCAAAATAATCACCCGTTTTGAAAATATTTTTTAAAACTAATTTAAAACAACTTATATAAATATTCATATTATTTTTATAAAAATCATACTTAACAATATATTTAAATTATTAAATATATGTTTAGTTAAAAAATAAAAAAGAATTATTCTTTTAAATCAGTATAACAGAACCACCAGTCGTAACCTTCAAGTTCTCCACTTTTACGGGCTTCAAGTCGTTTTTTTCGAGATTCCATGTCTTTTGCAGGAGGTACAATTACTTTTTCATTTAAAAAGTCATTATTTGGCCAGTTTGCAGGTGTTGCATAGCCTTTATCTGCAGTTTGAAGTGCTTTTACAAGCCTTACAATTTCATCCATATTTCTACCAACTTCCTGAGGGTAGTAAATTATTGCACGGATTGTTCCCGTAGCATCAACTACAAATACGGCCCTAACCGTATTATTTCCTTTATAAGGGCTTATCATTCCAAGTTTTACTGCTAACTCTCCCCTATCATCAGCAATTATTGGAAATTCTATGTCAACATCTAATTTTTCTTTTATCCATTCTACCCATTTTATATGGCTGAATACCTGATCGATACTCAAACCAATTAATTCAGTATTCAATTCTCTGAACTGATCGTATCTTTTTTGAAATGCAACAAACTCTGTAGTACACACTGGCGTGAAGTCTCCAGGGTGGCTGAATAAAACAAACCATTTTCCGGATTCGATATAATGTTCCGGTAATTTTAGCTTTCCATGGGTGGTTATAACTTCAACATCAGGAAATTTTTCTCCGATTACTACCAAATTATCCCCTCAAGATTTTTTTAATGTACATATAAATTTCGTTATTTTGGAAATATATAAGTTTTGGCTGGTTTTTAAAAATAAATTTTAGTTTGAAATTTGATTAAAACGAAATCACATTTTTAGAATAATTGGGGGATTTATATATCTCAAAAATAATATTTTTTAATATCAAAAAATATTCAAAAAGCTATTTTTTCAAGTTCATTGAGGAAAATTTATGGCACCTCTAACTTCTTATAATCCCGTATTTCTTGCGTTATTAGCAACCATATTCACGTGGTTAGTAACTGCACTTGGAGCATCTTTAGTTTATCTTACTAAAACTGTTAATCGAAAACTTCTTGATATTTCACTCGGGTTTGCTGCAGGAATCATGATTGCGGCAAGTTTTTGGTCTTTGCTTGCCCCAGCAATCGAACTTTCAAGCAGTATGAATAATTTATCATGGTTTCCAGCAAGTTTTGGCTTTTTAATTGGTGCATTTTTCCTTGCAGGAATTGATAAGATAGTTCCGCATCTTCATATGGGCCAGCCCCTAAAAGAAGCAGAAGGTCCAAAAACAACGTGGCATAAAAATCGACTTCTTTTGATGGCTGTAACAATCCATAATATCCCAGAAGGCCTTGCTGTGGGAATTGCATTTGGTGCACTTGCTTTAAACATGTCTGTGGATTCATTAATGGCGGCAATTGTTCTTGCATTGGGTATTGGGATCCAAAATTTTCCGGAAGGAATTGCAGTTAGTTTTCCACTAAGAGGTGAGGGGCTGTCAAAAAATAAAAGTTTTTTTTACGGGCAACTCTCTGCAATTGTAGAACCTATTACGGGTGTTTTAGGGGCATTTTTAGTCACTATTTTTACACCCCTGCTCCCGTATGCACTTAGTTTTGCTGCTGGAGCCATGATGTTTGTTGTAATTGAGGATATAATTCCAGAATGCCAACGTGAAGGAAACATTGACAGTGCCACAATAGCCGCAATTTTTGGTTTTATAGTAATGATGATTTTAGATGTGGCTTTGGGATAAAACATAAAACTTGTTTAAAACCTTTAAAATTTAATTTTAACATTTAATCGTCCCCATATTCTTTTTTGCATGGTAAAATATATTAGTTTCTAAAAAATAAATATTATATGGGGGTGAATAGTATGGCAAAAGTATCTCGTGAAATGGTAGAAAATTCTGGCATTAATGTAGATGAACTGGTTGAACTTTTGGTTAAAAATGCAGCTGCCGAATTAACCACATTTTACTACTATACAATATTGAGAATTAATTTAATAGGGTTAGAGGGGGAATGCCTTAAAGAAATTGCAGAAACTGCTAGAATAGAAGATAGAAATCATTTTGAAGCGCTGGTTCCAAGAATATACGAATTAGGAGGATCGCTTCCAAAAGATATGAAAGATTTTCATGATATATCGGGCTGTCCACCTGCATATTTGCCAGATGATGTTACAGATATCAATAAACTGATGAAAGTTTTATTACAGGCAGAACAGTGTGCAGTTAAGCAGTACACAAAAATTTGCAATATGACTGCAGGAAAAGATCACAGAACCTATGATCTTGCTCTAGCCATATTAAATGAAGAAATTCAGCATGAATCATGGTTTTCAGAATTTTTAGGTGATGGGCCATCGGGACACTTCCTTAGACAAGGAAAAACGTCGCCATTCGTCTCTAAATTTTTAGAATAACATAATTAAATATTATTTTTAAATAATTTTACATTTTCATCTTAAATATTCCATAAAGTACATACAAAACTGCACAGATTGCAAGTGGTTCAATAACTCCAAACATTGAAAGAATTATGGAAATGCCAAAAACCACTAAAAGAGGTTTTTTCGGGTATTTTGGATAGTTAATATCACTTATCATAAGAATTCCTGAAATTACTGCAATGATTGAAACAACATATCCTGAACCAAAGCCATATTTTAAAGACATCTGGGTTAAGATGCATAAGAATAATGCGGCAGCAGGAATTGGGAGCCCTATAAAGTGTTTCACGTCCAATATTCCAAATCTTGCAAGCCTTAATGCACCGCCGATTAAGAATATAATTGATCCAATAATAGAAACGGTCGAATCAAAGTAATAATAAATTAAATACGCTGGAGCAACTCCAAAACTTACAACATCGCAAATACTATCAAGTTCCGCACCAAATTCGGAGACCGTGTTTGTTTTTCTTGCAACAATTCCATCAAGAGCATCAAATACTATTGAAAGGTAAACAAAACGAAAATCGTGAAGCAGTATTGCGAGCATTCCAAAAATAATGTTTATAACAGTTACATAATCTGAAATCGTGATTATGTTTCTAATTTTGAACATGTTTATCGCCGTTAAATTAGTTTTTGAATTAATAATTTAAAGAGAATTTTAAATCCTGTAATGACGTTTGTTCCTCTCGCCATTGAATATTCTGTATATATCGTTTTTATCGGTACTTCTTTAAATTTTAAGTTATTCTTTTTAAAAAGTACTATAAATTCAGAAGATACTTCGTACCTATTGCTTTTAAGCTGTTTTGAAACGATTTCTGCCGCATCATGTGTAAAAGCCCGAAGTCCGCCCTGACTGTCAGTGACCATTTGTCCGCCCATTAAATAGGTTATAAAATTTAAACCCCAGTTTCCTATTTTTTTTATCAGGGGCATATTTTTTAATTCATTTTCATCAATAAGCCTGCTTCCAACGACAACATCAAAATTATCTTCAAGTAGTGGCTCTGAAACTTTGATAATGTCTTCAGGGTCGTGCTGTCCATCTGCATCAAATGTTACGATTACTTTTGGATTATACTTTACTGCACATTTTAATCCGGTTTTCAGTGCACCGCCAAGCCCTCTATTAATAATATGCTTACAGACAATTATTTCTTCTGAGATTGCAAGTTTTGACGTGTTGTCCCTACTTCCATCGTCAACTACGATGATATTTTCATAACCGTGACTTTTTAAGTTGATTAATGTATTTTTAATCATTTTTTCTTCATTATATGCCGGAATTACAACAAAAATATCATTTTTTTCCATACTATCCCAAAATCGCTCGAATATTTAAATTTTAAATATTAGCTATATTTAAGCCCGTCATATATAAAAAAACTTATTATATAAAAAACGCTTGTTTGTAAATTTTTTATTAATTCTTTAAATATTTAAAAAAGTAAAAAACATGGATTTTACATCGCATTTTCGAGTGTCATATCCATCATTTCTTTAACGGATTTTGCAAGTTCTGGTGGAAGGCCCGATATGTCGACACTTAAAAATCCTTTAATGATTAAAGAAGATGCTTCGTCTTCGCTCAATCCTCTTGACATTAAGTATTGGATTTGGTCTTCTGCGATTTTGCCAACTGCAGCTTCGTGTGACAATTCAAGGTCTGTTTTTTCAGCTTCAAGTTCCGGAACTGCTAAAATATGTCCGTCATTTGATAAAATCAAACCCCTACATTCGAGGTGGCCTTTAACGTTTGACTCTGCACCTATGAGGTGACCTCTTGAGATAACTTTTGCATCATCAACTACGATAACTCTTGAAATCATGTCGGCAGCTGAATTTTCGCCTGAAAGGATTACTCTTGAACCCATATCTAAGTTTGAACTTCCTTTTCCGTATACTATTGTCTGGAAAGTTGCTTTAGCATTTTTTCCTTCACAGTATGCGGTAGGGTAGCTTTGGATTGATTTTACAGGCATCATTGTAACGTAATTGTTTATAAATATGGAATCGTCGTCCATTTTTATTGCAGTTCTTGGCCTTACGTGTACATTTTCTCCCCAATTGTGAATCATCGTAAAGGTAAGTTTTGCATTTTTTTCAAGGTATATCTCAGAAACTCCGAGGTGAAGCCCTGATTTAACGTGAGGGGATGTAGTACATCCAGTAATTACGTTTAATTCTGCTCCTTCTTCCACGATAATAATGTTATGAACGTTTTGAGATACTTCTTCACTACCTATTAAAAGGCATGTCTGAAGAGGGATTGTTTTTTTAACCCCTTTTGGAGCTCGAATAAAATATCCTTCTGTAAGTTCTTTTGCAACTCTTGCGCCGTATTTGTCGCTCATCTGAACTGCGTTCCAGTAGTAGTCGTCAAGTTCGAATTTTTCAAGAGCTTCAGTAATCGGCATAAGTATAATATCCGAATACATTTTCGAGTATATTGCATCACTGTTTACCTGAACGTAAGATCCAACAGTGCTTTTTTCTTCAATGTCCACTCCAACATTTGCAAGAGCTTGTTTATGATCTTCGTTTAAGTCCTTTAATGATTCCACTTTCAAAAGGTTTTCTTTTGGTGTAGGATACATGCTTAAGTCAATATCTTCTCCAAATTTTGCAGGAACGTCCTTATATTTTTCAGCCATTTCCCTTACTTGTTGCAGCTTTTTTTCTGACAGCATGAAACACACCTCTGGTATCCATTTTTAATAATTTCATTTAAAATTTCGTCAGGGGTTCCTGAACAGGCAATTACTCCATCCAATAGCACATGAGCCTTATCAACTTCCATGAAATTTAAGATATATCCAAGGTGAGTTATGATAAGTCCGGATTTATTTCGTTCACTTGGTTTTCTGTCTTTATCAAGCAGATGGTTAATGATTCCACCGAGCAGTTCTACGTTTTCAACGTCAACACCGCTATCTGGTTCATCAAACATCACAAGATCAGGGTTTTGTGCAAAAATCTGTAATAATTCAGATCTTTTAACTTCTCCGCCTGAAAAACCAACGTTTAAGTCTCTTTGGTAGAAGTGCCTGATGTTTAATCTTTTAGCCATTTCTTCCATTTCTTCGTCACTTCTTTTTGAAATGGCGTTTATCATCGTTTCAAGCCTTACGCCAGAAATTGCAGGTGGTGACTGGTAAGAAATACCAATTCCAAGTTGTGCTCGTTCATGCATTGGCATGTCAGTTATATCTTTTCCTTTAAAGTAAATATTTCCCCTTACAACTTCGTATTTGGGGTTTCCGAGGATTGTGTTGAGCAATGTGGATTTTCCTGCTCCATTAGGTCCAAATAAAACATGACTTTCTCCTTTTTCGATATAAAGGTGGATATCTTTTAAAATTTCTTTGTCACCCACCTTAACCGATAAGTCTTCGATCTGTAGCATTTAATCACCTTTAATATGTTTCAAAAGTACTTCTCTAATATCATCCACATTTTCTAATATCGTAATGCTCTGCATTTTCTTAAGAATATTAACATTTTCTACATCTGTATCTCTGATATATAGTTTTAGCGTTTTGCCTCCTGGAAGAATTGTTTCTATTTCTTCTTTTTTGTTATCTGGAGGATAGATGTATGTTGGAACCATCGCTTTTGCCCCTTGTGCAACGGAATTTGTAATCAACGTGTCCGCAACCCCGTGTGCTATTTTTGCAACACTATTTGCAGTTACTGGTGCAACTAAAAATAAATCGTATTTTCCAGTCTGCAACATTCCTGGTAAGAATGGAGCATTTGAATTTACTTCTTTTCGGATATTATAGAATGTATCTTTTAATTTACCCATCAATTTATACCAGTTAAGTACCATTTCAGCACTTTTTGAGTAGTAAATATCTACATCTAAATCTTCATATTCATTTTTTAATTCAACGATCATATCAACTATTTCTTCGATTTTATCGCCGCAACCCGTAATGCCCCAAGCTATTTTAACCATTTTTACTCACCCTCCTCATTTAAACAATTATAAAATTTTTTAAGAGTTCTTTTAAGGGTCCTGATTCCTTCCACGTCTTCTTCGACTCCCTTTTTACCGTTATCTTGGGACCAGAATGTAGCGCCCAAGTTAGAACCAAAAGAACCTCCACTTATTGGAATTACTCCATTTAATATGTAAAAGTCATGAATGGTTTTTAATACAACTTCTTGACCGCCATTTCTATCCCCTCCAACGGATAGGGCCATTCCATATTTATTCCTTAACACATCTATGTCCTCTGCAAATATTGCCCTGCATCTATCCATTATGGTTTTTAACTGTCCAGAAACAGTTCCATTATAACAAGGACTTCCCAGTATAACTGCATCAGCCCATTTTAGACCATTGTAGATTTCCTGCATACTATCTTTATGAACGCAACCTTCTTTAGTTCTAACGCAGTAATCGCAGTGTATGCAAAATTCAATCTTTTTTTGAAAAACTGAAATATATTTAGTTTCAAATCCTTTTTCTTTTAAATAATCAAGTGCATAATTTACAGCAAAATGGGTTCCTTCTTTTCTTGGACTTCCGGATATTCCTAGGATTTTCATAAAAACACCTATCAATTCAGAAATTTACGATAATATAATTATAAGAATTTAAATCCATATAAGTTAATATATTTATATATAATTTATCTTTTTTGGTATGCTCTGAGTTTAAAATGAAAAATTACGACATTTTTGAACGTTAATGTATATATTTTAAGATATTATTTCCAAGGATCGTATCTTTTTAAAAGAAGAGACAATCCAATAATCGTTATGGAGCTCAGGGTCATTGCAAAAGCTGCAAGTTCAGGTTCAAATCTGATGTTATACGAATAAAGGGCACCTGCTGCAACAGGAATCAAAATCGAGTTATAGGCAAAAGCCCAGAATAAATTTAATTTTATCTGTTTTAACACCCGTTTACTCAATTTTACAAATCCTGTAACGTATTTCAAATCGTCATTCATTAAAACGACTTCACCACTTTCAATTGCAATATCCGTTCCGCTCCCAACGGCAATTCCAACGTCTGCGGTAGAAAGAGCTGGCGCATCATTTATTCCATCACCAATAAATTCAACGTAACCGTTTGCATTTTCTTTAATTGATTTAACAATTTCCGACTTTTTTTCAGGTAGCACGTTTGAAAATATATGATTTTCCAAAATACCAACTTCTTTTCCAATTACTTTTGCGGCTTTTTCATTGTCCCCCGTAACCATGTATGATTCTATTCCCATTTCGCGCAAATTTTGAACCGTGATTTTTGCATTTTCTTTTATTTTATCGGATATTCCAATTATTCCAATTATTCTGTGTTCAATAGCAACAATTATCACGGTTTTTGCGTTTTCTTCTAATCGGGATATTTCTTTAGTATAATCTTCATTTATTGAAATATTATTTTCTTCCATAAGGCGCCTGTTTCCAACAAGAACCTTTTGGTCCTTTATTATTCCAGTAATTCCCATTCCTGTAATCGATTCAAATTTTTCAGGTTCAGAAAGTGAAATATTTAATTCGTCTGCTTTTTTAAGAATTGCAAGTGCTAATGGGTGTTCAGAGTTTTTTTCAAGAGTTCCCGCAATTAATAAAACTTCTTCTTTGGAATAATCTGAAATTATTTCATCAACTTCGGGTTCTCCTTTTGTAATGGTTCCGGTTTTATCAAAAATCATGCATTTGAGGTTTCCTGCAACATCAAATACTTTGCTGTCTTTAATTAAAATACCGAGTTCTGCACCCCTTCCAACTCCAACGGTTATTGCGGTAGGCGTGGCAAGTCCAAGGGCACAAGGGCATGCAATTACCATTACTGAAATAAATGTCGTTACTGCAAGTAAAATTCCGCCGTTAAAAAACCAGTAAAGTGAAGAAATAAGTGCAATTGTAAATACCACAGGTATAAAGTAAGAAACTGCTTTATCAGCCAGATTTTGAATATCTGGTTTTGAAATTTGGGCATTTTTAACAAGCTGGATTATTTGGGATAGCACTGTATCTTTTCCAATTTTTTCAGCAGTTATTTTTAAAATCCCATTTTTATTTATTGTTCCCCCGATTACTGAATCTCCTTTTTTCTTCGGATTTGGGATTGGCTCTCCAGTAATCATTGATTCATCAACGTAAGAATCGCCCTCAAAGACAATTCCATCAACCGCAATCTTTTCTCCAGGGCGGATTAATAGGGTATCTCCGACAATCACGTTTTCAATTGGAATTTCCAGTTCTTCGTTATTTCGAATGACTTTCGCGTTTTTTACCTGTAAACCCATTAATTTTTTAATCGCTTCAGAGGTTCTACCCTTTGCACGTTCTTCTAAGTATCTACCAAGAGTCAAAAGTGTTGCAAGCATTATTGTTGTATCGTAAAACATAAAGTTCATTGGAAGCAGTCCCAAAGTTACAAGCAGTGCCGAGATATATGCAACCCCCATTCCAAGAGAATACATAACATCCATGTTTAGGGACTTAACTTTAAGCGAATTAAATCCTGCTTTAAAAATCGGCAGTGCAATGTATATCAAAGGCGGAATCGACACTAAAAATGCTAAATACGGTTTATATGGGATTTGAATATACATAATTGAAAACAGTGTAATTGAAAAAACTGCCCCAACAATTATTTTTTTAAGTTTTTCTTTTAGTTCAGTTTCTTTATTGGGTAATTCTTCAACTTCTTCTGCAATTCCAAGGACTTCATAGCCTAACCTTTCAATTTTTATCCCGATATCTTCGATATTAACGATTTTTGGATCAAAATTAATAACTGCGCTTTCGTCCAGTAAATTCACAACTATACTTTCAACACCGTCCATCTTAGAAACAGATTTTTCAATCGTTTTTACACAGACTGCGCAAGTCATTCCAGAAATTTTTAGTTTTACTTCCATAAAAACTACCCAAGTTTAATTAGCCAATTTTTCTGCAGGATATAGCTCAAAAGCTTCATTTTTTAAAATTTCTTCTTCATTCACTATTTTTTCATCGTAAGTTATAATTCCAATACCTGCTTCTAAGTCGATATCAACATTTATTACGCCTTCAAGCTCACTTAAAAGATTTTTAATGGTTTTTACACACATCTGGCAACTCATTCCAGTTATTTTTAATTTTAATTCCTCCATCCGATTCACCACACAAAATTTAATTAAATATATTATGATTGTGCAACTATATAACACTTCCATATATATCAACAATAAACTAAAAAATTATCGTTAGTTTGGGAATAAAATGTTAAAAAAGATTGATTATTTAATAATATTAAGAATCCAATTTTTGAATTCATCATTTGAATCATCGATATTTATTTTTAAGATTGCAGGAGTTTCAAGAGGATGAATTTCATTAATCATATCTTTTAATGAAATCCATCTGTTTTCGGTAGTTTTTAAAAATGCACCGATTTCTGTATTTATTGAAACGTCACCATCGTTAAAATAGTGTGCTTCATGCTCTCTTAAGTTTGCGCAGGCTATCATTTTTTTCTCCAAAAGATAACCTACAATAGATTTTGCAGTTTCAAAGTTTGGAAATGTTGTATAAACAAGAGTTGGTTTTTCCATAATATTGCCCCCCCAATATTTTTATTACATTTCAGCAAGTTTTTTTCCAAATTCTTGACATTTTTTAAGGTGTTTTTCATTGGGAACAAATCTACATGTTAGGCATTCGTCATCCACGGTGTCAAAAGATAATATGTCAAAAGTATTTTTAATATGTTTTGTAGCACTTTCTGCCCAACCGTAAGAACCAAAAGCAGCCGCAATTTTTTTGTTTGGTTTTAAACCTTCCATGTATTTTAAAAATCTGGCGACTTCAGGGTATAAATTAATATTAAGAGTTGGGGATCCCACAAGCACGTATTTTGCATCCAAAATTTCAGCTATTATTTTACTTACTGGAGTTTTAGATATTTTAAAAACTTTAACTTCAACACCGCTTTCAATTAATCCTTCTGCAATAGCAAGTCCGATTTTTTCAGTTGAGCTGTACATTGTGTCGTATACAATAACAGCCTTATTAATAACGTTGTTTGATGCAAATTCTAGATATTTTTCTTTAATTTTTGAAATATTTTCTTTCCAGATGATGCCATGTGACGGGCATATTAAATCTGTTTCAAGAGTATCGACCGTTTTAACTGCATTTGGAATAAGCGTCCTGTATGGAAGCAGTATGTTTGCAAAGTACTCTTTTGCAGAATCCAGCGCATAATCGATTTCAAAGTCAAACCTTTCACTTGATGCTATGTGCTGGCCGAATGCATCGTTTGAGAAGAGTATTTTATCTTCGGGGCAGTAAGTTACCATGTTGTCAGGCCAGTGAAGCATTGGAGTTTTGACAAACGTTAAATTTCTTTTTCCAATATTTACTGAATCTCCAGAATCAACGATTATATATTCCCAATCTTTTGTATTGTAGTGTAATTCAAGATGTTCTTTTGCTTTCTGGTTTGTTATAATTTTAGCTTTTGAAATTTCCATGATTTTTTCTAAAGAACTGCTGTGGTCCATTTCAACGTGGTTTACCACAATATAGTCTATTTTTTCAGGATCGACGACTTTTTTAATTCTCCCGTAAAATTCATCAAAAAGATATTTTTTTACAGTATCTATTAAAACAATTTTTTCATCTTTAATAAGATACGAATTGTAGCTGGAACCGTCTTTAGTTTCATAGCCGTGAAATTCTCTGATATTCCAGTCGATCGCCCCTACCCAATAGACGCCTTCTTTTAAAGTAAATGCCATAAAATACACCTAAAAAAAGTTAAATAAAAGTAATAGATTAAAATTCGATGACTTTGTAGTCGCTATCGAGATATTTCTTAAGACTGATATGCCCATGAAGGTCATTTTCAATTTTTATTTTTCCTTTAATACTATCTAAAACACCAAACATATTAGAACATGCTTCACAAGCTATAAAATTATCTTTCAGGGCTTCAACATGACTTTTTAAAGGATGGTCTTCTTTTAATAGTTCATTGAACCATTTTACGGCCTCTCCTTCAAAAACTATTTTTACATCGTCCCCTTTTTCTTTCATCTCTTTTGCAAAGAGAAGTGCGTGAAATATTACTGGAACGTATGGTTTTCCACCTTTATCGTAAGTAAATATCAAAAAACAAGTTTTCATTATTATCCCCCTAAAAAAATTAAATAATGAATGAATTATAGTCTGCTTTCTTCCTGCCTTCTTCCAGCAATTTTTGGATCGTAGCCTTCAAATCCACATTCTGGAGTATAACAGCTTACATCGTAAAATGTACAGATTTCTCCGCAGTTTGGACATTTTTCAGGAACTTTTCCAGCTTCGCCTTCAAATATGTATCCGCAGTTTGAACATTTCCACCATACCATATCTTTCACCTAATCGAATTATTCATTAGTTTCACTTTGAGGCGGCGTTCTGACTCTTTGACTGAGTTCACCGTCGAGTACCATCAGGTAATTTATATCTCCGCCTGTTAGTTTCAATTTATCAAGAACATCTCTAAATGAAGATTCTTCTTCAATCTGTTCATTTACGAACCACTGGAGCATTGAAATTGCTGCATAATCTTTTACTTCATGTGCAATATCCATTAATTTGTGAATTCTTTGTGTAACGTACTTTTCATGGGTAAGCCCATTTTCAAAGACGTCTATAATAGAATTCCATCTTGGCTCAGGTTTATCAATTGCACCCAACTCAAGAGTTTCGCCCATGCTGTGTATGTAATTATAAAATTTCATTGCATGGTCAAGTTCTTCCTGAGATTGAACAATAAACCAGTTCGAAATTCCTTTGAATCCATTGGATTCTGCATAATTTGACATTGCAAGATATAGGTATGCTGAATAGAATTCTTTATTGATCTGTTCTTCTATTTCGCATCTTAATTTACCATCCATATTTAAACCCCCGTTATATGGACTATTTAATACTGCAACTTTTAGAAAGTTTCACTGCCAGATCTTCTGAATTTTTTATCGGAAAATCATTATCATTTACAAATTTAACAAGTTCTCCCGCTTCTATTTCCCCACAAGGCATTGAAATTCCACAGGGCAGTGCACTTCCAAGTTCAACTTTATTTTTTATTGGAAATACTTCTTTGTCTTTAAAGTAATCAGCCAACGCTAATTTGAAATTTTCAATATCTTTTAGCGCTTCGCCAAGAGGATGGTTTGTAGTAATCATTAAATCACCAAATCTGGTTTTTATTCAATTATTACTTCTTTTTCGTATTTCCAAAGCCCATGAAGGTTGCAAAACATTGTTGCAACGAGTTTAATCGTTCTACCTTTGTGTTCTTCATTTGGAGCTTTTATATTTACTACAACATCTGGTTTGGAGTGCTGTGTTAGCTGAACTCTTAAAAGAGGGTACTCTTCTACATTTAGTTCAATAAACTGGATGAAGTGCCCGTCTTCCATTGGATGTTCTACCCCTGCAGTATGGATTTTTACTTCGTAGATTTCATCGGGTTTAACTGAAGTTTTGCATTCTATCATTGGAACGTGTTTTTTTTCAAAATCAGTTCCTTCTTTAAGTGTTTGAGCACTTACGCAGCTCATTATATCTCCCCATTTATAATTTGCTAACTACTTTCATAGCTTTTGTAAATGCAGGCATTCCTGAAGTTAATAATACAACCCGCAATGCATCAACTATTTCTTCTTTAGTTATTTTTAATTCATTCATTCCGCTTCTCATCTGCTTTTCTGTCGCAGTTTCATCCCCTGTCGCTGCAACAATTCCAATAGCAATCAATTTTTGAGTTTTGTAGTCCAAAACTTTTCCAGTGTATGCTGCTTTATTCAATCCGACAACTGCATCGTAAATGTCTGGGTAGTCATCTTTTACAAATTTCATTCCTTCTCCGAAAAAAATACCTTCTTTCATAAAATCCCCTCCGTCTAAGGATTAAATATTATTTTATTCCATATTTATTCCAAGCTTTTCAAGTAGCGGGTCTGCAGGAATAAAGTGGAGATCAAGCGCAACTTCTTTTGGAGTCATACCCATTGCCATACCAAGTAATTGGGCATAGTGAATAACGGGTAACTTGTATTCTCGTCCAAAAGTTTCTTTCATTTCAATCTGACCCCGGTCAAACTGTAAATGGCAGAATGGACATACTTCCGTTACACAATCGCCCCCTGCTGCGATTATATTTTTTACTTTGGTTTCAGCCATTTCAAGCGCAACTTCTGGGTTTCTAGCCCTTACTCCACCACCTGCTCCACAACACATATTTTTGTCTTTATAGTATATTGACTTTGCCCCGATTGCTTCGACAAGTCCGTCAAGTGATTTTGGAACCTCTGAACTTTCAATATGCTTTACATCAGTAGGCTTTAAGTAGTGGCAACCATAGTGAACTGCAACATTAATGTCGAGCGGCCTTTCTACTCTTTCAGCAATTTTTTCAGGGCTGTACTCAAAATAAAGTACTTCCGTTAAGTGCCGTACTCTTGATTTTCCAGTATATTCAAGGCCGTGCTTTGATAACACTTCATTTACCTTATTTCTTGCATTTTCATTATCCTGCAGGATGTGGTTTGCTTCAAATAACGAGCCGTAGCATCCGTTACATATTGTTAAAATGTCCAGATCGGCCTGTTCTGCCATTACAATATTTCTTGCAGCAATTGTAAGCCAGGTCATTAAGTCAAAAGAACCAAATACTCCCGGTGCAGGACAGCAAGAAGCCTGTTCAAATGGGTGCAATTGTATTCCAAGTTTATCTAGTGCTTTATAGGTTGCACTTTCAATTCCGGGATACCTATTTGGTGCAATGCATCCTAAAAAAAACATGTATTCAAAATCAGTTTCACTCATCCTACTTCACCCCTATTCCTCAGATTTTTGAACATTTAGTGGTTCTAAGTCCATAGTTTCTCTACAAATTCCAACTTTTTTACAGAAATTAAGGTCTTCCATGATATCCCTTACAATTTCCAAAGCTTCGGGGTATTTGTGGGTTGTTGGAGGTATTTCAGTTAATCCAATTGCAAGCCTTGCTTTTTTGATTTCGTCATTAACGGGAACAGCATGCCCGGTTTTAAATACAAGCAGGCTGGTTTTCCTGTGTGGTTCTGCAATGTATCCTTTTTCAGCAGCGATATTTCTTATAATTTTAATAATATCAGTTATTTTTACTTCCCTTGGGCATTTTTCGTAGCATTCATAGCACGTAGTGCACATCCACAGGTCATCACCTGATAAAATACTGTCAATTCCTGCAAGTGCACTTCTTATTAATTTTCTCGTCCTGAGTGCGGTTATTCTGCCGCTAGGGCATGCCCCAGTACACGTTCCGCACTGGTAACATTTTTGAAAAGAAGACGCATGATCTCCGAATATCCATTCTCCAGATTCAATAATCTGTTTTGGAAAATCAGGATTAAATTCACTAGATTTTAAAACCATTCGATTTCACCTCCCCGGTATAATTTAATCTTTGTTTTAAAACTTGATATATATTTGCACGTTTGACGTATATATTATACAGCAGTAAAATAGAGAAAACAAATAATCATTAATAATATAAGTACAGATGACTAGTTACTAATTATCATAATTGATAATGATATTTCTAAATTTTAAATTATCAAAATCAGGATTCATTTAATTTATTTTTGAAAAAGGGAAAAATCATGTACGAAGGAGAAATTGCAATCGGGCCAGTGCACTCTACAATGCTTGAACCTCACAGGCTGAGATTATTTATTGAAGATGAGATAGTAAAAGATGCAGAACTTACAATTGGTGTAAATCATAGGGGCGTTGAACGATTAATGGAAGGCCTTCCTGTTGAAAAAGCATGTATTTTATGCGAAAAAATCTGCGGAATCTGTTCACACATTCACCTCTGGAGTGCGGCAAGGCTTGTTGAAATCGGGTGCAACATCGAAATTCCAGAACGTGCAAACCACATAAGAATTATCGTGGAAGAATTAGAGCGACTTCATTCTCATACATTACTTTTTGGACACGCTTTTGAAATATTGGGCCATGAAACAATGTCTATGAGATGTTTCATGTTAAGAGAACCAATCATGCAGGTATTTTTTGAAATTTCAGGAAGCAGGGTTCACTATTCATGCCCGATAATTGGCGGAATCAGACCAAGATGTAATATTTCAGATACTCAGATTCCACATATACTTGAAAAAGTTTCAAAATATGAGGAAGGCTTGAATAAATTTCTTGAAAGAATGTTAAATGACCCGATGATTATTTCAAGAGTAAAAGATGTTGGAGTAATGGATAGAAAAACCGCTGCAAAATTCCACGCAGTAGGGCCTACTGCAAGAGGTAGCAACGTGAAATCCGACATGAGAAAGTGGGGGTGGGTTCCAGAATATGATCCATACGACTTTGACGAAATATTATTTGACAGCGGAGATGTTTTTGCAAGGCTTGCTGTTAGGTTTTACGAGTGCCTTGAAAGTGTTAAAATTATAAGGCAGGCGCTTGATGCTTTAAAAGACACTGCAGACAAAAGAATCTACAATCCAAATTACGAATTACACGAATTTAAGCCGATAAACTGCTACACCGAAGCTCAAAGGGGAGAGCAGTACTATTCATACGGATTGGATGATGAAGGGCTTGTAAGGCAGGCAAAAATCAGGACTCCAACTGCAACAAATCTTGGTGCAATGGAAGATATTGTAAAAGGATACCACGTAAGTGATGCAGAATTAATAATTGCAAGTTGCGATCCTTGTTTTACATGTACTGATAGGTTGATGGTTTTAAAGGAACCATTTAAGAAATAGGCACATTAAATAATAAGTATATAATAATCAATCTTTTTTATACTGTTTCTGGTGGTTTTATGATTGTAAAAGAAGTCATGAACGAAAATTTTTTAAACGTTTCTCCAAGCGATATTGTAGGGGGAGTAGTTCAGTCGTTATATAAAAATAAAAAAAGCTATGCACCTGTAATTGAAGATGGGGAACTTGTTGGATGGGTTACTGCACTAGATTTACTCACGGGGTGCAAACACGTTAAAGTGGAAGAAGCAATGTTATTTTTAGATGAAATTAAAACGATAAATCCGAACGATGAATTATCTGACGAATTAATTTCTGAAATAATAGAAAATGAAGTTTTTGCGTATCCTGTTGTTGAAAATGATAAAATTGTTGGAACTTTGAGTTCTTTTGATATTTTGAAAAAATTAACCTCCAAATAAAAATTCTTTTTTTATTGTATTTTGAACTGTTTAAACTCTTTTTTCTGTTTAATTATATTAGGTATTAGATTTTTTAAGATATATACTATAAATTAAGTTTTTTAATCGATATAGTGAATAAATTAATATAATATATGTTTCCGATATAAGATTGAAACCCCGAGGTGAGGTTATGACTAAAGAAAAAATGTTAAAAGAGATTGCAGAAAATCTTGTTGAAATGGAGCCTGAAAATGTTGTAAAACTGTGCAATGAAGCACTTAATTTGGGAATTTTACCTGAAGAAATTATTGACAATGGATTAATTGCAGGGATGGATGAAGTAGGTAAGCTTTACGAAGAAGAAGAATATTTTGTTCCAGAAGTATTAATCTGTGCAGATGCACTTTATGCCGGGCTTGACGTTGTAAAACCCCATATTACAACAGAAGACGCAACAAAACCAATAAAAGTTGTTATCGGGGTAGTTCAAGGGGATACTCACGATATAGGTAAAATCTTGTAAAAATTATGATGGGTGCATCAGGAATTGAAGTATACGACCTTGGAAGGGATGTTCCGTTAGAACTCTTTGTCGAAAAAGCCGAAGAAATTGGTGCAGATTTTATCGGAATGTCAACTTTAATGACAACGACAATGGATGGAATGGAAAAAGTAATCAAAATGCTCGAAGAAAAAGGACTTAGGGATAAATACAAAGTATTTATCGGTGGAGGACCTATTTCACAAAGTTTTGCGGATAGAATTGGGGCCGATATATATACAAACACTGCAAACGAAGCAGTAAGGCGCGTAAAAGAAGTTTACGAGGGATTGTAATGGAAATAAAAAAAGATATAATGACTTCTAAAGAAAGAGTTGCAGCATTTTTGGAAGGAAAACCTTTAGATCGAATAGTTGCGATGCCAATAGTTACTTCAAACACGGCACAGCTAATTGGTAAATCTCAAAAAGATTTCCAGTTAAATTCTGAAGTGATGACAAAATCACACATTGCAGGTTTTGAGAAATTTGGATATGATTTGCTTTATCTATTTACAAATTGTTCATATCTTGCAGAAGCAATGGGTCAGAAATTAGTTTATTTTGAAAATGAACCTGCAAGCTGTAGGGATCCCGTTGTGAAAACACCCGAAGATATTTCAAAAATAAATGTTGCAGAAGGTTACGAAGCAAACTTACCTGTATACTACGAAGCTATCGAAATGATTCAAAAAGAAATAGGGGATCAAGTAAATGTTGCAGTCTGTTTTTCAGGGCCTTTTTCAACAGCTTCAACTTTGAGAGGACACGAACAATTCATAAAAGATACATACAATAACCCCGAATTATGTCACGAATTAATGAAAATGGCAACAGAAAGTGCAAAAAACTTTATAACTGAAGTTGTAAAGCGAGGTGCAATTCCAATTATTCTTGAACCGCTTTCATCAGGAAGTCTAATAAGTCCAAGATCATTTAAACAGTTTTCAAAACCCTACATAACCGAGCTCGTTGAACACGCACACGAGTTGGGAACTATTATTCCACTGCATATCTGTGAAAAAACAACAAAAATAATAGATCAAATGTCAGAAACAGGTGCAGATGTATTGAGTATTGATCTGTGTGATCTTGAGGTTGCAAAGGAAAAAGTTTCTGGAAAATCTGTAATTCTTGGAAACGTAAGTCCTTCTGATGATCTGCTTTTTGGTCCTGTAGAAAGGATTCATGAAACATGTAAAAATTTAATCGAAATAATGGATGGATTCAAACCAGGATTTATTCTTTCAACAGGCTGTGAAACATCTGATAAAGTTCCTATGGAAAATATTCAAGCTTTGATGGATTCAGCAAGATATTATGGAGTAAATGAAGATTTTCAAAACCAAGTTTAATAATTAATAAAAAATTCCTTTTTTCTTTTTAATTTAAAATTTAAAAAAGCAGAAAAATAATATTTTAATAAGATTAGAGATCTCTTGGATCAACAATTTCTCCTTTAACAGCACATGCTGCAGCAGTAATTGGTGATGCAAGGTATACGTCTGATTCTAACGAACCTTCTCTTCCTCTGAAGTTTCTGTTTGATGTTGCAATTCCAACTTCTCCAGGGCCTAAGAGTCCGTATAATGCACCCATACATGCAGAACATGATGGATTTGTTACAACACAGCCGTACTGGTAGAATTTTTTAATTAATCCTTCATCAATAGCTTCAAGCATAATGCTTCTTGATGCAGGGGTTACAACGACTCTGATATCTTTTGAAATTCCGCCGTGTTTTTCAATGACGTTTAAAGCAGCTCTCAAATCTTCAAGTCTTCCGTTTGTACATGAACCAATAAATACTTGATCAATTGGAGTTCCTGCAACTTCTCTTACTGCTTTTACATTGTCCACGTTGTGCGGGCATGCCATAACGGGTTCAAGGTTGCTTACATCGATTTCGAATTTTTCTTCAAATTCTGCATCTTTATCTCCAAGAACTAATTCGAATGGTTTTGCGGTGTTGTTAGCTTCCATTGCATTTTTTACATAATTAATTGTTTTGTCGTCAGGAGCAATCAATCCTGCTTTTCCGCCCATTTCGATAGCCATGTTTGACATTGTCATTCTTGATGCAATAGTCATGTTATCCACTGTGTTTCCGGCAAACTGTGCAGCTTTGTATGTCGCACCATCAGCTCCAACCATTCCAATAATGCTCAAAATTACATCTTTTGACATTACTTCTGGTTTTAATTCTCCCGTGATATTAAAGTAAAGTGTTTCGGGAACTTTAAACCATAATTCGCCAGTTGCAAATGCAGCAGCCATGTCGGTACTTCCAATTCCTGTTGCAAATGCACCAAATGCACCGTACGTACAGGTGTGGCTGTCTGCACCAACTACAACAGTTCCTGGAACTATGTGACCTTTTTCAGGCAATACCTGGTGGCAAACTCCTTCTCTAATATCATAGAAGTGTTTGATATTTTGTTCTTTTACAAAGTTTCTCATTAATATATGATTTTCAGCAGCGTTGATGCTATCAGCAGGTATCTGGTGGTCGAATGGAATCACAATCTTTTCATTGTCCCAAACTTTTGAAATACCTTCTTTTTTTAATGTATTTACTGAAAGCGGGCCTGTAATATCGTGGACCATCGCGGTTTCTACTTTAGCCATAACGATGTCTCCAGGTGAAACCTCTGAGTTACCTGAAGCTTTTGCCAAAATTTTTTCAGCTAGGGTCATTGCCATGTTTATACCTCCATATAGCACCATATGACAAATAAGACGTACTTACTTGGAAAGTATTATATAGCAGAACTATTTATTTATTTCTACGAATTAGAATTAGCAGTTGTTTTTTTATTATGCGAGGTGCGAATATGATGGATACACAAAGACCATTAGACGCTTTAGGTAAATCAATTAACACAAACGTAACAGTTTACTTAAAAGATGGTAAAGTTGTTAAAGGAAGATTAAAAGCATACGACTTACACATGAACGTTGCTTTAGAAAATGCTAAAATTGAAAACGATGAAGAAAAAGAATTCCCAATGCTGGTTGTAAGGGGAGACAACGTACTCTACGTTTCATTATAATTCCTTTGATTCAACAGTTAATTTTTTATGTGATCTCGATATATGGAATAAGGTAAAGATAAACACGGTGAAGTAAATGACAAAAGGAACACCATCCCAAGGTAAACACAATAAAGGTTCAAACCATATTGTATGCAGAAGATGTGGAAGAAGAGCATTCCACGTAAGAAAAAAAGTATGTGCAGCATGCGGATTTGGTAGAAGCTCAAAAATCAAAAGATTTGCATGGCAATGGAAAAAAGTGACCGGAAAAGGAAATAGAGTAAAATAACATACCCACTTTCTTTTTTATTACTTAAAATAATTATCTAAACCATCTTTTTTATTACTCGTTTAAACTCAATTTTTGTAACACTTATATACCAGTTCAATTTAGTTATTCTATCGATATTTATCAACATTCTACGAATAGTATATAATCTATTAATTTGATTTTGTGATAATCATGTGTGGTATCTTTGGAATTTATTCTCATGAAAAAAGTAACATTGTAAAAAAAGTGTACTATGGTCTTTACGCACTTCAACACAGGGGGCAAGAGGGTGCTGGAATTGCTGTTGGGAACGGTAAAGAAATAGGATTCTATAAGGGATTGGGATTGGTTCCAGAAGTATTTTCAAACAAGGAATTACAAAATTTGTACGGGCACATCGGCGTTGGCCATGTAAGGTACTCTACAACCGGCAGAAATACAATTGAGAACTGTCAGCCATTTGTTGTAAACAGTTCTTTTGGAAAAATTGCAATTACCCACAATGGAGATATTGTAAATTCAAAAGAATTAAAACATGAACTCGAAAAAAAGGGACATATCTTTGTTTCTACAACAGATTCCGAAGTTATTGCTCAACTTCTGGTTCGAGAACTTTTAAAAAATGATGACATTATTACTGCAGTTACAAACGTGACGCAAAAATTAAACGGTGCTTACTCTCTTTTAATTATCTATGACGATACATTGATTGCAATAAGGGATCCAAACGGATTTAAGCCGTTATGCATTGGAAAAGATGATGGAGCATACTATTTTAGTTCTGAAAGCTGTGCTCTTGACATTGTTGATGTTGAATTTGAAAGGGACGTTGCCCCTGGAGAAATGGTTGTTGTAGACCAAAATGGACTTAACACCTACAAACTACCAAATGCAAAAGAAAAAGCATCTTCTTGTATGTTTGAATACGTTTATTTTGCAAGACCTGATTCCGTAATTGATGGGGTAAGCGTTTACGAAGTAAGAAGAAATATTGGAAAAATTTTAGCAAGGGAAACTCCTGAAGAAGTCGATATTGTATCCCCAGTTCCTGATTCAGGAATTATTTTTTCACAAGGATACACCGAAGAAGCAGAAGTTCCTTACTACGAAGCTTTAATTAAAAATAGGTATATTGGAAGAACATTTATCCTTCCAACGCAGGAAGAACGAGATCTTGCGGTAAGATTGAAGTTAAACCCTGTAAAATACCTTTTAAAAGATAAAAAGGTCATGTTGATTGACGACAGTATCGTTCGTGGAACTACATCTGGAAAAATAATGAAGATGGCTAAAAAAGCGGGTGCAAAAGAGGTTCACTTAAGAATTGGATCCCCAAGAATTGTTTCACCATGTTTTTATGGAATAGACATGGCTACAACAAAGGAATTAATTGCAAATTCAAAAACTGACGAAGAAATAGCTGAAATGATTGGCGCAGATTCTGTAGCATACTTAAGTATTGAAGGATTAGTCGAAGCAATTGGAAGAGATGACCTTTGTTTAGCATGTTTAAACGAAGAATATCCAACAGATGTTTCATGTAAATTTGAATGCGGAAATTGCAAAAAATAAAATTTTAATTTCTATTTTTTTAATATTTTAAAAATTTAAAAAAAGAGTAATTATTTCTTAAATTTTGAAAAAATGCTTCTTTTTAATTTTTCAAAGAAACTTTCATTATAAATTTCTTCAATTTTCCCAATATCAACGTATGATCCTGTAACTTTTAGTGCAAGTTCAGTATATGCTTTTGAAGAAGGGCATCTGGGATTGTATTCAATTACATCCATTTTTTTAAGGGTTGAATTTCTGATATTTTCATCTTCTGGGATCAATCCAACAATTTTTTCTTCCAAAATCATTTCAATTTCGTCAGGTCCCATTTCACCGAAATCTTTTCCAGTTCTATTTAATACAATTCCCATTACATTGGTTCCTGCCATTTCACTGCTTTCTTTAATTTTCATCGCATCAGCAATTGAAAAAAGTTCAGGAGTCACCACAAGTAGGATTTTATCTGCAATTGCAAGGTGAATTGCCATGTCTTTGTTCAAACCTGCTGGAGCATCAATAATTACGTAATCGTATTCATCAGCAATTTCATTTATTACATCAGGGAATAAATCGAGGTCTGATTTTTTGTAGCCTGCAATAGAAAGGCTTGCTGGGAGTACAAATGCACCAGTTCTATGTTCGTAAATTGCATCTCTTACAGAACACTCTTCTGCGAGAACTTCATGAATGGAGGGTCTCTTTTTTTCAAAATCAAATATTAGCCCCAAATTGGCCATTGAGATATCCCCATCAATTACAATAGTTTTTTTGCCGAGTTTGGAAAGCGCAACCGCTAAATTTGCAGATGTTGTCGTTTTTCCAACTCCACCTTTTCCAGAAGCTACCGTAATAATCATGAAATCACCAAATAAAACAAAATAAATCGTGTAATTAACTACTTATTATTTAATTTAAAGTATTTGTATTTAGTTATTTGTAACGGAAAAAAGTATTTAATCAAACAGTTACTATTCAATAGAAAGTCAAGTTAATAATCAGGTTATAAAAAATGGAAGAATTAATTCTTGGAATAGTTCAAGGACTTACCGAATTTTTACCGATCTCAAGTTCTGGACACCTTGCTATATTTACTGCAATTTTTAACAGTACTCCGGATGTCGGTTATTTTGCATTTTTACACCTTGCAACGTTTTTGGCGGTTTTAATTTTTGTAAAAGCGGAAGTTTTTGAAATAGTAAATGGAATTACAAAAAAAGAAAAGGAATACCTAAACCTTGCATCAAAACTTGTTATATCAACAATCCCTGCAGTTTTTGTCGGACTATTTTTTGGAGATTTTATAGAATCAGTTTTTTCATCAACCTTATTAATTGGGGTTTTTTTATCAATTACTGGAATATTAATGCTTCTTTCAGATAATTTAAATAAAAACCTAAAAACAATTAAATCTATTCCCTATCTTGATGCACTTATTATCGGAGTATTTCAAGCCTTTTCAGTGCTTCCAGGAATTTCAAGAAGCGGAACAACACTTTTTGCAGCGCTTTTTTTAGGTATAAACAAAGAAGATGCTGTAAAATATTCATTTTTAATGAGTCTTCCAGTAACCTTTGGTGCCGGGATATTAGAACTTCAAAAAATAACTTTTTCATCAGAACAGGTACTTGGATTTGTTATTTCATTTTTAACCGGACTTTTAGGGTTATATCTGGTTAAAAAAATGGTAATTGGTGGAAAACTTAAAATTTTTGGATATTACTGCTTTTTAGCGTCATTTTTTGTAATAATGTTTCTATAGAATAATTGATAAAAATTGAGGGATATTTTGAAAAAAGAATTGATATTACTTGGTATTTTAATTTCGATAGTATTTGCAGGATGTGTTGATCAAAACCCTGAAGAATATTATTTAGAAGGTGTTTTACAGTACGATGCTGGAAATTATACTGAATCGATAGATTTATTTGAAAAAGCAATTCAATTGGACCCCGAAGAATCGAAATATTGGCTCATGAAGGGAAAAGCGCTCTATAATTTGGAAAGATACGAAGAAGCAGTTGATTGCTACAATTATGTCATAAATGTAATTGAAGATGAATACAATAAAGATGTTTGGGCTGCAAAAGCAGACGCTTTAAGGTATATTGAAGGAAAAGAAGTCGAAGCAGAAATCGCTGAAGCAAGAGCAAAATAGATCATAAATAGAAATCTAAAATTAAAGGAATTTTTCAATTTTTGAAAGATCTGGAAATTTTAAAACTTCTTCCCCAATAATAATTGGAAAAATATCTTCTTTTTTAACTTTTTTTAAGTAGGGCGACATGAAGTTGCTTTCAAGTTCGTTTATCTTGACACCTGACGCAATGTGTGAAAATGCAGGTGCTACAAGTATTTTAAAATCATTTTGAACGATTTCAAGATAGCTTGGAAATCTCTGCTTATTTATTTCTAAAACGGGGTGCTCATGACCCATGATTAAAAGATCAAAGTTAAACTCAACATCAAATGGTTTATCCCCATGGACCATTAAAATCTTATCCTCAAGCAAATAATCTAAAATTTTAAAATTCGTATTTTCTTTTAGTATGTATTCGAGCATTATGTCATGATTTCCGCGAATTACGATTATTTCATAATTTGTTAAAAGAGAATTCAATTCTTTAATGGTTTCATAAACTTTATATGGAACTTTTTGAAAGTGGTGGAGAAAATCTCCTAAGAAAACTAATTTTTCAGGTTTGAATTCAACTATTAAATTTTTAATTCGTTTCAGAAGTTCTTTTTTTTCATTCAAGGGGAATAAAACACCGGTTCGTCGAATAAATTCTTCCATTCCAACGTGGACATCTGCAAGTATTAAAATTTTATTTTCTTCTAAAAATACTGCATTATCTTTAAACTGGATTTCATGCCCATTTATTTCCATAATTATTCCTCAAGCGAAATTCCCTTTTCGTATTCAATCATTTTGATAACCATCTGGTGGAACTCTTTTAAAAGTTGGTTTTTGTTTTCTGCAAGAACTGAATCGCTCGCAGTAAGTGTTGCGATTCCAAAGCTCATTGGAGTTGGAATTGGAACTTCGATTACATTAATTTTTAATTTTCCGTTTCTAATTTCGCCCAGAACTTCACGAATATTGTCAAGTTCAAGTGAATCTTCAATAATTTCCCGCAGTGTTTCTTCAAGTGGCGCAAATCTGTCAAGGCTTTTTGCGTAGCTTATTAAAATATCCGCACTAACCTGCTGTTTTTTTGCAGATTTTTTATGCCCAATATAATTTCTCAAAATCATGAGGCTTCTTGTTGCATTTATCCTGAACATTCTTTTTAACAGGTTTGTTCCATCAAGAGCCTGTTTTAATACATCTTTTATATTTTCTGGAGTTAATGATCGAACTGCACTTTCAATATCGACTTTTTGATTTTTTGCAAATTCTAATGAAAATCCTGTATCCGAAATACTTACCAAAACTCCAAGTTTGTACTGTTTACTCAAGGCATAAGCCACAGCTCTGCTAAATCCATCGTTAAATTTCCTTCCATAATTGCTGTGGAAATAGTAGTGCATTTTTTTGTCGAAAATATGGCCTTCTACAACCATTTTATTTAATGTGCTGACGCTATCGTTTCCTTTGTATAATATCTGTTCATTAAAAAGCCCGTAGAGACTTTTCGTAGCATTTGAATCAAGCGGATATTCATTCAAAAGGTCAAGAAGTCTACCTGCGTTGTATTTTGAAACAGCTTCTTTTTTAAAAAGAAGGATATTTCTTCCAAGGTCGTAGCTTAAAGGCAGTCTTTCGGAGTACCAGCTAGGAATATTTGGCCTTTCGCTTGTTTTATCGACATAAACTTTACTTCCACGCCGGTATTGAAATTTAAGATGTTCTCCACCAAGTGTAAATACATCGCCCTTTTCAAGCCGGTCTAAATACTGCTCATCAAGTTTTCCAATCCAAATCGTGGTCCCCCTAAGATAAACGTCACAACTGAAATCGTCCGGAATTGTACCAATATTCATGTAATAAATTGCTCTTGCAGTTTTTCCGGTTTTTCCAATCATTTGAGTGTCTGGGTCGTACCATATTTTTGAATATATCCTTTTTTCATCCATTCCTGCGTATGATGCAGTCATGTAATTTAAAAGGATTTTAAACTCCTCATCAGTAATATCGTGGTAATTATAGCTTCTTCTAACAATATTTTTTACTCTTTCAAGTTCAATATATCCGTTAATCGCAATCCCATAAATATGCTGTATCAAAACGTCAAGCGGGCCTTTTGGAATGTGTACTTTATCGATAAATCCATCCATCGCTTTTTTTAGCATTACGGCACATTCTAAAAGTTCATCTCGGTCAAGTGCAATTATTCTGCCCTTTGCAACTTTTCCAATTCCGTGTCCTGCCCGCCCAATTCTTTGAAGCATTGTTTTAACACTTTTTGGGCTTCCAATCTGTACAACGAGGTCGATATATGGCATATCAATTCCAAGTTCAAGACTGCTGCTAGTTGTAGCAAATTTAAGATTTCCGCTTTTTAACTTTTCTTCGAGTTCAAGCCTTTTTTCTTTGGATAAACTTCCGTGATGGCATCCGCTATTTGTTTCATCGTACTTTTCAGGATAACGCTTTCTAAGATTGTATAATACCCTTTCAGCACCGCCTCTTGTATTTGTAAATATGAGGGTATTTTCATGAGTCTGGATCAATCTATCGAGTTTTTCGTAGAGTTTTTCAGAAATTTCTTTTGGAGTTTTATTTATTAAATCATCAACTGGACACAGTAATTTTAAATCATAGCTTCTGACAAACCTTGTATCGACAATTTCAACGGGCCTTTTGTATCCATCGTCATAGTATCCCCCAAGGTAATCTGCAACCATTTCTAATGGTTCAACTGTTGCACTGCATCCAATTCTTAAGAATTCCTGATTAGTAATTTCTCGAAGTCTTTCAAGGCTTATACTTAAATGAACTCCCCTTTTATTGTCTGCAAGTGCGTGGATTTCATCAATAATTACCCACTGAACTGTTTTTAATTTTTCTTTAAATTTTGGGGAATTTAATATGATTGCAAGCGTTTCTGGAGTTGTATTTAAAATATGGGGTGTTTTTTTAAGCATTTTTGATTTTTCATAGTTTGAAGTATCCCCATGTCTTATTGCATGTCTAATTCCAGTAATTTCATTTCCTTCTTCTTTTAAAATTTCTTTGATTTCAGTTAATGGTTCATCCAAATTTACGTGGATGTCGTTTGCAAGGCTTTTTAACGGGCTGATGTATAAGCAATAGATACTATTTTGTAGTCCTTCTTCTTTTTCAATTCTAAAAAGTTCGTTTATAATTGCAATAAAACTGCTGAGTGTTTTTCCACTTCCTGTTGGACTGCAAATTAACGTATTTCTTCCAAAATGTATCTTTGGAATTGCAAGTCTTTGAGGGGGG
This sequence comes from Methanococcus maripaludis, assembly GCF_002945325.1. Lineage (NCBI taxonomy): Archaea > Methanobacteriati > Methanobacteriota > Methanococci > Methanococcales > Methanococcaceae > Methanococcus > Methanococcus maripaludis. The sequence continues at coordinate 1,558,986 of NZ_CP026606.1, forward strand.
GTAAAATATCCATTATTGATTGATTTATAGGCTTCAAACTTATTTAACCACCACTTTTTAACTGCAGGTTCAAATAAATCTAATATTTCCCCATCATTTTTCAACCCAAATGGATATTCTGGATTTTTTAAATTTTTTGAAGTAGTTGATTGGATAATATCACCGTAAAAATATGGTGTAAATCTGTAAATTTTTAAGTCTAATTTTTAAATTTGGAGGGTTTTAAAATTGATCTGAAAATAACTATTGACAAAAGTGTTTTGAAATATTGTTATATGTATTTTTGGATTCATTAAAAAAGTTGAATGAAATCACTGGAATTTTTCTTTTAATTTGTTTAACTGCTTTTCAAGAATATGCCTTTTCAAATTAACCTGTATTGCACCAACAGGGCATGCTGCAACGCAAATTTTACAGTTGTGACAATCTGAAACATCAAATGCATAATATTTTCCGTCTTTATCTTTTTTATAAATTCTAGGGCCTTTTGGACACTTATCGTAACATTTACCGCAACCAGTGCATTTTTCCTTATCAACGATAATTTCTACAGTCATAACTCTCACGTTTGAAATTTTCTGAATTTTAACAGATTTAGTTCTAATTAATAATGGCATTGAAATATATTTAACACTATCCTTCCTAAAATCGTCAAAATATCTAAAAATAGTTCAGAAAACGTCCCCCTAGGGAATATGGTTTTTTAAATTAACTTAAAAAAATGAAAAATAATTATTTTATGTGTTTTTTAATTAGTTCATTCATGTTTTCCGCAGATTTTAAAATGTTTTCTGCACCAACAATTGCTGAAACAACAGCAACACCCGATACACCGCATTTTAATACATTTTCAACGTTTGAATGATTAATGCCGCCAATTGCAACAATTGGGAGTTTGGCAATTTTTGAAATGTTTTTTAATCCATTAATTCCTAAGTCTCTTGCATCAAGTTTAGTGTTTGTCGAATAAACCGCACCAACTCCTAAATAATCAGCACCTTCTGATTCTGCAGTTTTCATCTCATCGAGGTTGTATGCGGACGCTCCAATTATTAAATTAGGTGCAATTTCTTTAATTTTTGAAACAGGCATATCATCAATTCCAACGTGGATTCCATCAGCATTTACGGCCTGTGCTACATCGAGCCTGTCGTTTACAAAAAACAAGGCATCGTATTCAGAAGTTAATTTTCTGAGTTTATTTCCAACTTCAATCATTTTACGAGTATTTGAAGTTTTCATTCGAAGTTGGATTGAAGTAGCACCCCCTTTTAGGGATTCTTCAACAGATATAACTTCATCTGAATAATTACTGTCAGTTATTACGTAAAATTTTAATTTATCCTTAAATTTCAAATTTATTCACCTTAGCTTTTTCTAAAACTAATTTTTCATCGATTCTGTATAGCCAGTCGTATACTTTTGCCTGAAATGTTCCTGGATACGGTGCTTCATTAAATGCCATTTCAGCAGAAATTCCGTAAACTACAAGTCCGCTTACCGCAGCTTTCAGTGGATCATCGACTGCGGAAAATGCACCAATAATTGATGTAGTTGCACAGCCAGTTCCAGTAACTTTTGAAAGCATGGAATGCCCATTTGAAATTGCATAAATTTCTTTTCCATTGCTTACATGATCAACCGGGCCAGTTACTGCTGAAACCGTGTTGAATTCTTTTGCAGCATTTTTAGAAAGTTCGATAGCTTCGTTGTTATCGTATGCAGCACTATCTACTCCTCTTGTTTTTCCGTGTTCCCCTAAAACTGCGGCAATTTCACCAAAATTTCCCCTTAAAACTGAAATATCTGCAAAGTCGAGTATTTTTAAAGCTGTTTTTGTTCTTAATTTGGTAGCTCCTGCACCCACTGGATCGAGAATTATTGGTTTTTTAAGGTCACTTGCAATTTTTGCAGCTTTTTCCATTGATGGAATCCAGTATTCGTCAAGAGTTCCAATGTTTACTACTAATGCGCTTGCAATTGAAACCATTTCTTCTAATTCATCTATTGCATGGGCCATTACTGGAGAAGCACCAAGTGCCAAAAGTGAATTTGCAGTAGAGTTCATTACCACGTAATTTGTAATGTTTTGAACGAGCGGGTTTGTTTCCCTTAATTTTGTAAGATTTTTTGCTACAAAGTCCATTTTTTCACCGATTTTCACCAAATTATCATTTAATAAAAACATCCATATATTTAAAAACATGCCGGTAAAAAAGTTTCCGAAAAAATTATAAATTTGTCAGATATCTATCATAATTATAAAGTATAACGTATATATATAGGTTGATATCAATATAAAAAACGATGAAATAAGGATGTTTTTATTATAAATAAACCGGTGAAAACAATGGATGAAAAAGACATGAAAATACTCGACTTTTTAATAACTGATGGAAGAAAACCTTTTACTGAGATTGCAAAGGAATTAAAGACAAGTGAAAGTTCAGTTAGAAAAAGAGTTAAGAAAATGGAAGAAGAAGGGGTTATAAAAGGATACTCAGTAATGGTCGACACTCCAAAGATGGGGTACAATGTTGTTGCACAAACCGGATTTGATACAAACCCTGAAGATTTTTTAGCGGTTGCACAGGAACTCTGTAAATTTGAAGAAGTAAAAAAGGTCTTTACTTCAACAGGGGATCACATGATAATGACTGAAATCTGGGCGAAAGATGGAAAAGAACTTTCAGAAATTATATTTAATAAAATTGGAAAAATTAAGGGAATTAAAAAGGTCTGCCCAGCAATTATTTTAGAACAGTTGAAATAAACAACTTATTTTGATCAACTTTCACTCGCAAATTTTCAATTTGTGGTGCCGACAAATCTTTGATTTGTACGGTTTAAAAGGTTGAAAGTATGTCCTGCAATTATATTGGAGCAATTAAAATAATTATTTTAAAATTTTATTAATTTTTTAAAAAATATAAAAAAAGTTTTGATCAACTGTTTAAAAAAGATTAAAAGAATTATTTAAAGTATCTATCTAAAATTCCTTTTAACATTTTAGCGTGTCTAGCTTCGTCTCTTGAGCTTTCTTCAAAGAAATCATGAATGTTTTCAAGGCCTTCTTTTTCAGCTAAATCTGCAGCTGCTTTTTTTTCGTTGTTAGCCATAGTTTCGCCTTCAAACATCATTTCAAGGTTTTCTTTTAGCGTAGCTTTAATTACTCCGTTCATTTCTACAAATTTTGAAGCATGTTCTGCTTCTTCAAATGCAATCGATTTTAAAACTTCTGCAATTTCTGGGAAACCTTCTCTTTGTGCTTGTCTTGCCATTGCAAGGTACATTCCAACTTCCATACATTCTCCTTTAACGTTTCCGCCAACTTCTTTTTCAAGTGCAGTACCTTTTGAAATTCCGATTTTGTGTTCGTTTATAAGTTCCATAATTTTCACCGTATATCGTTATATATTTTGAAATTTACTTCTATTTTTAATTTCAAAATTTTTATTGTTTTTTTCTAGTATAAAAAGTATATTTTAGGTTTTATCTTAAATTATAATGTATTTACTGGTATATTACTTTAATTAGATATATTTATTAATTTCTGTTCAGGTGTATCAATTTCATATTATTTTAGTTTCATTCCAAGTCTTTTTCCTGCGTTGTAGCATTTTTCAAGTTCTCCTTCTTCAGGAACGTAAAGTACTTCGTAAGAATCATCAAGGACTTCAAATCCACATTCTTTTAAATCATTTCCAATAAGTTTCGTAGCTCCACCTCGTCCACCCATAGAACCAAAGGTTAAAGCCAATTTTTTAAATCCGGTTCTATCAAATCTAAGTCCCCTTAAATAGTACATTAAATCCCCGATACTTGGGAACGGCTGATCATTAATTGTCGGAATTCCAAATAAAACTGCTTTACTGTCAAGAATATCTTTTACAATTTCACTTCTTTCATCACTGTGTAAGTTATAAATTACAACTTCAATTCCTTCTGCTAAAAGACCTTCTGCAAACGCGTGAGCCATCTTTTGAGTTGAATAGTGCATTGTGTCATACACAATTGTAGCTTTGTTTTTGCACTGTCCTGTTGCAAAATTTTGGTATGCAGAAATTACTTTCATTGGATCAGTCCAGATCTGGCCGTGGGAAGGTGCGATCATCGTTATTTTTTCAAGTAATCCTAACGAAATTACTTCGTTAAATTTCTTCAAAACGAGTTTTGAGAGCGGAGTAATTAAGTTTGCATAGAATTTCTGGTTTGCATCCATAAGGATATTTTCAGGAATTTCGTTATCAAATCTTTTGGTAAGGCACAAGTGCTGGCCAAATGCATCGTTTGAGAATAAAATTCCTTCTTCACCGTAAAGTGTAAACATGCTGTCAGGCCAGTGTAAAAGTGGAGCTTCCAAGAATGTAAGTGTTTTTCCGCCTAAATCGACACTTTCAAGAGATTTTATAACTTTAAATGGTGCATCTTTAAGTCCTGCGTAGTGTTTTTTCAAACCTTCAACTGCAACTTCGGTACAGTAGATTGGAGCATCTGGAAATTTCTTGGTAATTTCAACGAGAGCTCCACTATGGTCTTTTTCAACGTGATTTTGAACAATTACATCGATATTGAATTCTCTTCCTTCCTTTTCAAAGGCGTTTTTAATTCTTCCCCACATCTGGGCAGAGGTTCCAGGATATACATTATCAATCACTGCAACCTTTTCATCCCCAAATACAAGGTACGCGTTATATGTAGTTCCTTTTAATGTATAGCCGTGGTATGATCGGATATCCCAGTCATAAGTTCCAACCCAGTAGACTCCATCGCTAATTTTCACTGCATCTGCTTTCATGAAAATGCCCTCCAAAATTTGGATAAGAATTGAGTTATTGATATTATAATTTATAAAAAGAATCTATTTATATAATTTTATATTTAGAATTACTATTTCATCAAAAGAGGTAAAATTAAGAATTATTTTAAGTAGTTTTCAATAATCATTCCTTTTTTGTTGCAGATATTTTTCAATTTTTTATACAGTATTTCATCAATTTCAAAACCATTTTTCTTACTTTCAGAAGTGCGTGCTTCAACGTCGCCAGGAATCAAAATTTCAGAAGATCCTTCAGATAGTCTTGAATTTTTTATTTCATCGACTAAGAAGTCAGTTTTATCTAAAAATTCGCTTTTTTCACCGAAAAATTCAGGATTTATCGCGATAAAGAAATCTCCTTTTGTACATTTTTCATCAGCTCTTGCAGTTCCTTTTACATTTGTTCCAATGTCTGCACCGCCAATTGCAGAAAGAATTTCAACCGCCATTGCAATTCCGTATCCTTTAATTCCACCAAATGGTAAAATGCTACCTTCAAGTGCTTTATCCGGATCAGTTGTAATATTTCCATTAACATCTACTGCTGCATTTTCAGGAAGTGTTTTTCCAAGACGTTTTGCTTCAAAGATTTTCCCCCTTGCAACGGATGCTGTTGCCATATCAAGAGAATATTTGTGTTTTTTTCCAGAAATCGCAATTGCAATTGGATTTGTTCCCAAAATTTTATCTTTTCCACCATATGGTGCCATTGCGGGTTCAGTATTTGTAATTGCAATTCCAATCATTCCTTTTTTTGAAGCTCTTTCAGAATAATGTCCAGTAATTCCAAAATGATTTGAATTATATGTAGCAACCGCTCCAATTCCTACATTTTTCGCTTTTTCAACTGCTAAATCCATTGCCATTGCAGCTGTAACATAACCTAATGCTAAATCTCCGTTTATCGTTGCAGTTGCAGGACTTTCTCTTTCAATTTTGATATCTGGATTAATTTTTATATTTTCAGTTTCAAGACCGATTATTGTTTGCGGAAATCTTCCAATGCCGTGTGAAGTAAATCCTTTCAAGTCCGCTTCTGTGTAAATTTCAGCAGTAATATTGGCATGTTCTTTCTTAACACCGTATGCCATTAAAATATCCGAAAGTAATTTTTTTTCTCCTTCAGGCGTAATTATATGTGACATCATGATTCCTCCAATAATTAAAGCTTTAAATATCCCATGTTGTAGTAGACGACGCTTCCATCAGCATCAACTATTGCAATAATTAATTCTTTTCTAACGGAGTGTGCAACCCTAACGAATCCCGTAATTTCTGAAATTTCGCAAGGAATTTCTTCTGAAAAAACTTTTACGAGGTATCTTGAGTGAATCTCATCAATATTACTTCTTTCATAAAGTCTAAAATCAGAACCGTATTTTAAACCAGTTCGAACAGTATATCCTCTGTTTCTTAGGTCTTTGTATGCAAGATACCGAATGCACAACTTTATATCAATATTCTGTGCAACGTCGAATAATTCTTCAAAAGAAAGAAGTTTATTTTTTTTATCTCTCAAGGATATCCAGTTTTTAGATACTAGGTAGAGCCCTTCCACAAATGAAAGTGAAAGAAAGTTTTCGTGAAGTTCTCCGTACCTTTTTTCATTTAAACGAGATATTCCGTCTTTATCGTAAATTACAATTCTCTCATCCGAGAGTTTTGCAGGTATTGTCTTTTTAGGTTTCGCCATTATATTTCCTCAAATCAAAAATAAAAATATCAGAATAAAAAACATGTATCTAATATATAATAGAGAAAACTATATATAGTTTTTAAAAATATTCAATATAATTCAAGCTTACACGTGATTTTAAATCCATTTCTCTTAATTTACGGAAATTGGCATATATAAACGCGAAGACTATTTTAAGGTGGATATATGAGCGGAAATTCATCAACTGATTTGTATTTATTCAAAAAATCATTAAAGGAACTTAAAGGTAAAAAGGGAAAAGGAACAGAGCTTATAAGTGTTTATGTTCCAGCAGGAAGGAGGCTTTCTGATATTTCTCAATATTTGAGGCAGGAGCTTTCCCAATCCTCAAACATTAAAAGCAAAACAACAATGAAAAACGTACAATCTGCAATCGAGGTAATTTTGCAGAGATTGAAGCTTTTAAAGGAACCTCTCGAAATGGGGGTAATTATATTTGCAGGAATGATTCCAAGGGGCGGTCCAGGAACAGAAAAGATGGAAGTTTACGTTCTTGAACCTCCTGAACCTGTAAAAACATTTGTTTATAGGTGTGACTCTTTATTTTACACCGATCCATTGGAGGACTTTATTCAGGATAATGAAGTTTACGGTGTAATTTTAGTCGACAGAAACGAGGCTACAATTGGAACTGTTCGTGGAAAAACAATAACTATATTAAAAAAGCTTACAAGTGGAGTTCCAGGTAAGTTTAAGGCAGGAGGTCAGTCTGCAAGAAGGCTCGAAAGACTTATTGATGATGCTGCACACCAATTCATGGTAAGGATTGGAGAATATGCAACAGAATCATTCATGCCGATATTAGAAGAAAAAAAATTAAAAGGACTTCTTTTAGGAGGTCCTGGAAACACCAAAAACGAATTTGCTGAAAAAGACTACCTTCACCACGAATTAAAGAAAAAAATCATCGATACATTTGATTTGTGTTACACCGAAGAATTTGGAATCCGGGAACTTTTAGAAAAGGCATCCGACCTTTTAAGAGATCTTGATTTGATGAAAGAAAAAAATTTAATCCAGAGATTCTTCAAAGAACTTATAAAAGATGATGGCGGGCTTTCAGCTTACGGTGAAGCTCAGGTAATGAAATATCTTGAAATGGGTGCAATTGACACGCTCATCGTTACTGAAGACATCGGAATTACAAGAGTTACTGTAAAATGTAATAACTGTGACTATGTTCAAGAAGTAAACGTAAAAACAAACGAAATGTTCAAATTCGAAGAACAGTTAAAGACCAAAGCATGCCCAACATGTGGCGGTGCAATGTATGTTGATGAGGAGAAAGATATTATTGAATATTTATCTGATCTTTGTAATGTGCACAATACTGAGATAATCGTTGTTTCTACAGATACCGAAGAAGGAAGCCAGATTTCAAGAGCATTCAAAGGAATGGCTGCAATTTTACGGTACAAATTGTAATTATTCTAAAATATTTTAAAAATTATTAAAAACTATTTTTAAATAACGTTTTTTAGATTTTGGAGGGACTTTTATGTTTTTCGAGTATTCAATTAAAACTGACACAAGAGAGTCCTTGGTTGATATTTCTGACCATATTTTAGATGCAGTTGTAAAATCAAACGTACAAAATGGGATTGCGGTAGTTTTTACACCACACACTACGTCTGCAATAACTATAAATGAAAATGCAGATCCATCTGTCAAAAAAGATATTGTTAAATTTTTACACGAAAAAATCCCTGAAAATTATGGATTTTCACATTATGAAGGAAATTCTGACGCTCATTTAAAAAGTTCGTTTTTTGGGCCATCCTTAACTTTGATAATAAACGATGGAAAAATAATTCTTGGAACCTGGCAGGGTGTTTATTTTTGCGAATTTGATGGGCCGAGAAACAGGAAATTTTACGTAAAAATAATGAGAGACTGATTTAATTGTTAATTAATTCAAGTAAAAAATAATTTATACGGGAATTTTCTAAAAATAATCTGAAACATTTAATTTTTGAAAAATTAATTAAAAAATTTATTTTCTGGTGAAAATATGATTGCTACAATTCAAACAACACTTGGAACAATTAAAATAGAACTATTTGCTGATAAAGCACCGATAACCGTTGAAAACTTCAAAAAATACGCAGAAACTGGATTTTTCGATGGAACGATCTTTCACAGAGTAATAAAAGGATTCATGGTTCAGGGTGGCGGATTTACAAAAGATGGAATTCAAAAAGAAACTTTTGCACCAATTAAAAATGAAGCTAAAAACGGACTTTCAAACAAAAGAGGAACCATCGCAATGGCTAGAACCAACGTTGTAGATTCAGCAACAAGCCAGTTTTTCATAAACACCGTTGACAACATGTTTTTGAACTACCAAAATGATGCAAACTACGGTTACGCAGTATTTGGTGAAATGACAGACGGTTTTGATGTTCTTGATAAAATTGCTGCTGTTAAAACTGGAAACAGGGGATACTTCGCAGACTGGCCAGTTGAAGATGTAATAATTGAAAAAGTTACAGTCGAATAAATTATTTTTTTTATTTATTTTAGTTATTTTCTGGTGAAAATATGGATTTTAAAAACGCTATTTTTATAATTGTCGCATCAATTGTTCTTTTAACCAGTTTTTCAGGATGTACTGAATCTGATTCAACAACTTCGAACGAAACTGGAGAAATAGTTTATGCAACAATTCAGACGAATTACGGAAACATGACTTTTGAACTCTATCCTGATAAAGCACCAATAACTGTTGAAAACTTCAAAAAATACGCAGAATCTGGGTTTTATGAAGGAACAATTTTCCACAGGGTAATAAGTGATTTCATGATTCAGGGTGGCGGATTTACCGTAAACGGAACTAAAAAAGAAACAATCGATCCAATTAAAAATGAAGCTAAAAACGGACTTTCAAACAAAAGAGGAACCATCGCAATGGCAAGAACCAACATTGTAGATTCCGCAACAAGCCAGTTTTTCATAAACACAGTTGATAATTCATATCTGGATTATCAAGATGATTCAAACTATGGTTACGCAGTATTTGGTAAAATGATCGATGGCTTTGACGTTCTTGAGAAAATCGAAAATGTCGCTACTGCAAATAATGGGCAGTATCAAAACTGGCCAATTGAAGATGTAATTATTGAAAAAGTTAAAATTGAAGAATAATTAAAAAATAGATTAATATTTAATTTTTTTATTTATTTTAACTTATTTTGCACGTTTTATCGAAAGTGAAACTCTTTTTTTATCAAAATCAATGTCCATTACCATAACATCAACAATGTCTCCAACAGAGATTACATCAAGAGGATGTTTTATGAACCTGTCAGCAATTTCTGAAATATGTGCTAACCCATCGTGGTGAACTCCAATATCAATAAAAGCTCCGAAATCAACAATATTTCTGACAGTTCCTTTTAATATCATTCCTTCTTTTAAATCTTCAAGTTCTAAAACATCGCTTCTTAAAACGGGTTTTGGAAGGTCTTCTCTTAGATCTCTCCCTGGTTTTTCAAGCTCTTTAATTATATCTTCTAGTGTTGGGATTCCGCAATCCAGTTTTTCAGCCAATTTTTCAATATCGACTTTTTCAGAAATTTTATCGATTTTCTTTTCTTTGATATTTTTTATCGAGATATTTAACTCATTAAGTAAATTTTCTGCAATTTTGTATGATTCTGGGTGAACACCCGTATTGTCAAATAAATTTTTACCTTCAGGAATTCTCAAAAACCCTGCACACTGTTCAAATGCTTTTTTACCGAGTTTACTTACCTTTAAAAGTTCTTTTCTGGATTCAAATTTTCCATTTTCCGTTCTGTATGCTACAATGTTTTTTGCAATTCCAATATTGATGCCTGACACATAATTTAAAAGTGAAACTGATGCAGTGTTTAAATCAACGCCAACAGAGTTTACTGAAGACTCAACAACCCCTGTTAAACTTTCAGATAACTTTTTCTGGTTCATATCATGCTGGTACTGTCCAACACCTATTGATTTTGGGTCGATTTTTACAAGTTCTGCTAAAGGATCCTGAAGTCTTCTTGCAATTGATATTGCACTTCTAATTCCAACATCGTATTCTGGAAATTCATCAGAGCCGAGTTCCGATGCAGAATAAACAGAAGCTCCAGCTTCATTTACAATTACGTAGTAAACATCGTTTACAACTTCTTTTAAAATTTCAGAAACAATGTTTTCAGATTCTCTTGAAGCGGTTCCATTTCCAATTGCTACAACGTCGATATCGTATTTTATTATGAGTTCTTTAACCTGTTTTTTAGTTTCTGCAATTTTGTTATGTGGTTCTGTAGGGTATACTACCGTTTTATCGAGAACTTTTCCGGTTTCATCGACTACTGCAAGTTTACAGCCTGTTCTAAATGCCGGGTCCCATCCAAGCACGGTTTTGTTTTTTATTGGTGGCTGCAATAACAACTGTTTTAAATTTTTTGAAAATACTTCAATTGCACCGTTTTCTGCTTTTTCTGTGAGGCTATTCCTAATTTCCCTTTCAATTGACGGTGAAATTAATCTTTTGTAGCTGTCAATTACCGTATCTTTTAAAATTTCAGAAGTTTTTGAATTTTCTAAAATTATATTTTTAAAGATCCAGTCCTGAATAAAATCAACAGGTGCATCGATTTTCACCTGTAAAATTTTTTCTGATTCTCCTCTATTTATTGCAAGGATTCTGTGGCCTGGAATTTTATTGATCGCTTCAGAATATTCATAATACATTTCATAAACTGATTTTTCGTCCACATTTTTTGCTTTTACCGAAATAATTCCTTCTGAAAATGTAAGTTCACGAATAAACTTTCTGTAGTCTGCATTATCTGAAATTTCTTCTGCAATAATATCTTTGGCGCCAGAGATTGCATCATCTATTGAATTAACTTCCAATTCTGGATTAACAAATTCTTCTGCAAGTTCTTCAATTGGTTTTTCCAAAATTTGTTTTAAAATTAATTCTGATAAGGGTTTTAAACCCTTACTTTCCGCAATTGTCGCCCTTGTTTTTCTTTTTGGCCTGAATGGACGGTAAATATCTTCAAGTTCAGTTAAAAGTTCAGATTTTTCGATCTTTTGTTTCAATTCTTCAGTTAATTTGTCCTGTTCGTCAATTAATTTTATAATCTGGGCTTTTTTATCTTCTAAATTTCTTAAATAATTCAATCTATCAAAAAATTTCCTCAAAACAACGTCATCAAGGGAACCTGTTGCTTCTTTCCTATATCTTGAAATAAATGGAATGGTATTTCCTTCGTCAATTAATTTAACTGTGTTTTCGACTTGAAATGTTTTTAAATTAAATTCTTTCTGCAATTTTTGAAAAATATACATAATAAACCCTCTAAAAAAGTAATTAATTAGATAAAATAATTTCTGAAAAATTAATTTTTAACTTTTCTAAATTTTGCAATGAAAAATGGCTCATTTGGTGGAATTACCTTCAAAGTTCCTTTAACTTCGCCTTCAATCATGTTTATTCCTGGGAAATCATCCACAGTTAACTCAATAAGTTCCATGTTTTTATTTGTCTTTAAAATATATCGAACGATATCTTCGTCTTCTTCAATTTCGGGGGAACATGTACTGTATACCAATTCACCGCCGTCTTTTAATACTTCGATTGCAGTTCTAAATAATTCGACCTGTCTTTTTGCACAAAATAATATATCTCGTTTTGTTTTTACCCTGTTATTGTCTTTTATCTCGTTTCCAGTACATGGGGCATCTAAAAGAATTTTATTGAATCTTAACTTTTTATCGAGGTTAACTGCGTTCGTGTTTATCATTAATGTATTTTTAAAGCCCATCCTGTTGATATTTGACCTTAAACTTTTTAATCTGTTTTTATTTATCTCAACAGCAAGAATTGATCCTTCATTTTCCATCAACTGTGCAAGGTGCGTAGTTTTTCCACCCGGTGCTGCACACATGTCGAGTACATCGTCATCTTTTGATGGATTAAGAGTTATTGATGGAATTATCGATGAAATACTCTGTAAAAAATAGTATCCCAAAAGATATTCTGGAGTTGAACCCATGGAAAATGGTGATTTTGCAACTCTAAATACATAATCTAAGAATGTATCTTCTAATTCTACTCCTTTTTCTTCCAATCGCTTTTTAAGGTCTTCAGAAGATATTTTTAACGTGTTTACCCTTATAAACTGTAAATTTTCCAAAAATACCACCGCAGTATAATAATATAGTAATTAGTAATATCAGCAACCGTGTTTATAATCTTTTTTTGATTTTCGACCATAGCAAAATCGTAAAAACTGCAATTGTTGGAAAAAACACAAAACCGATGGTGTTGTGAATGTATTCACCATTTCCAAACGTATTTGCGAGGATTCCTATAATAACGATTCTAAATATGTTTCCAAGGTATATTAATAATATACAAAATAATGAACCAAAAACATAATACTTTAACCTGTTTTCAACCGTCAATATATGAGCCAATAATATCGAAATCAACATCATTCCAGTACATGGTTCAGTTATTGAAATTATGATATTTGGAAGATATACAAGATTTTGAATCAGAATTACATCGTTTAATAAAAGTTTTAACAATAAATAGCTTTGATAAGCTATAAAATTTGTTAAATGACTTTCAAAATGGCATAATATATGGTAAATTATATATGAATAACTAAAATATTTTAAGATTATTAAAAAATATTCGTTAAATTTTTTATTCATGTTTTATCATGTTGCATGTCATGATATATCCTATTTAGTAACCTACCATTTGTGAACATATCCTTCTAATTCCACGGATTTTCCATCAACCGTTTTTCCGAATTCTACGACTTTTCCAATTTTTGTTACTGAATTTATATCTTTTAATTTTTCTTCGGCTTTTTTAAAATCAGGAGTTGTAAAAAGTAGTTCAAACTCTTCACCGCTGTTTAAAACCGTTTTTAATAAATCCCTATCAAATTTTTCACAGAATTCAATAACTTCGGTTGAAACGGAGTTTAAAAGTTTTTTTGAATTTATTTCAAAGTTTCCTGTATAATTTAAATCTTTTGAAAGACCGTCAGATATGTCGCAACATGAGGTGATTGTTTTATTCAATAAAAGCCCTTCTTTAACCCTTGCTTTAGGTTCTGCAAGCTTTTCCATGATCTCAGGAAATTCAGAAATTGTTTTTTCAAATTCCATATTTCCTAAAATTCCTTTATTTTTCATCTCAAGAAGTTTTAAAGCGCAATTAACTTTTCCAACATCGCCAGTGATGCAGATATCTTCACCAATAATTCCACCGCGATATATCGGATTATTCGTAATTCCAAATGCAGTTCCAGACAGTGTTAATTCAGGCGCTTTATTTGTATCTCCGCCTGCAATTGGGCATTCGTACTCTTTTGAAATAAAATTTATTCCTTTTGACATTTCATCGATAAATGTTTTGTCTGGGCTATCAAAACCCATTGAAATTACCATTCCAAGAGGTTTTGCACACATTGCGGCAATATCTGATACATTTGCAGTAACAACCCTCATTCCAATCTGAAATGGTGTTAAAATACTTGGAAAATGTGTTGATTTAAACATCATGTCTGTTGTAACAACCAAATGCTGGTTTTCTAATTTAAAAACCGCACAGTCATCCCCAATTCCCATTTCAACCCCATTTGAATAGGAAAGATTTTTTGAAATAATTTTAATAATATCAAGTTCATTCATTTTTGTTCCTGTTTTCAAAAGTTTGATAGTTTTTATGGAAAATCTCTTTAAAATATTTAGCTAATAATTAATGGTATTACTTCCGCATACAAAAACTTACAAAATGTAAATTCTAATTTCACAATCACCTTTATATACTGAATCCGAGATACTAATGATGCAATTGACGCATAAAGACTGAATGTTCTTTTTATGCACTTGGTGGATGATGAACGGAGTAGCTTCTGATTTATGATGAAAGATGGGCGAGCTGACACCAATTTTTTTATTCTGAAAAACTAAATTTTTATATCTCTTCTTTTAACTACTAACTTTTATACTATTCTTCATTTTGGCGGTAAAATGGCAATTAAAAACGTTTCAATCGTGTACCCGAATAAATTTGGCGGAGGGATAGCATGTCTTGCAGTGCATGTTTTAACCGGCCACTTAAACAAGTACTCAGATATTTCTGCAAATGCGTATTTTATAGAAAATTACTCGAAAATTAAGAACAATGACGCTATTTTAATAACTTTACAGTACGAAAACGACTATTTTAACGTTGTAAAAATTGTAAAAGAATTAAAAGCTCAAAATCCAAACGCTATTTTTATTGCAGGGGGTCCCTGCGCCATTTCAAACCCGCTAACTATTCAGGAATTTTTTGATGCATTTGTTGTCGGTGAAATTGAAGGAACTGATACAATGTACCAATTGATAAATGGTAATTTTGAAATTCCTGGAGTATATGTTCCGAAAAATTATAATAATGAAAAAATTAAAAGAATATATCCAAAAAAACTCGGGATAGATGATTATCCAATAGCCCAAGTTACGCATGAATCGGGAGCTTATGGAAAAGCTTATCTTCTTGAAATTGGAAGGGGTTGCATTAGAAACTGTAAGTTTTGCATGGCCAAATGCATCTACGCTCCTCCAAGATATCGAAAAATTGAAGATTTAAAGTATCTGGTCGATGAAGGATTAAAAAACACCGATGCAGACAAGGTTTCACTAATTGCCCCATCTGTAAGTGATTATAAGTATGTACTAGATTTATGCGCACACATCTCTGAAAAAAATGTGTTAATTTCGCCTTCATCATTACGGGCAGATACAATTACTGATGAACTGCTTGACTTTTTAAATCTGAAAACATTGACGATAGCACCCGAAGCAGGTAGCGAAGTTCTGCGAAAAAAAATTGATAAAGGAGTCACTGAAGAAAATATTTTAAATGCAGTTGATATTGCTAAAACACACGGAATATCTACCGTAAAACTTTATTATATGGTTGGTTTTCCTGATGAATCAGAAGATGATATTGAAGAAATAATAAATTTAACAAAAAAAATAAAAGATAACGTTCGAAAAGTAGATGTTAGCATAAACCCAATGGTTCCAAAGCCCCACACTCCTTTCGAAGACTTTGAATTTGACATGGACTCAAAAACGAAGATAAAATATATCGAAAAAAGTCTGCGAAAAATAAAAGTTAGTGTTGATTTTGAAAAATTCAATTCTATGGTTGCACAGACCGTTCTTGCAAGAGGGGGAAGTGAACTTTCAAAAGTTTTAAATGAGTCAAGAAACACAATCGAACTTATTAAAAATGTGGATTTGGATAATTACATTAATAAAATCGAAGAAAAACCTTGGGATTTTATAGAAATCTAATTTAACAAAGATATAACTTAACAATTATAAAAACGGTGATAGCATGGCGATATTAGGACTCGTTGGAAAACCAAACGTTGGAAAATCAACTACATTCAATGCAATGACGGAAAAAATTGCAGATATTGGAAACTATCCATTTACTACGATAAACCCAAATATTGGAACTTCTTTTGTTACAAAGCCATGCCCATGTGACACTTTAAATTTAAAATGTACTCCAAATAATTCGAAATGTTTCTCTGGAATGCGTTATATTCCTGTTGAAGTAATTGACGTTGCAGGGCTTGTTCCTGATGCACACAAAGGAAAAGGGATGGGTAACAAATTTTTAGATGATTTAAGGCAGGCTGATGCATTTATACTCGTTGTTGATGCAAGCGGAAAAACGGATCTCGAAGGAAATCCTTCTGAAAATAACGATCCTGTAGAAGATGTTAAATTTTTGTTAAATGAACTTGATATGTGGATTCACGGAATTTTAACGAAAAACTGGGAAAGACTTTCAAGAAAAGCACAGCAGGAAAAAAACCTTTTAAAAGCGCTTTCTGAACAGTTAAGCGGATTAAATATTTCCGAAAATCAGGTATTTGCAGTAATTAAAGAATTTGACGAAAGTCCAATGAAATGGACAGAAGAAGATTTAATCAATGTTTCAACAAATTTAAGAAAAGCTTCAAAACCAATGATTATTGCTGCAAACAAGGCAGATCACCCTGATGCAGAAAAAAACATTGAAAAATTAAAAGAAGAATTTAATGACTTTTTAGTTATTCCAACATCCGCTGAAATTGAGCTTGCACTCAAAAATGCACAGAAAGCAGGTTTAATAAAATACGATGGAAAATCAATGGAAGTTTTAGATGAATCATCACTAAATGATGCACAGAAAAATGCACTAAACTACATGAAAAATTATCTTGATAAATTTGGTGGAACCGGAATTCAGGATTTGATCAATGTTGCGTATTATGATCTTTTAGATATGATTGTGGTTTATCCTGTAGAAGATGAGGGAAAATTCTGCGATAAAAAAGGAAACGTTTTACCTGACGCATATCTTGTAAAAAAAGGAGCAACTGCAAAAGACCTTGCATTTAAAATACACACTGAAATCGGTCAAAAATTCATTTATGCGGTTGATGCAAAGAAAAAGTTGAGAATCAGTGCAGATCAAGAATTAAATGATGGAGATATTATAAAAATCGTTTCTGCTGCATAATTTTTAATTTTCATTACGTTTTTTTTACTTTTTTACATATTTTGGAGGATTATTATGATACCAGATAATAATAAAGCGCTAGATTTATTAAATTGTTATGTAAAAGAGCAGTCAAATCTCGACCATAATTTAATTGTAGGGTATGGGATGCTTGGAATAGCTAAATATTTAGAAAAAGATGAAACCGAGCAGAATTACTGGTTTGTGTCCGGAGTTTTGCACGACATCGATATTGAAGAGTATGGGTCGGATATTGAAAAACACTGCATTATCGGTGAAAAAATTTTGGAAAGAGAAGGAATTTCCAAAAATTTAATTGATGACATAAAATCTCACAACGATGTATTAAATATTGGGCGAAATTCGGAAATTAGGCATGCTTTATGGGCAGTTGATGCACTTTCGGGAATTATTCGAGCTTATGTATTAATGAGGTCTGACAAGGATGTAAAAAAAGCAGAATTAAAGTCAATTAAGAAAAAACTAAAAGATAAAAGTTTTGCACAAAATGTTTCAAGAGAACAGATTAAATCCTGTGAAGAAAATTTGAAAATAACGCTTGATGATTTTGTAAATTCTGTTTTAAAAGAAATAAAAGAAAATATTTCATTTAATTAATTTTAAAATTTAACTTTTTTAAAAAGTAATTTTTTTAAGTTTTTTTATTTTATTAATGGGAACATTACGTGAACTGTTGTACCTTTTCCAATTTTGCTTTCAACCCAGATCGATCCACCATGGGATTCCACAATTTTTTTACAAACTGCAAGTCCAAGGCCGGATCCTCCAACTTCTCGTTTTGAAGAAGAATCGATTTGGTAGAATTTATCAAATATTTTTCCAAGGTGTTCTTTTGGAATTCCTGGTCCCTGATCAGTAATTTCAAGGTGGATATTTCCTTTATCTTCAAAACCCATCACTGTAACTTTGGTCTGTTTTTTGCTGAATTTTATTGCATTTTCGATTAAATTACTAAGAACCTGATGAATTTTAGACTTATCTCCTTTAATATCCAGATTATCCACATCTTCGAGTAAAACTATATTTTTACTTTCTGCGAAATAATCGAAAGACCTTAAAATATCATTTACTTCTTTTTTAAGGTTTATTTTGTCTCGTTTGATGTCCAAAATCTTATTATCTACAGTTACAAGGTCTGACATATTGTCTGTAATTCTTTTTAACCTGTCTGAGTTTTCAGATATTACAGATATGAATTCTTTCTGTTTTTCGCTTAATTTTCCTGCAGTTTCATCTTTTAATAATTCAACATAGCCTAAGATTGCAGTAAGTGGCGTTCTAAGTTCGTGCGATACTATGGACAGTATTTCTGATTTTAAATTATCAACTTCTTTTAATTCGTCAAATGAAGTTTTAAGGGTATGTGCATCACTTTTAAGCTTTTTATCGGATTTTCGTATTTCATCAGCCATTTTATTAAACGATTCTGCAAGTTCTTCTAATTCATCGCCTGTATCAATTGATGCTCTTTCGTCGTAATTTCCACGTCCAAAAGATTCGGCAGAGTTTTTAAGTTTTTTTATCGAGTCGACTATTTTTTTATTTAATATCACTGCAACAAAAACTGCTATAATCAGGCTAGAAAATGCGATAAAGAATATTTTTTGGATTACTGAATTTAATAATACCGTAAATGGCGATTTTGGAGTTCCAACACAGGTCATTCCTATTACTTCACCGTCAATATTGTATATCGGGGAATATTTAGCAAGGTAGGGCACTCCATTTATGGTAACCGTACTCCTAACGTCCTGTTTTTTTGAAACAGTTTCATATATATCTTCATCTGCAAGTTCACCAACAAAATCTACTCCATCTTTTTGGCAGGTTGTAGATATTCTTACGTTGTTTAGATATATCGAAGCTTCATCACCGGTAACTTCTTTAATTCGGTCAACCCAGTAATCATCCTTATTCATTATATCTACGTAGGTTACAGCACCTATAAGAGAATCTCCATCATATATTGGTGCAACCGTAAAAATTGTAAGTGCATCGTGCCCATCTAGTTCATAATCGCTATATTTTGAAGCTTCTTCGTTTGGGAGGATATCGTAAGCATATATGGTATTTTTTTCTAATAATTTTTTAACGTAACTGCTTATTTCTGCATCATCGTCTCCGTAGCTTGCACAGATTACGTTTCCGTCTGCATCAGTAAAAACTGCTAAATCGATCCAAGACTGGTCTTCAAGGCCGTTTGCAAAATCTTGAAGCGTATCTTTATCATTATTTTTAACAGCATTAACAACAACTGGAAGGTTTGCCGTATATGCAGTCATCGTGTCAAATTCAACAAGAACGCTGTCCATTCGTTCATTTAATATTCCTAAATTTATATCTAGTTCAGATTCCTGATTTGAAGTCATCAAATCTGAAATAGTATCTGTAGATACATAACTCATCATAACGATTGGAATTAAAACAATAATTATTGAAAAAATCAGTAATTTAGTTCCAATCATTCCAATTCTCGATCTTCTCATGGGGCACCACTAAATAAGTCAGTTTGAGTAAATTTTTTTAAATATTTTCATTTAATTATTTTAGTTAAATATTTAGGAATATCATTAAATAATTATTTGTTCGTTCTTTGCCCGACATTTTGATCTTCAGTTGCTTAATTTTGACGAGTAAGTGCTGTGAATTACCATTCCAAATATTACAACAAGCAGTCCTAAATTTGCAAAAATGTCCGGGAATGCACCGCCCAATAGAATAAGTTCACCAAGTACTGAAAATACTATTTCTCCAGACTGGGTTGATTCGACAGCGGCAAGTTTTTTCATATCTTTTCTTACCATGTCCGTTGCTTTGAAAAAAAGCCATGTTGCAATTATTCCTGAAAATAATGCGACTATAAACGACTGAATGATCTGGTTGTTGTTTGGAATGCCTGACCTTAAAAGTCCATAGAATAAAAGTAAAATCCATGCAGGCATACTGCAAAGGGTCATTCCAAGTATTCTTTGAAATGTTGTTAATTTACCGCCTGAAAGTTCCATTGTTTTTCTGTTTCCCAAAGGATATGAAAATGCCGCAATAATAACAGGTATAAATCCTAATACAAGGTCATTTATTGAAACGGAAGTTATTCTTGAATACTGCATTAAGATTATCCCAAAAAGAATAATTAATGAAATAAAAAGCGACTTTTTTGGAATTTTATTCCTTACTTTTTCTAAATTCCCATTATTTTCAATCAGGCTGTAAAATAATGGTGTTAAAAGGATTCCTGCAACAATTGTTACCTGCCAGGTTCCTGCAATAAGCCATGATGGGCCGTAGTTGCCTGCAAACGTAAGGGGTGCATAGAATAAAACAAAACCAACATTACTCCATATGAACCATTCTTTGAAATTGTTTTTTATCTCGAAAATTACTTTTTTAATGTTATTTTTACCGTAAAGTATAATCAAAAGGAATGGGAGTGTGAATATGTATCTTAGGGATGCTGAAAATATCCAATCTCCTCCAAAAAGGTCCATCTGCCGGTTTAAAACAAACGTAGATGCAAAAAAGAGCGATGAAAGAATTCCTAAAATTATAGATTTCATAACGACACCATATATTTATTAAAATAAATATGAGGGATTAAAATTTAAAACTTTTGATATAAGAATATATTAAATAGAATAAACTTACATTTTTAATATATTTGAGGATAAATTTTTGGATGAATTTTTTTGGTGAAAATATGGAATGTCCAGTATGTGGCGGAGAAAAATGCATAAGAAAATCAGCAGTCGAGATTTACAAAGACTTAATCGAACTTTTTTTTAAATATCAAGATAAAGAAAGCGAAGTTACATTTAAAAAGCACCCTACCGTTGGGGAAATCGGGGAATGCGAAAAAACAGGTAAGAAGTTGTGGTACTGTCCGTACTGCGACAAACCATTTCCTGAAAATTATGAACTGAATAACGTAACAGTCGAGTGTCCACACTGTAAAAAGACACTTTGCATCCCTGTTTCAAACAGAACATTCTGTTAAATTATTATTTTTCAATTTTTTTAGATTTTTTCAATCTTTTTTTAGCCTTTTCAAAAAATTCTTCAGGAGTATTTTCTTCTTCTCCAAGGTATTTTAAAACGGTTTCTGCGTGTTTATAATATTCTTCATCAGGGTCTAAATCTCCCATAAACAGACCTTTACAGTTTTCCAAAAACCAGCCATCGTATGTTAAAACAAGGTTTTTGTCTTTAATTTGAACAGAATATGGTCTTAATCTACAGATAATTGGCCTAACTCTATAAATTTTACATTTATTATTTTCATCTAAGAATATACACTTTTCTTTTGAGGTTTTGAGCCTTCCAGTCATTCCATCAAAGTTTACGAGGTATTTTTTAACAACTTCGTCAAATGGAATTTTTAAAAATCCTGCAATATTTGCAACGTCCTTTTTGGAAACGCTTGGAGAGTCACAGCAGCCACCGCACATTCTACAGTGCCATGCAATGTTTTTCAAATCTTTTTTAATATCAATTTTCATAAAATTCACGTTTTCTTTTGATTTAAATTTTTAAATTTTTTTAATATCCTAAAAATTAAAAAATAGGGTTAATTAAAATTAGAAGTATTCATGTACTTTTTTAATGCATGCAACAACGAGTTCGGTTGTTTTTTCGAGGTCTTCTGTATCAATAACTTCAACCGGAGTGTGGATGTATCTTGAAGGAACAGATATAACGCCTGTTGGAATTCCATCTCTTGTTAAGTGAATTGCGGTTGCATCAGTTGTTCCTCCTTCTCCAACTTCGTATTGAACAGGTATCTCATCTGCTTTTGAAACATCCCTAACCATTCTTAAAACTGTAGGGTGCGTAATAATTCCTCTTCCTGATGCGTCAACAATTGTTGCAACAGGACCTTTTCCAAGTTCTACTGGCGCATCTTCTAATTTAATTCCAGGATGGTCTCCACAGATTGTAACGTCAAGTGCGAATGCAACATCGGGATTAATTCCAAATGCAGATGTTTTTGCACCTTTAAGTCCTACTTCTTCTTGAACTGTTCCAACAGCGTAAACCTGGCATTTTAAATCCATATCTTTGAGTAATTCCATGGTTTTTAAAACAACTGCACAGCCTGCCCTGTTGTCGAATGATTTACATGAAACTACATTTCCACCGAGTTTATCAAATTCGGACTTGAATGACATTGCAGTTCCAATTTCTACGCCCATTTTTTCTGCTTCTTCCCTATTTTTTGCACCGATGTCGATAAACATGTGTTCAGCAGAAATTAATTTGTTTCTTTCGCTTTCTTTCATTTTGTGTGGTGGTTTTGATCCTAAAACTCCAACAATATCGCCGTTATTTCCGTGAACGATAACTTTCTGATTTAAGAGCATCTGGTCGTTAATTCCGCCAATTTTTGTAAATTTTAAAAATCCTTTATCGTCTATATATTTAACCATGAGCCCGATTTCATCCATGTGTGATGCAATCATGATTTTTGGACCTGTAGATCCTTTTTTTGCAATTAAGTTTCCAAATTTATCTGTTTCAATACTGTCGCAGTATTTTTCAAGTTCTTTTTTCATGTATTCTCGTATGTTATCTTCTCTACCAGAAATTCCTTTTTCTGTTGCGAGAATCTTTAAATAATTGAGTGTACTCATAAAATCACCAGCTTATTTCTTAACTACTCAATTTTCATAATGATATCTATTCTATGATTTAAATATGATTGTTTTAAACTAGATTGGATGTTTCATAATAAAAAATTTAATGAAGAATGCAGATAAATAAAATGATACAAAAAATTTATAAATGCATCTGATAATATTCATGTTATTAATGGATTGTAGCATGATGCCGTATAGGTATTCTTTGTAACACATTCGAACACAATACTTACGATTTATTTCTATTTTTCATGTTATTGCAATTTTTAATAAAATCAGAAGAAAAAACGAAACAGATTTAAAAATTTATGTTTTTAAAATCGGTGAAAAGAATGAAAAACACAAAAAATTTGAATTTTGAAGAATTAGCTGTTAAATCAAAAAGTTTAAGATATAATATTGTAAAAATGATAGGACTTGCAGAATCTGGACACCCTGGGGGATCCCTTTCAGCAATTGACATTGTATCATCTCTTTACTACAATATTATGAACTATGATCCAAAAGATCCAAAACAGGATTCAAGAGATCGGTTTATTTTAAGTAAAGGTCACGCATGCCCTGCACTTTATGTAACCCTTGCAGATCTGGGCTATTTTAAAGAAGAAGAATTATGGAATTTAAGACAGCTCGGAGCTCTTTTACAAGGACACCCTACAATCGAGATTCCTGGAATTGAAGTAAATACTGGTTCATTAGGACAGGGATTTTCATCATCAGTTGGTGTTGCTATCGGATGTAAATTAAATAAATACGAAAATAACGTGTTCGTTCTTTTAGGGGATGGAGAATGTCAAGAAGGACAGGTTTGGGAAGCTGCAATGGCTGCGGCACACTACAAACTCGATAATTTAATTGGTTTTGTTGATAGAAACAAACTCCAGATTGACGGATGTACTGAAGATGTAATGTGTTTAATGGACTTGAAAGCTAAATTTTCTGCATTCGGTTTTGATGTATTTGAAATTGACGGCCACAACTTCGAAGAAATTGTTAAAACCGCAGAACTTGCAAAAACAATGAAAAACGGAAAGCCAAAAATGATTATCGCAAATACGATAAAAGGAAAAGGCGTATCATTCATGGAAAATAACGTTGGCTTCCACGGAAAAGCTCCAAATAAAGAAGAGCTTGAAAAAGCACTCGCAGAACTTCAATAATCAGGTGATTTAAATGGTAATGATTGGTGCATCTATTCTTTCTGCAGATTACGGTCACATGGCAGAGGAAGTAAAAAAGGCTGAAGAAGGAAATGTTGATTTTTTCCACGTGGATATTATGGACGGACACTTTGTACCAAATTTAAGTATGGGGCTTAGAGTTCCCCACTATTTGAAAAGTATAACTGACGTTCCAATTGACGTACACTTAATGGTTGAAAATCCTGATTTATTTATTCCTAAACTGGCAGATGCTGCAGATATGATTGCATTTCACGCAGAATCCAGTAAATATTTATTTAGAACTGTTGACCTGATAAAAGAACACGATGCAAAGCCAATAGTTGCATTAAACCCCTCAACACCGATCGGTAACGTGGAATACGTTTTAGAAAATTTATATGGTGTTTTGGTAATGACTGTTGAACCGGGCTTTTCAGGACAGTCTTTTATAAATCCGATGATTAAAAAAATAGATAATTTAAAAAACAAAATATTGACTGAAGGGTACGATACAAAAATCTTTGTAGATGGTGGAATTAACCTGGAAACTGCGCCAAAAGCTGTTGAAGCAGGTGCAGATGGGCTTATTGCAGCTTCAGCAATATATGGAAAGGAAGACGTTAAAAAAGCAGTGAATGATTTAAGAAATTCTGCAAATTTTAGGATTTAACTCGTAAATTAAATTTAAGAACTATATCTGAAGTTTATAATTTTGTGGTGAATTATATGAAAGGAACAAAAAAAGGAATGAGAGAAGCCTACGGTGAAACCTTAGCGGAACTTGGTGAAGTAAATGAAAATATTGTAGTACTTGATGCTGATTTATCAGGTTCTACTAAAACAGGAATTTTTGCTAAAAAATATCCTGAAAGATTTTTCAATGCAGGAATTGCAGAACAAAACATGATGGGTATGGCAGCAGGACTTTCAAGAACTGGAAAAACTGTGTTCGCATCAACTTTTGCAATGTTTGCAACAGGAAGAGCATGGGAGCAAATTAGAAATTCTATCGCATATCCTGGTTTAAACGTAAAAATATGTGCAACACACAGTGGCGTTACAGTTGGTGAAGATGGAGCATCCCACGAAATGACTGAAGACATTGCAATAATGAGAGCAATCCCAAAAATGATTGTAATTTCCCCATCTGACTATTTGGAAACAAAAAATGCCGTTAGGTGGGCTGCAAATTACGAAGGTCCAGTTTATGTAAGAATGCCAAGAGGGAATACTGAAATAATTTTTGAAAACGAAGAAGAAGCAAAATTCGAGTTTGGAAAAGCAAGAATTTTAAAAGAAGGAACTGACATTACACTCATTGCAACAGGAGAGCTCGTTCCAGAGGCACTCAATGCTTCAAAAATACTTTCTGAAAAAGGAATATCTGCACAGGTTATTGCAATTGCGACAATAAAGCCAATTGATAAAGATGCAATAAAAAATTCAAAAGATTTCATAGTTTCAATCGAGGATCACAGTATCATCGGCGGACTTGGCGGAGCAATTTCTGAAGTAATTGCAGAAGAAGGATTGAATAAAAAACTCCTTAGAGTTGGTATCAACGACGAGTTTGGAAAATCTGGAAAAGCAGGAGATTTATTAAAATATTATAAACTCGATTCAGAGAGTATTGCAGAAACCGTGATGAATGCATACAAAAAATAATTTTTAAATTAATTCTAAATAATATTTATTTTAATTTTATTTTTTAAGGGGTTAGATTCATGAAAAAAATCGGAATTTTAGAATTTTTAGTTTTAATTTCAATTTTAGTTACGGCCCTTGCAATCGGTTATAATTTTTTAAGCCCAACGTCAGAAGCGTATACTTTTGATGGGGAAGAAATGTACAAATGTGCATGGGTTTCTGAAAATATAATGCTCAAAGGTTTTCCGCTCTACGCAGATATTGATGGAAGATGGACTGCAGATTCTTCAGACTTTTCTGATCGAGTACAAATTTTAGCTGCAAGTGGTGGAACTCTTACCGTTGCATACAACGATACTGAAATGACGATTGGTGGAAAACTTGCTTCAAAAGAAGATATTGCAGCAAGTAACATATATCTGGTTCCTTTAGGAAACACAATTATTAGATATAACTTGGACTCTTTAAATGGAACTTCATTTTCAGAAATAAGCGATATTATTTACGATGACATTGGCAATGACTTAAATATTCTTGAAGTTGATATTGATGGTTCATTTGCGATTGATTCGGAAACTTTTTCACCAACAGAACAACTTGAAGTTATAAATTATTTCAAATATGAATCAGCTCTGCCAAAAATGAGTTTTGTAGATGGCGGTTTAATATTAAAAGGAGATTTTAATTTAAACGACTTGAAAAACTTGGATGGCTTATTAAATCCTCAAAAAATCGTTACATCAAATATTGAAGTAAATATAATTGTGGAAAACGCTACTAATGAAATAAAAACTGAAAAATACAATAATGCAAAACTAATAACCTGGATGTAATACTATGAAGAAGTTTTTGGAACTTAATTTACAAAAAATCGGACCACACCACATATTTGTTGGTTTAGTATGTATTTTTGTACTTCTATCAAATGTTACCACGCTTTCGGCATGTATTGTATTATTTTCATCAGTATTTTTTTATATTTCTTTTATTGCAGGGCAAAATATCTTTAAAAAATTGGATTTTAGGCCTTTCGAAGTAAATTATAAGTTTCATGAAAAGATAGGGCTTTTTTTACTTTTATTTGGTATTTTTTTCACGATAATGGATCTTTTATGGGTTAGGGGAGTTCCACTCTTTGATCCAACCTCTAGAAAATTTTTAAGTGTTATATATACTGCATTTTCGCATACACTTCCATTAGGTTGGGCCATAGTAATTTCAAGTTCCAAATTAAGTACTAAAAAAATATTTTTGTATTCTGGAGTATTTGCAGCGTTAATAGCACTTTTAGGCTACCGTACACAAGTTGTGGTGTTATTACTTTCAACAATTTTTGCAATGTACTATTCAGAAAAAATAAAAAATAAACTCATGATTTATTCATTAATCGGACTTGCGCTGGTCGTTTGTGGACTTTCATTTTTAAGGCATTTTATATTAAATATTGGTGGAAACCCCATACTTTCAAGAATAGATCTTACAATGAGTATATTTGATCTTATTGTCAAGAATTTCAATGGTAATTTTCAAGGAGTCATCCATAACGCCGTATTTTCATCATATGGGTTAATTGATGGTCCAAAATATGGTCCAAGAACGTTAATTGCAAACAGTATTGGGGTAACTGGCGTTACAATCACACCAACAATATTTGGTGCAGTCTTAATGGATTTTGGAACGCTCGGGCTCGTTCCCTATTTCGGGATTTTTGGGCTTTTAATGGGACTTTCAAACGAGGTTTCAGGTAAATTAAAAGGTTTATATTTGGGATTTTATTCAATAATGGTATCTTACTTGATTGTAGGGATTGAAACAGGTATTTTGGATCTTGATGTGGTTGTAATGTATTTTTTAGGTGTAATTTCCACATTTTATGGGATTTTTAGGGGGATTTTAAATGCTAAAAAATAATTTTGAAAAATCTAAAAATTATTTTAAAGAAAAATACGGGCTAGGACTTGATAACCCCATAGTAATAATTTTTATTGGATATTTCCTGATATTTTTGCTCGCAATTCCATATTTTGGAGAATTTGGGTTAAATTCCCTTTTAAAAATGATATTGGTTGTATTTGGAAATTTGGCTATTTTTTCGATTCCATTTTTTATAAATTTTGAAAAAAAGATGAAATTAGATAAATTAAATTTAAAAATGTTTTCAGGGATTTTGCTTGGATTTTCCATGTTTTTTGGAGTTTTTGTTCTTTCCGGGAGTGTATTGTCGGCAATGCTATTTTCAGGACTTGTATTTTTAATTCTACATATTTTTATAAAGAATTATTGCTCTGAAAAAATAAGTAAAATCATGTTTTTAATTGGTGTAGTTTCATTTCTTGCAATGGTTTTAATTTATGGAACTCTTCCAATTACCGATTACACAGTCAGAATGGCAATTTCAGATGATCCTTTAAGATTAATTTCTTCGGGTGCGCTCACGTTTGCAAGCCTCTTTAATTTTGGATATTTTTTAGTATCTTTCGCAATTTTGGCAGTAACGGGGTACAAAGCAAATGTTTTGGTATTAATCGTTGCATTTTTGCTTTATAATTACAAAAATAATAAAATAAGTGCAAAAAAAATATTTTTAATTGGAATATTTACCGTGTTATTTTTAGGAATAATGGCAAAAGCAATTCTTTCATCATCGGGTCAATCATGGAGCCTTAATTTTTTAGAAATTTTATCATACCGGGCTTATTTTGATTTGATGACCTTAGAAAAGATTATAATGTACCCTACGGCATTATACGGAAAAATTGCATTTACACCTGGTGGGGAGTCTTTAATTGGCGAAATAATTCATGGTTACAGACATAATATTACGTCAACCCTTTTTGGTCCGATTTATTTGGATCTGGGTTATTACAGCTTAATTTTTTCATTAATATTTGGAATAATCAGTAAGTTAATATATAAAAAGAGCGATACTAAAATATATTCTATTTATGGTGCTGTATTGTTATCAATGTGCGAAATCGGCATCAATTACGGTTTTTTAGTTACGATGTTAATGTTTTTGTATGTTTCAGAAAATCTGCATAAAAAGCCCATAATTAATAAAAAAATATTTTAATCGTTTATTTTAGTGTTAAAGTGGTATAATGGTATCAATAAAAGATATCGGCAAAGATTATAACGTTCCCGAAGATAAAAAGTATCTAGTTATTGTCGTTGACATGGACGACGATGTTGGAAGAAAAGCAAATATTAGGACCCCTATTTTAAGTAGGGAGGATAATATCAATGCAGCGGTAAAGCTCGGGCTAACCGATCCAGGAGATAGTGATGTAAATTCCATACTTGGTGGAATTCAGCACTACGACCATTTAAAGAAAGAAGGAAAAGATGTTGAAATTGCAACAATTTCTGGGGATATTGATATCGAATCAGAGGTATGTGCAATTAAAATTAAGGAACAAATCGACTTTTTAATTTATCTCTATGAACCTAACTTCATTTATCTCGTTTCAGATGGGAAAGAAGACGAAATGGTTTTAAAATACCTTGAATTAAAGGATATTTTTGTCTGGAAAAAGAGAATTGTAATTAAACAAAATGAATCTCTTGAATCAACATACTATCTCGTGCAGGAATTTATAAAAAAGACTATGTCGCAGTACATTCCGTTAATATTTACATCTATCGGTTTTGCAATGATTTTGTATGCCGTATTTTCCGATCTAGGGTGGAGAATAATTGCAGGGCTTATTGGAATTTACATCCTGTCTGAAGGCGTTGGATTAGTTGAATCTGTTAAAAAAACACTTAGTGAAAGCAAAAAGGGTCTTGAAGTTGGAAAACTATCTCCTTTTGGAAATATTTTGGGATTTTTGATACTTCTTGTAGGTATACTTTATTCTTACAGGGCTTCGGTGGATCCCGAACTAACGGTATTTTTCGGAAAATTCCTGTTAAATATTGCAAATCCGTTAACGTTAGGCTTTGTGCTTTTAGTACTTGTTCATTTCATAGATGACTTAATACACACTGAAAAAAGTATACTTAGGCTTTTAAAAAGGCTATTCTTTAACGTAGTTTTAGCATTCATGCTCAGACAGATGCTGATTGTTTCATCAGGTTATTTAATTGGATATAGCACTGAATTTACCGGTCTTGTAATGTATATTTTAGCATATGTATCTATATTAATTGTACTTTCGGTTGTATTATTTCACGAACCAAAAAGCAGAGAAGGGTTAATTGAAGAGTAGTTGTGAAAACATGCTTGAAATTCTTGGTTACCATGCTGGATCTTTTGAAGTTTTGAATTTGGATGACGTAAATAGTGAACACGATCTTATATGGATTGACTGTTATGACCCCTCAGACGTGGAATTAATTGAACTTTCTAAAAAAATAGAAATAGAAACTGATGAATTAAGTCTTGGGCTCGATGAGCAGGAAGTTCCAAGGGTCGAAGAAGAAGATACTTACTATACAATTATTTTTAAAGCCCCGTTATTTGAAGAAGACATCACAACTACTTCTTTTGGACTTTACGTAAAAGATAACATCATCCTGACGATTCATGCGGATAAAATCAAGTCAATTGGGCGACTCTACAATCTTGTAAAGACAAAAAAGCCAAAAACCCTTCTCGATAAAGGAAAAGGATTTTTTATATACACAATTTTAAACCAGATTACGATAAGCTATTCGAGAATTCTTGTAAACCTTGAAGATCAACTGGATATTTTAGAAGACAGAATAGTTCAGGAACAGAATAAAAACATGACCGAAGAAATATTACAGCTTAGAAAAATGCTTGTATATTTCCACAAGGCTCTTATATCAAACAAAGATGTTATTTCAGTTTTAAAACGAAAGTATCTTTCAATAACCACTCAGGAAGATAGGTGGGAATTTGAAGATTTATACTACGATATTCTGCAGTTAATTGACATGGAAACAACGTATCGTGAGCTTTTATCGTCAATGATGGATATGTCACTTTCGATTGAAAACATAAGAATGAATCAGGTAATGAAAATTCTTACAATGATTACTGCACTTTTTGCCGTTCCAATGTGGATTACTGGAATATATGGAATGAATTTTAAGTACATGCCTCTTTCAGAGAGCCCTTATGGATTTTGGGTAATTTCTTTAGTATCTATTGCGTTTATACTGGTAATCAGTCGCATATTCGTGAAAGAAAAATGGATTAAATAATTTTGGTGAAATTATGAAGGAAATAATTTTATGGCCCGCGTATATTGATCTAAAAAGAACCAAAAACGAAGGAAGGAAAGTTCCAAAAGAAATTGCAGTTCAAAACCCGAAATTAAAAGATATTGCGAGCAAAATAAAAAAAATGGGTTTGGAATATAGTGTTGAAAATAAAAAAAGTTATCCTAAAGAATCTTGGGAAATTTGCGGATACATAAAAGTAAAAGTGGATGAAAGTACTTCAAAATTACAATTTTTAAAAGAGATATGTAATAACATGAAATAATTATTTTTTAAAATTTTCATGTTTATTTTCAAGTTCCGAAAGTAAAAATTTAACCCTGTTTTCCAGTTTTTCATAACTTTTTGAGATATCCCTATATTTTTCATAGAGTTCATTTAATTTGTGATGTAAGTATTCAAGTTCTACGTTTTTTTGACTTATTTCATTTTTTAACTGGCTATTTACGTAAATTTCATGCCTGTATTTTGCTTCAAGTGCAATATATGACTTTTTAGATTCAATATATATTTTTTTAATATCTTCATATTTATCTCTTGAAACGGTTTCCTGCTTTTTCTTTCGGATGTTAAACATTGAAAATCACGTTTAACTATTTATTAATCCAGTAAGTGCTTTTGCAGCCCCTTCCATCGAGCTTTCGAAGCTTATTCCGTTTTCAGATAATATTTTTCTTCCTTCTTCTTCATTTGTTCCCATCATCCTAACAGCAAACTTAAGATTTGGATTTTCTTTTAAAACATCTACAATTCCCATCGAAACTTCATCACACCTTGTAATTCCGCCAAGAATGTTTATGAATGCCCCTTTAACGTTTTTCCGGGATGTTGCTTTTAAAAGTGCTTTTTTTACAGTTTCCCTATTTGAACCACCGCCAACATCTAAGAAACATGCAGGGTTTCCGCCAAATTCTTTTACAATGTCCATGCTTGCAAGGGTGAGTCCTGCACCGTTTCCAATAACTGCAATGTCTCCATCAAGTTCAACATATGCAAATTCGGATTTTTCCTGTTTATTAAATTCTTCAAATTTCTCGTAGTTATGTCTAAAGTATGCATCGTCGTCAATATTCAAAACCGCATCAGCAGCAATGATTTTTCCATCTTCAGTAAATACAAGCGGGTTTATTTCGGCTAAAATTCCATCCATGTCTTTGAATGCTTTATAAACTTTGCATAATACATCTGCTACTTTTGGAATTTCCTGGCTTGGAATGCCTGCTTTTTTAAGCATACCTCTTGCAAGGTATGGTAAAAATTCTTTTTCAGGGTTTAATGATAATTTTATTATTTTTTCGGGAGTTTTCGAAGATACTTCTTCGATATCTACTCCGCCTTCTGTTGAAAATATAACAACATTGTTTTTTTCGTTTCTATTAACAACAACGCCAACATAATACTCTTTTGCAATTTTTATCTGCTCTTCAAGGAGTACTTTTTCAACAAGTTCTCCTTTTACCGTGTTTCCAATTAATGATTCAATTTTTTCGTTTGCATCATCGACATTATCTGCAAATAAGATTCCGCCAGCTTTACCTCTTCCACCAACTAAAACTTGCGCTTTTATGACAACAGGATAGTCGATGCTTTCAACTTTTCCACATACAAGTTTATTTTTTGGAATAGGGATATTATTTTCTTTAAAAATTTCCTTTGCTTCGTATTCGTGTAATTTCATAAAAATCACCAACAGTTCTCATGATAATAGTTACTGAAAATATAAAAAAACTAGGGTTTATTTTGAGATTATAATTGAATTAATGAATTTTTCGCAGTATTCGCACCTGATTTTTAACGTGTTTTTCTGTTCGATTGAGAATCTGCTTTCGATATTTTCTTTATTCGTGATGCAGTTTGGATTGGTGCATTTGATTATTCCGTCAATTCTTTTTGGAATGTCTACTTTAAATTTTTTTATGACTTTTCCTTCTTTTATGATGTTTATCGTTGCATCTGGTGAAATTAACGCAATTTTGTTTACATCGTCTTTTGAGAGTTCAAGCCCTTCAATTTTTAAAATATCTTTTGTAACGCCTTTTTTTGACGGCACGTTTAGTGCAAGTGTTATTGGGAGTTTTTCTTCGATATTTAGTATTTTATAGACTTTCAGTGCTTTTGATCCACTGATATGGTCGATAACAGTTCCGTTTTCAATGGGTTTTACTTTGAGTTCCCGTTTCATGACTTCACCAGATTTTTTTATGTAATCTATTAAAAAACTGTTTTAAATCATTACTGTTTTTCAATATATTTTATAATTTCTTCGAGCATTTCAAAGGCATCGTTTCTTTTTATATCTGGCTGATTTTTTAAAAATTTTTCCAAAACTTCCCGTTTTTCTCCAGAAATTCCTGATTTTTCAATAACATTTTCAAATGTTCTAAGTGGGTAATATAATTCTTTTCCCGAAGTAATCAATCGTTTTAAATCATTTTCATCGATTATTTTTTCATTCAATGCATTATTGATCATTTCTCTAAAGCTGATCATCGAAAATGTGATCTGATTTAAATTATCATCAAATGTAACTGCAACTTCGTCATCATCTGTGATTATTCCGTTTTTATATAAATTATAAACCGAGCCAACTCCAATCATGCCGCATGTATCAAGTTCTGAAGCTCTTAATGCGCCCATTGAACCTGCACCAAATACTGTAATATTATTTTCAATAACCTTTAAAATTTCCCGATGAGCAACAGCAGTACTTTGCAGGAAGCAACCATCGATTATTCCGATTATATCATAATCAAAGATTTTTTCAGACGTTAAATCCCCACGTTTTATTGGCGGAAATATATCGACATCAAAATTTTCCAGTTTTTTTCTTATTTCGTCTTCTTTAATAGTTAGTTTGGAAAAAATAGCTATTTTCATTCGATAGACCCCCAAAGTGACTCAAAATATTCTTTTTCAATTTTAAGAACGTCTTCATTAGATACTGCAATTGCTGATTCTTTATTTTCAAAAAGGGCTTTATCAGTCCAGTTATGGCTTCCAACAATAACTGTATCATCAACTATCATTAATTTATTATGTGTTTTTTTAGAATCATGGAATTTTACCAGAATATGCTGGCTTGAAAGTTTGCTCTGGGCTAAAATATTTGATCCGACTTCTTCTTCAAGAATTACACGAACCATTACCCCTCGTTTTCTTGCGTTTGTGAGTTCATCAATTAATTCGGAAATCTTTGGATTTAAGTATATCGAAAACATGATAATGTTAATTTCTTTTTTAGCATATTTGATTTTGTTTAAAACATAATAATAGTATTTTTCGTCATTTAATACTTCAATCCGGTCTTCTGGGCAGGTTAAACTCCTTGAATATTCAAAGTTACTTTTTACAATTTTTAACAATTTTACAATTGTGAAAAATAAGATTGCGAGGATTATCGTGTTTATAATTGTCAAATATCCACATATATTGATTAAATCAAACTCCATTTTAATCCTCTTAATGCTTTCTTTAAATCCCGTTTTTGGAAAAAATACAAAACTTATTTTAAAAAACAATATATTTTTAAACTTGATACTATTAAATAATTTTGAATCATGATTTATTTAATCACATGACTGATTTTGAATGACTTGGTGGTTAGTATGAGTACTTTAGAAAAAGAACAGATTATTTCAGATGAAAAAAAATATGTTATAAACACATACGGCCGAGTTCCAGTAGTTCTTGTAAAAGGAAATGGAATGAGCGTGTTTGATACTGATGGAAAAGAATATCTTGATTTTCTTGCAGGAATTGGGGTAAATAACGTTGGGCACTGCCACCCTAAAGTTGTTGAAGCTATTAAAAATCAGGCAGAAACTCTAATTCACGTTTCAAACATATACTACAATGTTCCACAAATCGAGTTAGCAAAAAAACTCGTGAAGTTAAGCGGACTTGATAAAGCATTTTTCTGTAACAGCGGTGCAGAAGCAAATGAGGCTGCAATAAAGCTTGCAAGAAAATATGCTAAAGCAAACGGTAAGGAAGGAGAAATTATTACAATGGAACATGCTTTCCACGGAAGAACCCTTACTACAATTACTGCAACTCCTAAAGCAAAATATCAGGAAGGATTTGAACCACTGCCAACAGGTTTTAAATACATTCCATTTAACGATATCGAAGCATTAAAAGCGGGAATTTCCGAAAAAACTTCTGCAATAATGATTGAACCTGTTCAGGGGGAGGGTGGAATTCACCCTGCAGATAAAGAATATCTAAAAGCAGTTCGAAAACTATGTGATGAAAACAATATCGTTTTAATTTTTGATGAAGTTCAGTGTGGAATGGGAAGAACTGGAACTGTATTTGCATACGAACAATACGGAGTAATTCCTGATATTGTAACACTTGCAAAAGGTCTTGGTGGCGGATTTCCAATAGGTGCAATGGTCGCAAAAAGCGAAATTGCAAGCGCATTTACTCCCGGAAGTCACGGAACTACCTTTGGTGGAAATCCTTTAGCATGTGCTTCATCAGCAGCTGCACTCGATGTAATTTCAGAACTTTTAGATAATGCTGTTGAAATGGGTGAATACTTCAAAAACAGCTTAAAAACACTGGAAGAAAAATATGAATTCGTAAAAGAAGTAAGGTCCTTAGGATTAATGGTTGGAGTTGAATTAACGTTCAACGGGTCAGACATAGTTTCAAAAATGTTTGAAAAAGGATTTTTAATAAACTGTACTTCTGATACCGTTTTAAGGTTTTTACCTCCGCTAATAGTTGAAAAGGAGCACATAGATGCAATGATTTCGGCTCTTGACGAAGTATTTTCCGAAATTTAACTTTTTCTTTTTTTAATTCTGTTGTAATGTCTAGTACTAAACGACATTAAGGCAGATTTGATCAAAAATGTTTTTTCAATGTTAGTTGGCCTTACAAAAACTTTATATTGCACGTTTATGAAATATATAATTAGGTCTTTTGAAGTGGGGGAGCTTTAAATGGCTATTTTATATTGGGTTAAATTTTCAATATACAGTTGAGAGTGGGGCGATATAGTGAATAGCATAGAAAATGTAGACCAAAAATTAATCGAAAACCTTGCAAATTTAATGTCAAGCGAAGTTCGAGCAAAAATCTACATATATTTAAGGAAGTACAATAAAAGTACAGTTGATGAAATTGCAGGTGGAACTGGAATATATCCGTCAACAGTTCGTGAATCGATACTCGATATGTATAATACAGGATATGTTTCACGAGAAAAAATGGATAAAGAAGGTCTTGGTAAAAAGCCGTACCTTTATACTGCAGCAGCGCCTTCATACATCGTTAAAAAAATTTCAAAAAATATTCAGGAAAAATTAAATGATTTGATAATGGTTGATAAAAGGCTTGAATCAAAAGAACTTAAAATACCGTTCGTTCCTGTACGAATTGTAGTTGATGAAAAATATAATGATTAATTTTCCAACTTTTTTGTAGTTTTATTCAATAATTTATCAAATTCTTCTTCTTTTAAGCGTTCTCCGGTAATCATAAATGCAACTCTATCACCAATACTTCCACACAAATTTCCAACCCGTTCAAGGTATGTTCCAACAACCAAGAAATCGGTAGCTTCACTAATTATTTTTGGATTCTCAATCATTTTAAGTGTCATATCCCTGCAAAGTACTTTGTATAGTTCGTCAATTTTACTATCTTCACGGTATGTTTTTTTTGCAAGTTCCAAATCCCGATTTCCAAATGACAAAATTGAATTTTTTAGCATGTTTTCAAGAATTTCATCCATAATTGTTAAAATACTCCCGTTTTTTGATCTGAGAATGTTCTGTTCTGAATTAATGGTTATTTTTGCAATTCTTGAAGCCATATCTCCAACTTTTTCAAGTTTTGATATAATTTTAATCATCGTAATAATTTCCCTTAAATCGCTTGCAACAGGCTGCTGTCTGGCCATAAATGAAATGCACTTTTCTTCAATTTCCATTTCCATTAAATCGATTTCATCGTCCCAGTCCCTAACAACTTTTGCAAGTTCGATATCATTAGTTATAAATGCGGTTATGGAATTTTTTAGTGATTTTACACACATTTCAGACATTTTATTAATCATATCTTCAATTTCTTTCATTTGATCGGAAAATGCATTTCTAACCATTTTTACCACCAAATATCTTCAATTTTCTAATTTTTTCAATTTTAATTTTTAATCTATTATCCGAATCTTCCGCTAATGTAGTCTTCAGTTTTTTTATTTTCGGGTTCAACAAATAATTTATCAGTTTTATTAAATTCTACCAAATCTCCAAGCATGAAAAATCCAGTGTAGTCTGAAACACGGCTTGCCTGCTGCATATTGTGAGTTACAATTACTATTGAATATTCTTTTTTTAATTCAACCATTAAATCTTCAATTTTAAGCGTTGAAATTGGGTCCAGTGCTGAACACGGCTCATCCATTAGTATTACATCAGGTTTTACCGCAATGGTTCTTGCAATGCATAATCTCTGTTGTTGGCCTCCTGAAAGTTTTATTGCAGATTTTTTCAGGTCGTCTTTTACATCATCCCACAGTGCAGATTTTTTCAGTGCCCATTCAACGATTTCATCGAGCTGTTTTTTTTCTTTAATCCCGTGGATTCTTGGGCCGTATGCAATATTGTCATAAATACTCATTGGAAATGGGTTTGGTTTTTGAAATACCATTCCAACTCTTTTTCTAAGCTCAACAACGTCAATATCTTTGTCGTAAATATTTTTTTCATCGAGAGTTATTGTTCCAGTAACTTTAACTCCCGAAATTAGATCATTCATCCTGTTGAGGCATCTTAAGAATGTAGATTTTCCACAGCCACTTGGACCGATCAGTGCTGTGATTTTATTTTCATAAATTGGCAGATTTATATCATTTAACGCCTTTTTTTCGCCATACCAAAAATTCACATCTTTTGAGTTCATTTTGATTTTCATAAGTTACACCAAATTTTAATTAGCTCTGCATGAGTTTGAATCTATTTTTAACGACATTTGCAATTGTAAATAATACAAACATGATTGCAATCAGGACAAGTGCAATTCCATAAGCCATTTTAAGTTCTTCTGCATTAGAATATTCGGTTGAAAGCACATATAAACTAAATGATAGTGTTTCAACCCTATTAAATAATCCAATTCCAAATGAAAATGCAGTAGCAGCGGTAAACATGATTGCAGCAGTTTCTTCTGCACTTCTTCCCATTGCAAGGATAATTCCCGTAATCATCTGGGGGAGAGCTGAAGGAATTACTACTTTTTTAATCGTCTGCCATTTTGTAGCACCGAGTGCAAGACTTCCTTCTCTAAGTCCGGGTGCAACTGATTTTAAACCTTCTTCTGTTGCCCGCATTATAATTGGAAGAACCATGAACGATAACGTAAGTCCTCCGATTAATAGTGATGGGCCAACTGTCTTTATTGCAAGAGCATACCCGAAAATTCCAAATACAATTGAAGGAAGCCCTGCAAGGCTGTCTGATGAAAATCTAACTGCCTGTGTTAATTTATTGTCCGAAGCATATTCATGAAGATATATTGCACCCAAAACTCCGAAAGGAATAGCTAATAGAATTGAAAGGACAACTAGTGCAATAGTTCCAATTATTGAATTCCAGATTCCATCAAATGATCTTTCAACTCCCAAAATCACGTTTATGGGGTTTGCATCACCAAAGAAAAATTCCATGTTTATTGCGCCGATTCCGTTAATGAAGACGTAACCAACAATTGTGAACAGGATACCAACTACAATAAATGCAAACAGGTAAAAAATACCAAATACGATGTTTTCTTCAATTTTGGCTTTTTTGGAGTTATTCAAATTTCCACCTTGTTAGTCCCATTTTATTTTGTATTTTTTATTGATATAATGTGATATTAAATTGAGTGAAAGAACCATTACAAAGAGTACGAGCCCTGTTGCAAACATTGCATAATAAATCGGGCTTCCTGAAGCTGCTTCTTTTATATTTAATATAATATGTGATGTTAATGGCCTTACTGGATCGAAAATCGATTTTGGAATGAGCGGCCAGTTTCCAGCAACCATTAAAACTGCCATCGTTTCTCCAATGGCTCTACCCATCCCCAAAATAACTCCTGAGAGTATCCCGCTGAGGGACGCTGGAAGAACTACCTTTTTTATAGTCTGCCACCGTGTAGCGCCCATTGCAAGACTACCCTCTTTTAATTGTTGTGGAACTGAATTTATTGCATCTTCGGAAAGTACTGTAATTGTTGGAACTATCATTATTCCAAGGATTATTGATGCAGCAAGCCAGCTGTATCCCGGATTTGTATTAAAAACATCTCTAATTAGTGGAACAAGTAAGACCATACCAACAAAACCATAAACTACTGAGGGAATTGCAGTTAAAATTTCAATTGAAGGTCTTAATATATTCTGAACTTTTTTTGGTGCAAGTTCTGCTAAAAATATGGCGCATCCAACTCCTAACGGGACTGAAAATACAAGTGCAAGTATTGTTACTAAAAATGAGCCGACAATCATTGGAAATATTCCGTAAGCGTCATAATTTGGTGACCAGTCAAGTCCCAATACGAAATCAAACGGACTTACAGCTGAAAATACTGGAAGACTACTAATTATTAAAAACAAAACCATTGCAAATATAATTACGCTTGATAAGAGTGCACTCAGTTTTAATATATTTTCAAGGACTGATTCGCCAATATTTTTTTTATGCATCCTGTTTCACCATAACTGTAAATTGAAAAGATTAATAAAAATTTTTTAAAAAAATAATTGGAAATTAAATAATTAAAATATTAGTTTACTTGGATATATCCTTCTTCTGCAACGATTTTTTGACCTTCTGAACTTAATAAAAAGTCAATAAATGCTTTAACTTCTTGTGAAGGTTCACCGTTTGTAATAACATTTAGTGTTCTTGAAACTTTGTATGTTCCGGAAATTACATTGGCTTCAGTAGGAATTACTCCTTCGTATTCGCAACCTTTAACTGACGAGTCAAGGTATCCAATTGAAAGGTATCCAATTCCATTAACGTCCGCTTTAACTGATGATTTCATTGCACCGTTTGAAGCAACAACAACTGCTTTTTTAGTAATATTTCCTTTATTCAGTGCTTTTTCAAAGAATACTTCTCTTGTGCCGCTTTCTTCGTCTCTTGTGTAGACTGTAATTGGTGCATCGTTTCCACCAACTTCATTCCAGTTTGTAATTTCTCCAGAGTATATCGCGATAACTTGTTCTTGTGTTAAACTTGAAACTGGGTTTTCTGGCTGTACTATAATTGCAACACCGTCTTTTGCAATTCCAAATACTTGTAATGATGGATATATTTCAAATTCTGAGGATTTTACATCTCTTGAAGCCATTCCGATGTCATTTAAATTTTCACCGGCTTCTTTAACTCCAAGGCCCGAACCTCCGCCGGTAACTTCAATCATGTAGTTTTTATTTGCAATCATGAATTGTTTTGCAGCTTCTTCTGCGATTGGTAGTACGGTAGTCGAGCCTGAAATTTTTAAACTAACTTTTTGAACTTCCACATTATCTGAGCCATTAGTACTTTCCGTGCATCCGCTCAATCCCACGATTAGGGCGATAAAGACTGCACCAATTAGAACACTTATATATTTTTTCAAAGGAGACACCTCCCAGGTTTATGATATATCCTACACATCAAATGTATATAAATGTTTCTATTTTGGTATTTTAGTTCCTATTTTATGAATAAATTAAGTGTATTTTAAAAAAATAAATTATCAAAAACTAAGTCTGAAATCAACTCTACAAAATATTATATATCTGAGATGTATAAAATAGAATTGTAATCATAGTTATTTTTGATAGACGAAACATGAATTGAACGAATGGAGGATTCAACATGAAATTGATAACTTGGCTTGATGATCTCAGAAATGATGATGTTGATATTGCAGGTGGAAAAGGAGCATCTTTAGGGGAGATGTGGAATGCAAAATTACCTGTACCTCCGGCATTTGTCGTCACTTCAGAAGCTTACCGGTACTTTATCAAAGAAACAAAGCTTCAGGATGAAATTGAAAGAATTTTGTCAAATATTGATGTTAATAATAATGAAGAATTGAACAAAGCATCAAAAGAAGTTAGATACGCAATTGAAAATGTTAAAATTCCTGATGATTTGAAATTAAGCATTATTGAATCATACCACAAAATGTGTGAACTTAGCGGAGACGATGAAACGTTTGTCGCAGTAAGAAGTTCAGCAACTGCAGAAGATTTGCCTGATGCAAGTTTTGCAGGGCAGCAGGAAACTTTTTTAAACATGAAAGGAAATGAACAGGTTTTACAAGCAGTTCAAGAGTGTTTTTCATCGTTATTTACTCCAAGAGCTATTTTTTACAGGGAAGAAAAAGGATTTGATCATTTTGAAGTTGCACTTGCAGCAGTTGTTCAAAAAATGGTAAATGCAGATCAAGCAGGAGTTATGTTTACCGTAAACCCTATAAATCAGGATTACAACCAGATGGTAATTGAAGGAGCATGGGGACTTGGGGAAGGTGTAGTTAGCGGAACAGTAAGCCCTGACACATATATTGTTGCAAAAGATACTCAAGAAATCCTAAGCGTAAATGTTGCAAGGAAAGATACAATGTTTATAAAAGATGCCGATGGCGTAACAAAAGAAATAAAAACGTCTGAAGATTTAATCGAAAAACAGGTTTTATCTGAAGAAATGATCAAAAAACTCGAAAATGTTGGTCAAACAATTGAAAATCACTACAAAAGACCAATGGATATTGAATGGTCTATTGAAAACGGGGAAATTTACATGTTACAGGCAAGGCCAATTACAACGTTAACTGATAAAAAGGACTCAAAATCTTCAAATGAAATCGAAGGAAAAATTATATTAAAAGGAATTGGCGCATCTCCCGGAGTTGAATCTGGAAAAGTAAAAATTATTTCGGAAATTGAAGAAATTGGAAGAATTCTTGATGGGGACATTTTAGTTACCAAAATGACAACTCCTGACATGGTTCCGGCAATGAAAAAAGCGGCTGCAATAATTACGGATGATGGTGGATTAACTTGCCACGCTGCAATTATTTCAAGAGAACTTGGAACTCCTTGTGTAGTTGGAACAAAAGGAGCTACGAAAAATTTAAAAGACGAAGAATGTGTCACTGTTGATGGTGAAAAAGGAATTGTCTACGAAGGAAAAATTGGCAAACCTGAAGAAAAAGCACCTGCTCAGGTAGTTTATGCGGGAGCTCCAGTAATCACTGCAACAGAAATAAAAGCAAATGTGAGCATGCCTGAAGTTGCAGAAAGAGCAGCTGCAACCGGTGCTGATGGAGTTGGGCTTTTAAGGGCAGAACACATGATTTTAGGAACCGGTGTTCACCCTGGAAAAATCTTAAATGAACAAGGCGAAGGTGCATTAACCGAAGTATTTGCAGAAGGTATCAGAAAAGTTGCAGATGCATTCTATCCAAGACCTGTTACATACAGAACTCTTGATGCTCCAACCGACGAGTTTGTTGGTTTAAAAGGTGGTGAAGACGAGCCTCACGAACACAATCCTATGATGGGATGGAGAGGTATCCGGAGAGGTCTTGACCAGTCTGAAATTTTAAAATGCGAACTAAAAGCTATTAAAAAATTAAGAGAAGATGGCTACAGAAACATTAACGTGATGATTCCTCTAGTTACAAACGTTGATGAAATAAGAAAAGTAAAAGAAATTGCAAACGAAGTTGGCCTAAAACTTAGACAGGATGTAGAATTTGGTGTAATGGTCGAAACTCCTGCTGCAGCTTTGATAATCGATGATATTATTGAAGAAGGAATTGATTTCATAAGCCTTGGAACAAACGATTTAACCCAGTATACAATTGCAATTGATAGAAACAACGAAAATGTTTCAAAATATTACCTTGAAAACCACCCTGCAGTTCTCAAATTGATTGAACTTGTTATAACATCCTGTAAAAGTGCAGGTGTAAAAACTTCAATCTGCGGTCAAGCTGGAAGCAGGCCACAAATCGTTGAAAAATTGGTTGAATGGGGAATTACAAGTATTTCTGCAAACATCGATGCAGTAGAAACAATAAGAAATGTTGTTGCAAGAACAGAACAGAAAATTATTCTTGAATCAATAAGAAAACAAAAATAATTCTTTCTTTTTTATTTTTTTAATATTATATCCTTTAATTTTAATTTACAAATGTGCTGGTGTTTTTGAAATGAATAATGTTGTTATCGGAGGTACCTTTGATATACTGCACAAAGGCCACGAAAATTTATTAATGCACGCATCAAAATTTGGAAAACTCTTTATTGGAATTACAAGCGATGATTTTATAAAATCGTACAAAAAACACGATGTAAATTCATTAAATGTTCGAAAAAACAATTTAAAAAAGTTTTTAGATACTAATAAAATTGATTACGAAATAATGGTAATTAATGACGTGTATGGTAACTCTATTTCAGAAAATTATGATATAATTGTCGTAACTCCTGAAACAAAAGAAAATGCCGAAACTATAAATAAAATAAGGGTTAAAAATGGACTAAAACCTTTAATTATTGAAGTTTATGACTTTTTAATGGCAAAAGATAATGTTCCAATTTCGACTACGAGAATAAGAAATGGGGAGATAGATAAACAAGGAAATTTAAAACGATGATAATTATGGAAATCATGTATGTTATTGTATTTTTAATTTTGATCGGATATATTTCGAGACATTTTAAAATACTCGATGAAAAAGACAGGATGGTCTTAAATAAAATAGTAATTTACATTGCAATGCCTGCAACAATATTTTTGCAGTTACTTACTAATGTAACGCCCTCAGACCTTCCAGAATTTATGAAATTGCCGATAATAATATTTATTTCAACAGCAGCATGTGCACTTTTAGCATATATTGTTGGAAAACGTTTAAAATTGGATAATAAATCACTTGGGGGATTTGTACTTGTTGCATCAATTGGAAACACGGGATTTTTAGGGTATCCTGTAATTTTAGGATTTTATGGAGAACAAGGTCTTTTAAGAGCGATATTTTGTGATATGTCTGCAATTTTTTGCAGCATGCTCCTTGGAACATACATCGGGGTTAAATTAAGCGGTGCTAAAAAAAGCATTTTAAAAGAAGTATTTACATTTCCGCCACTGTTTACGGGGATATTTACTTTAATTTTGGTATTATTGCACGTGAACCTATCAATATTCCCTGAATTTTTCACAAAATCGCTTGAATACATGTCTAGTGCAACAATTCCCTTAA
Source organism: Methanococcus maripaludis (assembly GCF_002945325.1). Taxonomy (NCBI): domain Archaea; kingdom Methanobacteriati; phylum Methanobacteriota; class Methanococci; order Methanococcales; family Methanococcaceae; genus Methanococcus; species Methanococcus maripaludis. Next base: position 1,603,015 of record NZ_CP026606.1, read on the forward strand.
TAATGCTTTCACTTGGACTTTCGCTGTCTCCAAAAGCTGCGAAATTTGGAATATTTTACGGAATTTTGGCATCGATATTTAGAATGGTAATTTCTCCACTTGTGGCCTTCCCAATTTCCGAAAGTATTTTATCAAACCAGCTAGATAAACAAGTAACGATAATGCAATCAGCAATGCCTTCTGCAATGATGCCTTTAGTTTATGCGGTGATCTATGATCTGGATGTAAAACTGGTTGCTTCGGCATGTTTTGTATCGACCGTTGTATCGTTGTTTGCGCTACCGATACTTTACACATTAATGTAAAAGCCATATTTAAACGTCATAATTTTATATGTGGTTTCAATAATACTATTATAGTTTTTGAGGGGAATATCTAATGATAAAAAAAGCTATCATACCTGCAGCAGGATTTGGAACAAGGCTTCTTCCAATTACAAAAGCACAGCCAAAAGAGATGTTGCCAGTACTTGGAAAACCAATTATACAGTATGTAATTGAAGATTTGGCAAATGCTGGAATTGAGGATATTTTAGTAATTACTGGTCGTGGAAAATACGCAATAGAAAACCACTTTGATAAAAATTTTGAACTCGAAGAACGGTTAAAAAAAGATGGAAAATGCGAACCTCTAAAAAAAATTTTAGATATTAATGAATTTGCAAATATATACTACACAAGGCAGGGAAAACAAAATGGCCTTGGAGATGCAGTACATTGTGGAAAAGAGTTTATTTGTGAGGATTACACAATAGTAATGGTTGGGGATACAATTTATTCTGGAAATGTGCCAAAAAAACTCATTGAAGCACATGAAAAATATGGATGTTCAGTAATTGCACTTGAAAGAGTTCCAAAAGAAGATGTCCATAAATATGGAGTAATATCTGGAAAAGAACTTGAAAGTGGAATCTTTGAAATAAATGATCTTGTTGAAAAGCCAAATGTAGAAGATGCTCCATCAAATCTGATAATTACTGGGGCTTATTTATTATCTTCAAAAATATTTGATCACATTGAAAACACGAAACCCGGAAGGGGTGGAGAAATCCAGCTTACTGATGCTATGAAAACATTGTTAAAAGAAGAAAAAATTATTGGTCTCGAAGTTGATTTCAAAAGATATGATATTGGAGACATTAAAGGATGGCTTGAAGCAAACGTTGAACTTGGAATAGAACATATAGATGGGTTTAAAGAATACATCAAAGACCTATGTGATGATTAAAAATATACATACTAATTTATTTTTGGTGAGATTTTGAAAATTTTAGTAACTGGCGGTGCAGGATTTATCGGAAGCCATATTGTTGATATTTTAATTGAAAATGGTCACGATGTATCAATTTTAGATAATTTAAGCACGGGAAATGAAAAAAATTTAAATTCAAAAGCAAAATTTATCAAAGGAGATATTTTAGATAAAAATTTAGATTTAACTGGATTTGATTGCGTAATTCACGAAGCAGCACAGATCAATGTTAGAACTTCGATTGAAGATCCTGTTTTTGATGCAAATATAAATATTCTTGGGACTGTTAATATTTTAGAAAAAATGAAAGAAAATGGCGTTAAAAAGATTATATTTTCATCATCAGTCGCCACAGTCGGGGAACCAGAATATTTACCTGTTGACGAAAATCACACTTTAAAACCCTTATCCCCTTATGGGTTGAGTAAAGTTTGTGCAGAAGAATATATTAAACTTTATAATAAATTTTATGGAACCGAATACTGTATTTTAAGATACGCAAATGTTTATGGTGAAAGGCAGGATCCACTTGGTGAAGCAGGAGTTATTTCAATTTTTATAGATAAAATGAAAAAAGGAGAACAGCCTGTGATTTATGGCGACGGAAATCAAACTCGGGATTTTGTAAATGTCAAAGACGTTGCAAGAGCAAATTTAATGGCTTTAAATTGGAAAAATGAAACAGTAAATATATGTTCTGGAAAAGAAATCTCCATAAATGAACTTTTCAAAATTATTTCCTCAGAACATGGTTTTGATTTAAATCCTATTTATGAAGAAGGAATGGACGGTGAAATTTATCAGATATATATGGAGAATGATAACGCTAAAAGTTTAGGCTGGGTTCCAGAAGTTGAATTAGAAAATGGGATTAAAGAGATTTAAGATATGTGTGAAAAGATGAAAATTTCAGTTATTGGAACAGGTTATGTTGGGTTAATTCAAGCGGTAGGTTTGGCAAGTTTCGGGTTTGACGTTACGGGTATTGACATTGATGAATCAAAAGTTAAAATGTTAAATAATGGTGTTTGTCCATTATATGAGGATGGTTTAGAAAAACTTTTAAAAAAACATGTTGGAAATAATTTAAAATTTACAACTTCTTATGAAGAAACTATTGATTCTGACGTTATTTTTTTATGTGTTGGCACTCCTCAGGACAAAGAAGGAAATACTGATTTAAAATATATTTTTTCAGCAGTTGAAATGTTAAAAAAACATTTTCAAAGTCAAAAATGGTTGGTTATAAAATCAACAGTTCCAATTGGAACTAACCGTCTTTTAAAAGAACGTTTAACAGGGTATGATATCGAGATTATATCGAATCCCGAATTTTTAAAAGAAGGAGTCGCTTTAAAAGAATTTTTAAACCCTGAAAGAATAGTTTTGGGTTTTGATGAAAATGATTCATCATCAAAAGAAATTTTAGAAAAAATATATAAAAATTTTAAAGAAAAAAATATTCCATTTATTTTAACAAACTATGAAACATCAGAAATGATAAAATATGCTTCAAATGCATTTTTGGCAACCAAAATTTCATTTATAAATGAACTTTCTAAATTGGCCGATAAAACAAATGCAGATATAAAAACAGTAGCTTATTCAATGGGACTTGATGATCGAATCGGAAAAAAATTTTTAAATGCAGGGATTGGTTATGGAGGGTCATGTTTCCCAAAAGATGTAAAATCCCTGATAAAACAATTTGAATATAATGGGGTAGTTCCAAAAATTATAACTGCAACAAATAGTGTAAATGAAAATCAGATAAAATGGTTTTTTGGAAAAATTAAGAATTATTATGGTAATATAAATGGTAAAACCTTTGCAATTTTGGGCTTAGCATTTAAGCCAGATACTGACGATTTAAGGGAAAGTGCAGGTATAAAATTAATCGATTTATTATTATGTGAAGGAGCAATTATTAAAGGATATGATTATATTAAACAGGCGCGTGAAAATGCATGTAATATATACAAGTCAAATGCCTCAAAACCATTTCATGGCTCCAATTTTTATGTTTTGGATAATTTATATGATACGGTTTCCAATGTTGATGGAATAATTATAACGGTTGAAGACAATAAATTGAATTATGAGGATTGGTCAAATATTTTTAATTTAGCAAGCGAAAAAATAATTTTTGATGGAAAAAATATATTGCATAAAGAAAAAGTTGAAAAATTCGGTTTTGAATACTTTGGCGTTGGATTAAAATAATTTTGTTAAGATTATATACTTTAGCCTATTTGAAAGAAGAATATCCAAAAAATAATTTAAAATTTTAAATCATTAACTGATACCTTTTCAATAGTGGTTAATGGAAAGTTTTAGGATATGCTCAAATTTCAGGGTTGTGTCTGACTAAAAACAATAACAATTGGTGCTACAATGTCTTATAAAGAACGGGTTTTAAAAGGAGTAAGTTGGAATTTTCTGCTTCTATTGGCAGCTGCACCAATTGGTTATTTTGTTAGGATTTTATATTCAAATGAAATCCCTAAATTAGATGTGGGTTTATTTTATGCAGTTTTCGATTTTTGTTGCATGATCGCTATTTTCAAGAATTTGGGACTAAATGCTGCACTGGTTAGGTTTATTCCAAAGTATTTACATGAAAAAAGACTAGATTTAGTTAAATCTTCGATAATATGTGCAGGGGTATTGCAGACTACTGTATCCTTAATTATGACCTTATTAATAATTTTGTTATCTTCATTTATCGCAACATATTACATAAACAACCAAGGTCAATTTACGGGTCAGTTGGATTTGGTTATCTGTGTTTTAATTATTTTGAGTATTGGTTATTGGTTTCAAAGTATTATGGACGTTGTTGCCAATAGTATATGGGGTTTTCAAAATCAAAAATATTATGGAACTATAAATTTTGTTAAAATATTTATGGTTTTAATTATATCATTTATTTTAATACATGTTTTTGATGTGCGTACTGTTTTTACCCCAATATGCGCTTACACTTTAGCACCGATTTTAATGATTTTTATATATACATATATTTTTATTAAAAAGATATTTCCTGAATTTTTTATTGAAAAATTTTCATTTTCAAAAAAACTCACAAAGGACTTATTTAGTTATGGTTTACCACTTATGATGGGCAGTGCTGGAGCTTTAGTTTTAAATTATATCGACGGGATATGTTTAACTTATTTTGCAGGGTTAAATGCAGTTGCAGATTATAGGAATGTTGCAATGCCAACAGTCAGTATTTTACGATATTTTGCAACAGCTGTTGGTGCAGTTTTATTTCCAATGAGTTCAGAATTATGGGAAATGGGGCATGGAGGCATATTGGGAAAAAGTGTCGAAAAGATATGTTTATATTCTTTTGTGGCAGTTTTTCCGATTACTGTTTTAACAGCATATTTTCCAGAAGTTATCGTAAATTTATTTTTTAACACTCAGTATTTACCTGCAGCAGATGCTATAAGAATATTAAGTTTGGGAACTATATTTTTTACATTAAATAGTATAGGATTTAATGTTTTAAATGGGATCGGAAAGTCACTATTATCTACAAAAATAATATATTTTGGAGCAATTTTTAATTTAATATTTAACATATTGTTAATACCAAAATTTGGGATCGTCGGGGCATCTGCAACAACTGTTTTGGGGTATCTTTTAATGTGGATTTTGCAAGCACGGTATTTGGGTGACTTTATAAATTACTCAAACATGCTCAAGAAGTGGTTAATAACAACTCTTTTAGGAGTTTTTAGCTTAATTCCCTTGATATTCGTAACAAAAATTATAAATAATATTATTTTACAATTATCTGTTGGTATGGCCGTCTATTTGGGCGTATATGCACTGGGCATTATATTATTCAAAATTATAGAAATCGAGAAGTTAAAAGAAATGTTTAGAATAGGTATTTAAAGATATAATTATAATTGTTAATTTTCAGAATAATAATGGAAATGTTCATCTATTTTGGCAGTAATGTGTCAGGTTTACAAATTTTAATTAATGGCGTATATTGATAAAAAATATTGAATTATAGTTTTATTTAGTGGAAAATATGGGAAAAATATATTATTATTTAAAAAAAGATTTGAATACTTTTGAAGGTAAGGATAAAATTAGTGGTGAAGTATACAATTATCTGAAAAAATATTATTCTAATTTAGAAATTTTTGATGAGTTTTCTATATCCTATGGGGATGATGATATAATTCATATAAATTCTTCAGGAATTTTAGATTCTATTAAATATGGTAAAATGAATAAGAATTTAAAGATATACTCTCTTTATTCTAATCTGAAAGCAAATCCTATAACGCTCTTACGAGACTCTATTGATTTTTTTAAACTAAAAGATAAAAATTTAAAAATTTCATTATTTTATTTATTTAAAAGACGTTCATTTCCAATTTTTTTGAGTTTAATCCCTTGGTTTCTAATTAAAAAAATATTGGGACAAAATGAAGTTTTAATTTTGCCAAACAAATATCTTTACAAGAATTTAAATATAAAAACCGCTAAAATCATCCCCATTGGAATAGATGCTGTTAAATTTCATAAAAAAAATATTGAAAAAAATTCAAAAATCACTGTAGCTTATGCGGGCCATCCCGCAGTCGACAAGGGTATTATCGAGGTTTTAAAAATATTTAGTCGGTTGGATAGTACAAAGTTTAGAAAAGTCCTGTTTTTAACAAATTTGAATATAAATTTAGACTACTTGAAAAAAATAGATCCGAGTGTTGAAATATTTGGGCCCCAAAAAGATATTGTAGATACATATAATTCGATAGATATTTTGATTTTACCCTATAGGCATGAAATCAGCAGCATTGCTAGCCCGCTAGTTTTAATTGAGGCTATGGCATGTGAGGTTCCGGTAATAACTAGTGATTTACCCCACGTTAAGGAAATAGGGGGGGAGATATTACAATATGTTAAACCATTTGATATTTCGGATTTTGTTAAAAAAGTCAGTGATCTTGCAAATAATCCTGAAAAAAGATTGGAAATGGGAAAAAAATCTAGAAATATTGTTTTAGAATATTATGACGAAAAAGAAACATTAATGAAATATATGAAAATTTATGATACTGTGATTAAAAGGGACCAAAATGAATGAAAAAAGTATAAAAAACGTATTGGATTTGGCACAAGAACTTCGGTCAAATAATATAAGGTTTTTCTTTCATGATTACGATCGATGGATGACGAGTACTGATATCGATATTTCATTAAATAGCGATGATATAACTAATTTTCACAAAATAATGACTAAAAATGAATTTAAACTACTTTCAAAATTTCCTCCTTGGAAGTTATTTTATGTGAAATATCAAAACGGAGACATAATTTTCTTTGACACCCATTTGGATGCATACGAAGGAGTTTCTAAGGATATTTTGTTTCCAAATTCATCAAATTACTTTTTGGACGAAAACAAACAACTTTTTTATTATATATACCGAATCAGTATTGGACAACCTTGCTTAATTGAAATAATATCTCCATTTGTATATTATTTGGAGTATTTGCTACGAACTTTATTTTTGTATCCTGAACGAATAAAATATTCGGCTGTTTTAACCGACAGATGGTTTTATGATTTAAATACTTCTCCGAACGCATCAAATAACATTGTGAAATTTTTAAATAAACTGCTTCCAAAACCCTCTTTGGTAGTTTATTTGTATAATGATATAGATGTTTTAATAACTAGAAAACCCGATCATCCAAAAAGTGATTTAGAAAGACAATTAGCTAGCTTTAATGAAATAGAAAATATTTTTGATTTAAAAATTAAATCGGGAAATAAAGGGGAAGTTATAAATGAGATTATGGATAGGATTATTAAATTACTATGATGCTTATTTTTGAATATGTTAAATAAAACTGATTTTACGTGGTTTAAATGGAAAAAAACTTTAAAATACAATATTTTGAAAAATATGGTGGTGGGCATCTACCTTCAAAAAAATATCTAATTGATATTCTAAGCAAACTACCTAAAAATGCGAAAGTTTTAGATGTGGGCTGTGGAAAAGGTACATATCTCAAAGAAATTCATAAAATCCGGCCTGATTTACTATTGCATGCTGTTGATATTGGGGATGTTCAAGAATATTTGGCAGATTATATCTTATTTAAAAAATCCTGTGGAGATAATCTACCATTTAGCGATGAAATGTTTGATTTTGTGTTTTGTTTACATGTGTTAGAGCATGTTCAGAACCCCCATGAGTTTATGATTGAATTTAATCGGGTTTTAAAAAAAGATGGTTTTACTTATATCGAAATGCCATATTATAAAAGAGCATATATTCCAGATGGAAATATGAATTTTTGGAGTGATCCTACACACATACGACCATACAATCATAATTCCGTGGATAAGCTTTTAATCGAAAATGGTTTTGAAACTTTAAAAATAAAACTTTGGAGGGACTGGATCCCTATTTTTTTAGGCCCTTATTTAATACTAAAAAGGATATTATTCAATGATATGGATGCCCTATCGACATTTTTTGCAAATTTATATGGTTGTGCAATAGGTGGGTTGGGAAAAAAGGTAAAAAACATTAAATAAAAAATTTTGGGAATATTATGAAAGTATTAATAATCGCTCTTTCGGGAATTGGAAATTTAATAATGGCATTTCCAATGATAAACGAATTTAAAAAAAAGTACCCTGATTCAGAAGTAAATTTTTTAGTATCTCCTCGCGGAACAAAAGAACTTCTGGATGGTCAAGATTTTGTAAATAATATCTTCACGCTTGATTCAGAATTAATATTAGATCTATTCTTAAAGAATAAATCCAAAAAGTTAATCTCTCAATTAAACGGGGATAATTACGATCATACAATCACAATATACCCCTCACAGGGGATATTTTCCGCCATTTTAATGAAATTAATTAATTCCAAAAATAGAATCCAGCACAAATATAATTTTAAAGTTTTTAAAGACATAGGATAGTTTTTGACATATTCTCCAAAAATAAAAGATAATCACAGCGTATTTGTAAATTTGGATTTACTGGACGATTTAAGTTTAACCTGCAATGCTGAAGATTTAACCTATAATTATAATTTAAAAAATGAAAGTGTTAAATTCGCCAATGAATTTTTTGTAGAAAACGAATTAAAAGATAAATTTGTTATCGGTATCCATCCTGGTGGAAAAAATGACCTGATTTGGAAGAGGTGGGACATCAAAAACTGGCAAAATCAGATTGAATTATTCGAAAAAAATTATTCGAATAAAATTAAATTCTTAATATTTCTAGGACCTGATGAAAAAGAATATGAAATTTATTTTAAAGATTTTAAGAGTGCAGTAATCGTAAAAGACGTTTCTTTACAAAATACAATCTCATTAATAAGCAAGTGTGGTTATTTTATTGGTAACGACAGCGGTTTGTCTCATTGTGCATCGTTATTTAAAATTCCACAAAGCGTAATTTTTGGAGGAACAAGTTACGTACACACCGCCCCCTTTTCAGATAAAGTCAATTTAATACTTCCAAAAAATTATGATGTATTTTATATTCCTTATTATGGATTTATAAAAAAGCCAGTGAATTTGCTGGTAAATTTAAAGGCTGAAACCGTATTTAAATCGGTATGCTCCCACATGAATTCTTTAAATTTACTCAAATAATTCCATAAATTTTTCATAATAGTCATAATCTTCTAATTTCTGTTCTGTTAAAACATCTTCCCTATATCCAGTTATTTCTTTTACAAAGTTTTCAACTGTCGGTTTGGTATATATGCCACATTTTAACCAATCTATGACTTCAGGGATTCCTCCCCTATCGCTTCCGATGACGTGGCATCCATTATACGCCCCTTCTAAAACAACCCTACCAAAAGGTTCATGCCAAAGGGATGGAACCAACAAAATATCGGCTGCTCGGTAATAATCTTTAAGTTCTGAAATTGATAAATATCCAAGATATATTAAATTGTCCTGTTTTTTTTTCAAAAATAGCTCTTTTAAAACCCCGTTTCCAATAACAATAAACAAATGCTCTTTTAATTTCTCAGAAAGATCACTTAACATATGGGCTCCTTTTTCTTCTGTAAGACTACCTGCATATAAAACAATTTTTTTATTTTCAGGTAAATTTAATAACGATCTTGCTTCTTTTTTGGACAATTTGGATACAATGTCGTCAGATATTGGGTTATATATAACTTTTATTTTATTTTTATCGACATTTAGCACATCAATATATTTTTCTTTAACAAAGTTACTTATCGCGATCAAAAAATCGAAAGAAGACAGAACGGATGTTTTATTAATTCTTTTTTTCATTTCATGCTCTAGAATTTTGTTTACTGTACCTTCAGTACCCATACATGCATTTAAATTATTTAGTGAGCACCCCTCACAGAGGCCCCCTGATTTATTTAAGCCCCTATTATAACAAAATAGGCCAAAATCTCTCAAATGAGCAATTTTTTTGGCAGATGTATTTATTGGACCAACTGCCAAAATGGATTCTAAATTATTGGCATGAATCACGTCAAATTTCTCATTTTTTAAAATTTTTTTTACCCATTTTCTTAGTTCATATGTTGAATATCTAACGTAATGATTTAAAAATGTGTAAAATATGGGTTTTGTTTTTTTGTAGACTTCATGGGAAGTTTTTTCTCTTTTTTTGAATAAAAAATGTCTAAACGACCCAAATCTTATGATTTTTAGGTTATTTTTTTTGTCAATTTTTGTTTTGGGCGAACTATAATTTGGGGTTAACACTACAACTTCATGGCCTTTTTTTACGAGATTATCAACTAATATTTTTAGACTTATCTCTGCTCCACCCATGACATATGGCGGAAAATATTCTGCAACAAACAGGAATTTCATAAAATCACTTAATGTATATATTTGTTTTCTTTTAACCATGTAGTATAATCTCGAACTGCATCTTCAAAATTCCATCTGGGTGTGTATCCTAAATAATTTTCCGTACGGGTTAGATCTGCCTGAGTAAAATCTTGGTAAAACTCTGCATAGGTGTTTTCTATATATTCGGGTTCGTAATTAAACCCTAAAATTTCATTTAAAGTATTAACAATATGATTAAATGAAACTGCAGTGCCATTCCCTGCATTCACAATACAACTTTCTTTCGCATGTTGTGCTAATAAATTTGCCCGAACAATGTTTTTAACATAAACTTGGTCTCTTTGCTGTTCTCCCCATTTGAATATTTTTGGATTTTTTCCTTCAATCATCTGTTTTGTTATTTGCCAAATCATTGAAGCCATTTTGCCCTTGTACTGTTCTCGAGGTCCAAAAACATTAAAATACCTTAATCCAACAATATGGTTTTCAGGATATTTTTCCATATATTTTTTAGCAATGCAGTCACAAGCCCATTTTGAAAAACCGTATACATTGTTTGGTTTTCCAGCATATTCTTCTTTTTGAGGAGATACTGCATCCCCATATGTGGCTGCAGAAGATGCGTAAACAAACTTCACGTTATTGGTTACAGCAAAGTTTAGAAGTTTCTTAAATCCATCTGTATTTATTCGCATCATTAATTCTTGATCATGTACTGTGGTATCAGTTATCGCAGCTTGGTGAAATATTATATCCACATCTTTAACAATATCTTCAGTAACATCAAGTATATTTCCAGAGATAACTTCCCCTTCAAACCCGATAAGATTTTTAAAGTGCCCTGATGAAAAATCATCTAAAACTAACACTTCATAGTTTTTGTTTTGTAATTCTAATGCTAGATTGGAACCTATAAATCCTGCACCGCCAGTTACCAGAGCTTTCATTTTATCACCAAATTTATAGTTTTGATTCATCAACTGATTTTTGTATTGTATCAAAAACATCTTCGACAGTTATGTTTTCCATGCATTTTTTTCCATAGGGGCATGGTTTTGGAAATTTTCCCCATAGATCATAACAAGGACTGCATCCAACCTGTTTCCAGAGGAATGTACTTTTTTTATGTAATGGGGCTTTTTCACAAGGGTGTGTGGGGCCGAAAATGCTTAAAACTTTTTTATTAACTGATGCCGCCAAATGCATGGGGCCGCTGTCGTTACATACAACAATATTACATTTTTTTAACAAAGCTGCACTCTGTTTCAATGTAGTTTTTCCGATTGCAGAAACACAGGTATTTTTTTTAAAAATCTGTTTTTCTAGTTCTTTATCTGTATTTCCACCAATTAATAATACTTCAAATCCTTTTTCGTTTAGATTACTTATTAATTCAATATAATTTTCGTTACTCCACCGCCTTAAATCGTCATCACCAACGCCAATGTTTTTAGCGCCTCCTGGGCAGATACCCACAACTAATTTACTATTTAGTGAATTCTCATTCCAAAAATTATCTGCAAAGTCCATATCATTTTTATCCAGAAATAAATCCATATTACAATTTTTATGTTCTGAATTGATTCCTAATCCTTTTATTAGATCTAAATAATAAAAAATTTCGTGTTTTCTTCCAAAGTACGGAACTTGATATGTCAAAAATTTTCCTTCATTAAATCTATCAAAACCTATCCTTTTTTTAATTCCAAACAGCAATGAGGTGAAATTAAAAATCAAGTGTTTATCCAAAACAAAAACAACGTCGTAATTTTCTTTTCTAATTTTAAAAATTAGATTTATCCAGTCAAAAAAACGTTTTTTGAAAAATATATCTTCATCAAATGTGATTGTGTTATCCAAATAACAATTTCCTTTCAAAACTTCATGGGAATAATTTCCAATTAAATAGTGAAGTTTTGCATCAGGAAAATTATCTTTTAAATTCTTAATCAATGGGGTAGTCATTAATGTGTCGCCTATTGCCCCAATTTTGAATAATAATATTTTCACAGTTTCACGTCTTATAGTGTATTACTTCTATTTTAAAGTAAAGTTTAGGTTTTTCTAAGATTAACACTCGGGTAATTTTGGATCGTTAAAATCACCAGTTACCGAATTAAGAACATCGTTTACTTCGATTAGGTCCATGCATTTTCCATCTAATTTGCATTTTTCAAATTTTCCTTCGTGGACATTTATACACGGGGAACATTTTAGATTTTCTGCATTATATAATGCGATATTTTGTTTACCGAATGGGGCAAACCGTTCGGGTAAGTTGGGGCCGAATAATCCAACTGTTTTAGTACCCATTGCTGCAGCAAGGTGCATTGGCCCTGTATCATTTGAAATAAATACGTTAAATTTTGTTAATAAGTAAGAAAATTCTCTTAAATTTGTTTTGGAAGCAAAATTATATATTTTATTTTTAAATTTTTTATTAACTAGTTTTAAAACTTCTTTATTTATTATATTGTCACTACCGCTACCCGTTAGTACAACATAATATCCTTTTTCAATTAAATTTTCGATTAATTTGGCAAAATTTTCTTTTTTCCACGTTCTCCAGGGTGCAGTTTCCGCAGTACCGCAGTGGATTCCAATTAATGGTTTATCATGTAAGGAATACTCTTTTAATAATATATTAACCTTTTTTTGGTCTTGAATTGTATAGTTTAAAGGAATTAATTTTTTAGGCAAATCGCTGTCAATAAACGGCCCTGATAGATTACAAAAATTATAAACTGCATGAATTTTGTCGTCATATTTTATTTTAAAATCATAAAGTTTATCTCTACCAAGTCCTTTAAATCCGATCGTATTTTTGCCTAAAAACCACCCTAATATGGCAGATATGTTAAAATAAGGTTCTGTATCTATAACTACATCGTATTCTTTAAATTTTTTTAGAATTTCCCAAAAATTTTCCAATTCAAAAATTTCATCAATAAAATCAACATTTTCAAAAACGCTTTTACTCCTTTTCGTAGTTAAGATTGTTATTTTAGTAATTTCTTTTTCACAGGGATTTTTAGAATATTTAACGGCATTAATCAATGGTAGGGTTAAAATACTTTCACCCAGTGTCCATAACCTAATAATTAGTATATTATGTTTTTTGGAAATATGGGGCTGTTTTTTTGATTTTAGCAGGCATAATGAATAAATAATAACATTTCCAAAGTATTTGTCAATATTTCGCATGAATGGAATCAAATTCATAAGATTACCTATTTTTTTCTATAATTTCAACGCATTCAACTAGATTTTTGCCCATAAAATCTCCAAAGTGCTGTTTTAAATTATCACAAATCATTATAGTTTTGCAGCCTACGCTTTTTCCACATAAAATATCACTTTTACTATCTCCAATCATCCAGCTTTTGTTAAAATCGATGTCCAATTTTTCTTTGGCATCATATAACATTTTATTTTCAGGTTTTCTACAATTACAGGTTCCATTTAAGTGAGGGCAGTAAAATATATCGTCGATTTCAGGAAGTTCCTTTAACATATGTTCGTGGACTTTTAAGAGGTCTTTTTCAGACATTATACCTTTTCCAATACCCTGCTGGTTTGTGATAACAACCAGTAAATACCCTAACTCTTTTAGTTTTTGCAATGCGATTTTGACTCCTTCGAGTATTTCAAACTCCGAAATTGATTTAACATAATCATTTTCAAGTTTTTTATTAATCACTCCGTCACGGTCTAAAAAAACGGTTTTACTCATGGGTATCTCCAAAAAGTTCCTCTAAGGTTACCGTGGCAGTGCCTGATTTTGAAACCACTATTGAACTTGCCCGATTTGCAAGTTTTACTGCATCTATTAATTCATAACCTTTATCTATTGCGTAAGCGAGTGTGGCGATAAATGTGTCTCCGGCACCAGATACATCGTGAACATCTCTTACTTTTCCACAGATATGTTCGATTTTTCTATCTTTTGTGAATACACTAACTCCTTTTTCGCTTCTAGTAATCACGAAATTGGAGTTAAATCTTTCAACCAGTTCTAAACCTGCAGACTCAACGGAATCGTCGTTATTTATTATTTCCCTTCCAAGGATTTTTGAAGCTTCAAAAAGATTTGGTTTTATCAAATAAACATCATTATACATATTGATGTTTTCCGGTTTTGGGTCAACGAGTATTTTACCTTTAAATTCCTGTTTAAGTTCTGAAATAAGATTTTGAGTTAATAATCCTTTATTATAATCAGAAATTATTAAAACTGATGAATCATTTAAATTTTTGAAATTGGAGATTATTTCATTGATAATACTGTTCGAAAAAGCTTTTTTTTCTTCATAATCTGCCCTTAAAAGTTGTTGATTGTAACCCACTGCAACAAATCGATGTTTTAAAATGGTTGGGCGTCCATCTGATACGAATTTATAAGTTATACAATTTTCATCACAGATTTCTGCTATTTTTTTTCCAAATTCATCATTTAAATTAGCAGAACTAATCAAAAGAACAGGATGTTTTAAAAAAGCAATGTTGTTTGCGACGTTTCCTGCGCCTCCAATGGCATATTTTTTGTTCAAAACATTTAAAATTGGAACTGGAGCTTCAGGATTTATTCTTTCAACTTTTCCATAAGTATATTTATCAAGCATTACGTCTCCTAACACCGTTATCATGTTAAACACCTTTTAAAATGGAAGATACAATATTTGTGGTGGAAAAACCATCTACTAAATTTATAATTTTTATTTTTCCACCATATTCTAAAATTATTTTTGATTCAGGAAGACTTTCTATCGTATAGTCCCCTCCCTTTACATGAACATCTGGTTTAATTAGTGATATAAGATTGAGCGGGGTTTCTTCATCAAATGAAATTACAAAATCAACAGGTTTAATTGAATTCAATACTTCGATTCTGGATTCAAGTGGGATAACCGGTCTTGATGATCCTTTTATTTTTTTAATCGACAAATCTGAGTTTATACCAACGATTAAAATGTCTCCAAATTTTTTAGCTTCTGAAAGATATTTAACGTGGCCTTTATGGAGTATGTCAAAACATCCATTGGTAAATACTATTTTTAAGTTATTTTTTCTTAGATCTTTAATTAAATCCTGCAATAAATCTTTATTTGATATAATCACTATTATCACATCAATTTTTTTTCAACTTCTTCGCAAATAACATGATAAATAGTTAAATGACACTCCTGAACTCTTGGAGTATTATTCGAAGGAACTATTAATGGTATATCAACTAAATTATTTAGTTTTCCGCCGTCTTTTCCCAAAAGTCCAATCGTGTATAATCCTTTATTTTTAGCAAGGTTTACTGCATTTATCACATTTTCTGAATTTCCACTGGTCGAAATTCCAATTAATATATCGCCAACAGTGCCTAATGCTTCAACCTGACGTTCAAATATTTTTTCAAATCCGTAATCATTTCCAATGGCAGTTAATATGGAAGTATCAGTACTTAATGCAATTGCAGGATATCCTTTTCGTTTTAATTTGTATCTTCCAACAATTTCGGCAGCAAAATGTTGTGAATCTGCAGCACTTCCCCCATTGCCACAAATTAATATTTTATTTCCATTTTTTAATGCATTTACAATTATATTTATGGCATCAATTAATTTATGTTCATTTTTTGATATAAAGTCTAATTTTACTTTTGAACTTTCTTCAAAATATGTTTTCATTATCCACCCTGTTTAAAAATTTTAAATTATTCCATTTTCCAAAGTACGTATGTTTTCCATTTAATTTAATATGGTTTAATGTTAGGCCATATTTTAAATATAAAAGTTTTGGAACTCTTGCAACAACATTTATTTCGTATTCGTTATCATTTAAAATGAAAAACGGTTTTAAATAATCAATTTTTGGATTATTATATGAAATATTTACAAGTGCAGGGTAGTAAATTCCATTAATCTCACCAAAAAACCAACCTTTAATTTTATCCCACAATGACTGTTTTAAATAAATATACTGACAATCAAAGCTTTTTTCATTGAAATCTATTGAAAATTCTCTAATTCTCGTGTTATTTAATTTTTTATTAAATAAATCAATCGATTTTGAAAGATCCGTTTTATATTTTAAAATTAGATTTTTTGGAGGTAGTTCTTTTTTTAAAATGCAAGTTTTAACGATATCGTATTCTTTTAATTTATATGCTGAATTTAGGTTTGAAACATATTCTTTTAATCCCATATTATATTTTGAAAAATAATACGTATTTCCAAAAATTAAGTCTTTTACAAAAGGTTTATAAATATCTGGAACTTTATTTTCAGCATAATTTAAAATTAATTCTTTTAATCTTTCTTTTTCAAAATTATCAAGTTCAAAGTAGGTTTTTGAAGGGTTTAAATTGTTATTTTTTAAAAATATAATCGATTCTTTTTCAGAATTAAAAAGCGGAATTTCGTTGAAATAGTAAAGCATTTTAAATAATGGGTAATTTTTGCCATAAATTGCTAAATCATTTCCAATTTTTTCAATTTCCAATTTTTTTAAAGTACTTTCATCAATTTCAGGTTCATTATTTTTGTAAATACAGTCCAAAATATTTAAAAAATCTGAAATTTCTTCGTTATTATTTTCCTTTTTAATCTCCAGAAATAAATCAGATAACATGAAAAACCCCCGTACAAATCAAATCCTTTATATGTATGATTAATTAAAAGGATATAAAGTATTAGTTTAGGCGTTAATTTGTGCTTGGTGAAATCTTGAAACTTTTTGGGACTTCTGGGATTCGAATGAAAAATTTAGATCCTTTAATTGCATACAAGGTTGGTTTTGCAATTTCAAAGAATTTTAAAAAGGCAGTTATTGGAAGAGATACTAGAACTACTGGAAACTTAATTGAAAGTGCGATCACGGCAGGACTTCTTAATGGGGGCTGTGACGTAACTACGATTGGCATGGTTCCAACTCCAGTTTTAGGTTATTCTGCAAAAGACTATGATTTGGGAATTATGATTACTGCATCTCACAATCCACCTGAATACAACGGGATAAAGTTGTTTAATAAAAATGGAACTGCATTTGATCTTATGCAGGAAAAAAAACTTGAAGATATAATTAACAATGACGATTTTAATGAAGGTACCTGGGATAATATTGGCTGTATATTGGAAGACAAAACCGCAGTTAAAAAGTATTCTGAGTATATTTTACAAAGTTTGAATATAAATACGAATTTTAATGTTGTAGTTGATTGTGCAAACGCAGCAGGATGTGTGGTTTCTCCAACCATATTTACTGAAGCAGGTTGCAAAGTAATTTCTGTAAATTCGCACTGTGATGGAAGATTTGTTGGAAGAATGCCTGAGCCAAATGAAACAAACTTGAAAGAAACCGTAGATATTATAAAAGGCTTAAATTCAAACGGTAGGAATTATATTGGGATTGCACATGATGGTGATGCTGACAGGATGATTGCAATTGATGAACTTGGAAGAGTTACCGATTTTGATAAACTTTTAGCGGCATTTTGTAAATATCTGGTTCAAAAAACAGGTGCTGATAAAATTGTGACAACTGTTGATGCTTCAATGGCAATTGAGGAATATTTAAACGAATTTGGGGCCAAAGTAATAAGGACAAAGATTGGAGATGTTGCAGTAGCTGAAGAACTTGAAAAAACAGGTGCTATTTTTGGAGGGGAACCTTCTGGAACGTGGATACATCGCGATATTCATTTAACGCCTGATGGAATTCTTTCGGGACTTAGGGTTTTAGAAATGATGGAATTTTACGGCAAAAAATTGCATGAAATTATTGATGAAGTTCCGTCATACTATAATATGCGTGAAAAAATATCGTGCCAAGATAATTTAAAACAGGAAGTAATGGATTACATTTCAAAAGAAGGCGAAAAAATATTTGAAACGAAACCTGAAACTCTTGATGGGGTTAGATTTTCATTTGAAAAGGGCTGGATATTAATACGACCTTCAGGAACTGAAAGCTACGTTAGAGTTAGGGTTGAAGCAAAAGAAAAAGATTTTGCAGAAAAATTAATGAAAACAGGAATTTCAATGGTAAAAACAGGAATTTCTGGAAATTAGGGGGTTAATATGGATGCAATAATATTATGTGCTGGAAAAGGAACTAGGTTACATCCAATAACGGAATCACGCCCAAAACCAATGATTCCAATTGCTGGAAAGCCTATATTGGAACACATTATTGAAAAAATCGAAAACCACGTTGAAAAAATATATCTGATTGTAGGGTATCAAAAAGAAAAAATTATTGAATATTTCAAAGATAACCCAAAAATTGAATATATTTTACAGGAAAAACAGCTTGGAACCGGGCACGCGGTTTTAACTGCTAAAAATTTCATAAAAAACGATTTTTTAGTTTTAAATGGGGATGTAATTTTCGAAGATTCAATCGATGAAATTTTAACTTATGAAAATGCAGTTAGCTTGTCAAAAGTAGACAATCCTGAAAATTTTGGTGTAATCGAACTTGGGTATGATAACAAAGTAATAAATTTACTCGAAAAACCAAAAAAAGAAGAAATAACTTCAAATCTCATTAACGCAGGAATTTATAAACTTCAAAATAGCGTATTTGGAATTTTAGAAAATCTTGTTCCCTCAGAACGTGGGGAAATCGAGCTGACTGACGCTTTGAAGACGTTGGTTGAAAACGGAAAACTTCACGGTGTTGAGTTAAAAGGTTACTGGAACGATATCGGTCATCCCTGGGATGTTTTAAGTGCAAACAATCACTTTTTAAATAAAATAATCTCAAAAGTTTCTGGAAAAATCGAAGATAATGTATCGATTACAGGAAACGTTATGATTGAAGAAGGGGCAGTAATAAAATCAAATTCTGTAATTGAAGGGCCTGTAATTATAAAATCAGGTTCAATTGTTGGGCCTTTAGCATATATACGTCCAAATACTGTTTTGATGAATAATACGTTTGTTGGAAATTCTTCTGAAATTAAGGGAAGCATTATATTTGAAAACACGAAAATCCCGCATCTTTCTTACGTTGGGGACAGTATAATTGGTGCAAACTGTAATTTCGGCTGCAACACGATAACCGCGAATTTGAGATTTGACGATAAACCCGTAATTGTAAATATCAAAGGAAAACCCGTAAAAAGTGTCAGAAAACTTGGAGCAATAATTGGAGATTGCGTAAAAACCGGAATTCAGGTTTCGTTCATGCCTGGTGTTAAAATTGGCAGCAACTCATTAATTGGCGCAAATTGTCTAATTGATCGAGATATTGATCAGGATAGTTTTGTTTATAAAAAGGACGAACTTGTAATTACTAAAAAGAGGAATTAACATGATAATTGGACCGAATATCACGAAAGATTTTTTATCTGATTTAAAAGAAGGTCAGCTTCAGCAGTGCGGGGTTGATTTAAAACTCGATAAAATTTATAAAATCGAAGGAAAAGGGGCGATTGATTTTTCAAATGAAAAACGGGTTCTTCCAGAACATGTTTTAATTTTTGATTCAGAAAAGGATGAAAAAATTGACCTCGAATGCGGAATATATATTGTAAAAATTAAAGAAAAAATGAATATTCCTGAAAACATGGCCGGTTTTGCATATCCTAGAAGTACGCTTCTTAGAATGGGTGTAACGCTTTATACTGCAGTGCACGATCCTGGATACGAAGGTTATGCAAGCTATTTAATGCATGTAATGAATCCTGTAACGATGTATAAATACGCTAAAATTGCACAGATTGTTTTTTCCGAAGTTAAAGATGGAAATGGAACTTACAACGGAATATATCACAAAAAATAATAAAAATGGAAGTTTCTTTTTTTCAAACTTTTTAAAAAAATTTTAAAAGGATTAATTATTTTTTAAATTATTCATCAAGTCTTTGTGTTCTTCTAACTGTAAATGCGAAAAATGCAGGTAAAACCGCTCCACCTAAAATTGCTTCTGTTAATGCAACATCTGGTGCAAGTAATGAGCTGAAAAGGAATGCAAGTCCAAGTCCGCCAAGTCCTGTTAAAACAACACACTTAATTAAGTCTTTTTGAATCAAAGCACCGATGTATGACATTAAAACGAGTGCCATTATCAAAAAATCAATATAAATACTCATTTTCACACCTTACTGCTTTTTTAATTCATCGAAGTAGTCTGCATTAGCTATTGCATGTGCTGAGAATGGAACTAACACGAGATATGTTAAAGCAAGCAAATACTGTCTGAATACAAGCAATATCACGATACATGCGATATCAATAACCCCCGTTATATGGAGCCTTGCATAAACCATTTTTTCACGGTCTTTTTCAACCCAGAGCCTAAATGATGCTAACAATATCCCAATAGACGCAATTATTAGTACAATATCGTCAAACATGAATTCACCAATTATATCAAAGATTTTTTAAAGATTAGGCAGATTTATTAATACAATTACCACTTAATCTGTATTCAACAATAATTTAAACGAGTAAACAGGATAGATTACATATATAATATCGACAACAGAAATAATAACAATAATAATGATTAATCATTATAATTCTTGATTATATATAATTATCTAAGGTGATTTTGTGATTGCAGAAAGGTGTTTGAGAACTGAACAGTCTGAAATTCGTAAGATATTTAACATGGCAACAGAAAACTCGATAAATTTAGGGATTGGAGAGCCTGATTTTGATACTCCAAAGCATATCGTAGAAGCTGCTAAATTAGCTCTTGATGCTGGAAAAACGCACTACGTTCCAAATGCAGGAATCCCAGAATTAACTTCTGCAATTTCTGAAAAGTTGAAAAAAGATAATAACTTAGATGTTTCCCAAAAAAACATTGTTACAACATGCGGAGCTTCTGAAGCACTCATGCTTTCATTATTTACTCTTGTAAACCGCGGTGAAGAAGTTTTAATTCCTGATCCCGGTTTTGTGTCCTACAAAGGGCTGACTGAACTTTGTGAAGGGAAAATGGTTCCAATTGATCTGGACGATAAATTTAGGATTGATTTGGAATCTGTAAAAAACAGTATTTCTGAAAAAACAAAATGCATTGTTTTAAATTCGCCGTCAAACCCGACCGGAAGTGTGATGACGAAAGAAGAGATTAAAGGAATCTGTGAAATTGCAGAAGAAAAAAATATCTGCGTAATTTCTGATGAAATATACGAAAAGATAATTTATGGAAAAAAACACTATTCTGCAATGGAATTTACTGAAAACTGTATATTAATTAATGGTTTTTCAAAAGCTTACTCAATGACTGGCTGGAGAGTCGGATACTTGGCAGTAAATGAAAATTTTGATAAAAAATACCAGATACTCGAAAACATGATGAAAATCCACCAGTACGGTTTTGCATGTGCAACATCATTCGCACAGTTTGGTGCAGTTGAAGCACTTAATGGGGACCAAGTTTGCGTTTCAGAAATGGTGGCAGAATTTGAAAGAAGAAGAGATTTAATTTATTCAGGAATGAAAGAGATATTTAGCGTTCAAAAGCCAGAAGGGGCATTTTATATATTCCCTGACGTTAGCGAATATGGTAACGGAATGGATGTAGCAAAAAAACTCATTCAAAACGGAATTTTATGCGTTCCAGGTTCAGCCTTTGGTAAAAATGGCGAAAACAGCGTAAGATTCTCATACGCTACAAAATATGAAGACATAAAACGAGCATTAGAAATTATGAAAAACGTTCTTCTTTAATTGAGATGATACAATGATAATCAAGATAAAAACAAAGGTAAAACCAACCGAAGATGAAAATAAGGTTTTAAAAGCAGTAACAAACATATTTGCTGACGCAGAAATGGAAATTTCTGAAAATATCTATACTGGGGTTTCAAAAGATATTTCAAGATTTAAGGAACTTCTTAGAAGTCAGGCAATTTTGGATGCTGCAAGAAACGTTCTTGAAAGAAATATTGTTGGAAATGCAACGAAATTTCATATAAACAAACAGGCAGCGTATTCAGGAATTTTAAACTTTGATAAGGATGTTCACGGCGGAATAAAGCTTGAATTTGTTTCTGAAGAAGATGAAGATATAATGAAATTGATTAAAGACATTGCGCCAAGAACAAGGGATGGCATCATAATTAACGAAGATGAAGAAGCAATAGAAAAGAAAAATGAATAATCTTTAAATTTTTTAAATTAATTATTTTTTAGTTAAACTTATATTTTTTTAAATCATAAATTTATACTTACATTATTACATTTGGTGAGAATCGTGATGAGATACGTAGCATACAAAATACACCCGCAGGAATTTGCAGAAAACGAAATTTTTGAAAAATCGCTTATTTTAGATGGAAAAAGAATCCACAGGGTCAGGTTACTTGGAAATGTCAGTAATGTCGACAAATCAAACATTGTTTCATTCGAACTTGATGGAATTTCCGTAAAAGATTTTGAAAATAAATCATTAGACGTCGAAGAAAACGATTTATTAGACGTTGTTGGAAGAATCGGAGAATACAACGGTGAAAGATACGTTGCACTCGAAGTTTACAGCAAAAAAAATGAAAATAAAGATAAATGGATCGAACTTAGAAATTTAGAAATTGAAAAAACTAGGAATTATATAAAAGACGAAGAAACAATCACCTACAACCGTGAAGAAATGTCTGGTGAACTTTCAATTGAAAGTGAAGCTTTAGAGGATCTTTACGGCGATTTAGATGTTAAAGATAAAATTTTGGATATTATACGGGAAAATGATGGGATTACATATGAAGATTTAATTGATAATTCTGGGCTTGAAGATGTTGAACTTGACAACGTTTTGTCAGAATTAAAAGAAGATGGGGAAATTTACGAGCCAAATCCTGGAAGTTACAGGATATTGTAATTTAATTTATTATTTTTTTGGAGGGGTACGTTTGAAAAAGATATATTACTATTCAATCGCAGTATTTTTGATAATTGCAATTTTAATGGTCGGACTCTTGGTTTTTGTATCTTCTGACGGAATATCGTCTAAAAATATTGCACTTATTAATATAGATGGAACAATAACACTTGAAAGTTCAGATTCTGGACTTTTTAGCTCAATTCAACCAGGGGTAAATGATTACGTGGAATGGTTAGATGACGCAGAGAATAATGATAATATCAAAGCAGTAATTATAAAAATAAATTCACCGGGCGGAGGGGCTGTTGCAAGTGAAAAACTTTCCCGAAAAATAAAAGAAGTTTCCGAAAAAAAGCCGGTTGTTGCATACATCGAAAATATGGGTGCATCTGCAGCATACCAAGCTGCTTCATCAACTAATTATATCGTTGCAGAAAGACAGGCAGTTGTTGGAAGTATCGGTGTTAGGATGGAATTAATACACTACTACGGTTTAATGGAAAAACTTGGAATTAATACAACCAGCATAACTGGTGGAAAATATAAAGATATCGGAACACCAACAAGGTCAATGACTGAAGAAGAGTATGCAATGCTTGAATCAATGGTCAATGAAAGTTACTACGAATTTGTGTCATGGGTTGCTGAAAACAGGAACATGACGATAAATGAAACTTTAGAAGTTGCGGATGGTAAAATTTACAGCGGTACACAAGCTCAAAAAGTAGGGCTTGTTGATATGACTGGAACTGAAGATGATGCAGTTGATATGGCCGTAAAATTAGGAAATATTACGAATCCTGACATTTATGAATATGGTGAAACTTCAACTGTTAGTTTATTTGGAATGACATTTAATGACTGCTTATACAGTTTTGGATATGGTCTTGGAATGGGCCTTTCTGAAAATTTAAATACAGAAGAAAGCTTTAAATCTTACCAGGTTTATTATTGATAAACTTAATAAAACACGCTTTTTCTTTTTTATGGTGAGAAATATGCTTATTGAATCGGTTCTTTTTTTAGCAGCAGGTTTATTCATGCTATCCTATGGTAGTGATTGGTTTGTTTTAGGTGCTTCACGCGTTGCAAAACAGTTTAACATTTCGAGTTTTGTAATTGGGGCTACAATTGTTGCATTTGGAACGTCACTTCCTGAAATTGTAACAAGTGCATACGCTGCATCCACAGGTTCCGTTGAACTGGCAGTTGGAAATGCCCTTGGAAGTTGTATTGCAAATATCGGGCTAGTACTTGGTCTAAGCTTGATAATTTCCACAGTATTTATTAAAAATAGGTCTGTTCTTAAAAACGGTTATTTATACATAATTTACACGATAATTTTTACTGCAATCGGATATAACGGGTTTTCATTCTTTGACGGTATATTTTTACTGTTTTTACTTTTAGTTTATATAATATATACTATAAAATCCGGTGAAATGGACGACGAAGAGCATGAAAAAAGTATAACGTTTAAAAAAGCAATAATTTACCTTTTAATAGGCCTATTACTCGTAATATTGGGAAGTAGTTTCTTTGTCGACGGTGCAAAAGGTCTTGCAAGTGCTTTTGGAGTTTCTGAAAAAATTATTGGATTTACAATCGTTGCATTTGGAACGTCACTTCCTGAACTTTCGGTTTCATTTGCTGCAGCAAGGCAGAAACTTGGTGGAATTGTTATTGGAAATGTGATTGGAAGTAATATTGCAAACATGTTTGGGGCTCTTGCAATTGCATCAATTATCCATGAAATTCCGGCAGTTAAATTTGAGCTTTCAGTTAATATTTTGATGGTACTTTTGCTGGTAGCAATGATGAGTAAGGAAAAACTAAAAACACTATTGAAATTAAACTCTACAAAAGAGTATCTGTCAAAAATTACAAAAGCAGATGGTTTAATTTTGATATTAATCTATCTTTTATTCGTTTTAGGGCTTACAGGACTCTTTTAAATTTTCTTTTTTTATTATTTTTTCAATTTTAAAGCTGTATACCATACAACTTTTTTAAATCACCTTTTTTACCAATTATTTCTAAAAATCGTCGTTAAAAATATAAATTAGAAAAATCATAACTCTCGAGTATTCAATACATTTTAACACTAATCGAAAATGTTCGGGGTGAACACTTGATAAAAAAAATGTCTATTACTATGTTTACTGCTTTTTGCAGTAGGAAATGTTAATGCGGCAGAGATATCCGATTATTCAAATCAGACTGATGTTGATATGGGCGGATGGACAGCTCACGCGTTTATAGTTATTGATAAACCGGGTGAATATACGGTAACAACAGGTTTTGCAAACAATTCATTGGATAGCAATAGTATTGTATTTTTAATTAACAATACTGAAAATGTTACACTCGATTGTAACGAAATGTCTTTTACAACCAACACAACAAACTCAAGTATTCTGGTTTACGCTTACAATTCAAGCAATATTGTAGTTAAAAACATGAATGCTAACTGGTCTAAAGATACAATTATTTTTGAAAATGTTAATGATTCAACAATTGAAAACTCAGAAATTATTACTGAAGGCTATTCAATCAAGTTAGAAGATTCTTACGGAGCTACGATTTCAGGAAATGACATTACCGTTGCAAATGGTGAATACTACGGTATTTATGTTGACGGAAATCTTGAAAACGGCACTATTTTTGGAAATACAATTAATGTTACAAATAACAACAATGTTTGTGGTATCTACACAGTATCAAATATTACAAACAGCGTAATTTCAGGAAATACCATTACAGTAAATACAGACCGTAATGCTTACGCTATTTGCGCTGATGAATATATTGTGGACTCAACGATTGAAAATAACGTAATCGATTTAGTTGCTGGCGATGATGGATATACTGAAGCTTTAGGTATTAGTGCCTACGACGAAGATATTCTCAATACCACAATTTCAGGAAATAACATTACAGCAGAGGCATACTGGTGGGCCTGCGGTATTGACGCATACTATGTTATGTACTCAGAAATTGAAAATAACGTAATCAATGTTACTGCAAGGGGCAATGATGAGGTATACGCTGACGGTATCTATGCAGATTATAATATTACCAACAACGTAATTTCAGGAAATAATATTACGGCATACTCAAACGACTGGGCTTGTGGTATTGACGCATACTCCGGTGACATCGTAGACTCAACAATCGAAGATAACGTAATCGACGTTTATGTCTATGATTATTATAACTACGGTGAAGCATTTGGTATCTACGCATATTATAATATCAACAACACCGAAATTTTAAGAAATACACTCACAGCAAACGCATCGTACGAAGCTTACGGTATTTGCACATCTGATAATGATATCGTAGACTCAACAATCGAAGATAACGTAATCGACCTTATCGCTAATGGTGAGTATTTCTACGAAAATCTTTACGCCTATACTTACGCTATTTGCGCAGATGATTATATCAACAACAGCGTAATTTCAAGAAATATTATCACAGCAGAATCATGCTACGAAACTGATGGTATCGAAGCATACGATGAGAGTATAATAGATTCAACAATCGAAGATAACGTAATCGACCTTATCGCTACTGGTGATTCTAATTATATTTACGCCATATATGCTGATGAATACACGATAAACTCAAGCATCTCTGGAAATACCATTACAGCAAACGCATCCGACGAAGCTTTTGGTGTTTATTTATACTACTATGTTACAAATACCACAATTTCTGATAACCAAGTCACTATTATTTCAGAGAGTGACAGTGAAGATGAAGCTTACGGTATTTACCTTTACTATGGTGCAGAAACCAGCATTATATCAAGTAACTCGGTTATAACTTATGGAAATTACTCACATGGTATAGAATTCGATGATTATGGCGATATAATCAATGTAACAATTTCCGACAACACCATTACAACGTACGGTGAAGATGCTTATGGTATAAGTATCGAGTACGACATGTATGACAGCATAATTACAGGAAATACTGTGAATACATTTGGAAATGATTCTTACGGTATTTACACTTACTACGATATATATGACAGTAAAATTTCCGACAACACCATTACAACGTACGGTGATTATGCCTATGGTATAGAATTGTATGATGATGATTACTACAATGTAACGTTGGCGCAAAATACGGTCACAACGTACGGTGAAGATGCTTATGGTATAAGTATCGAGTACGACATGTATGACAGCATAATTACAGGAAATACTGTGAATACATTTGGAAATGATTCTTACGGTATTTACACGTACTACTCTGTTACAAATACGACAATTTCGAGTAACACAGTCACAACAGAAGGATCATGGGCTTACGGTATCTACATCTACGACGATCCACTCATAGATTCGACAATTTCCGACAACGCAGTGACAACAGCCGGATACGAAGCTTACGGTATTTACATTGAATATGGGGCTGAAAACAGCAATATCTCAGGTAACACGGTTATAACAAATGGTGAAGATACTTACGCTCTTTATTTATATGATGTAACAACTTCGTCCATATTTGAAAACACATTCACCTCAGGTGATTATGCAATATACATTAACAGCTCAGAAGAAAACAGATTCTACTTAAATAACATTGATGGATTATTAAACAATGGAACAGACAACTACTTTGTTTCAAGTGAAACAATAACTTACAGCTACAATGGAAAATCATACACCAGTATTCTTGGAAACTATTGGGTAGGTTATGATGAATCTGATACGAATGGTGACGGTATAATCGATACACC
Organism: Methanococcus maripaludis; assembly: GCF_002945325.1. Taxonomy (NCBI): domain Archaea; kingdom Methanobacteriati; phylum Methanobacteriota; class Methanococci; order Methanococcales; family Methanococcaceae; genus Methanococcus; species Methanococcus maripaludis. The sequence continues at coordinate 1,630,709 of NZ_CP026606.1, forward strand.
ATACACACTAAACGGTACAAATGATACAAAACCACTCGCTGACATGTGGAATGACGGTGAAATTGGAAACTACGTTGCACCATCAAGATCATCCGGCGGTAGTGGAAGAAGTTACGATTCAGACATTTCAGATGAAATCGAATCAAAAGTTATTAAAAACTTCGTTTCAAGTGCAACCGTGCTCTTTGGAAACGGAATTGATGAACAATATGCAGTTCAATTACGAGAAAGAGTAACCGATGCAAACGGCTACACAATTTCTGGAAATGCAGTAATTGTTGGTGGGCCAAACGCAAATGGCTTTGCAAAAGAATACAACGACCAGTTTGAAATGCCAATTTCAAACGACTATCCTGGTGAAAACAGGGGAATTATTCAGGTTATGGATATTCAAGACAACTCTGGAACAATCATTAGAAGTTATACAATTGTATATATTGCAGGAAGTGACAGATTAGGAACACAAGCTGCTTTAGAATACTTTAAAACTTTGGATGAGTTGCCAGAAGGCCCAATCATGATTGAATGGACTGCAAATGGACCTGTAGTTGTTGAATAACTTATTAAAAAAATAAAATTTTCTTTTTTTCTGATTTTTAAATTGAATTTAAAACGAACAATTTCTTTATATATCATTTTCATATAATTTTTAAATACGATTATTGATTTTTGATTTAATTTTTATTTTAAAATTTATGCGTGATACTTGTGAAGACTTTTACAATTACTGTAAAAAAAACAGAAGGATTTAAAAAATTTGAAGTTCCGGTAGGACTCACAGTTTTAGATGCTCTTGAATATATCAATAAAACTTACGGCGAAAATATTCAATTCAGGTCGTCATGTAAGGCCGGGCAGTGTGGAAGCTGTGCAGTGATGATAAATAAAAAATCAAAGCTTGCATGTAAAACCAAAGTCGAAGATAATATGATTATCGAGCCTCTTGAAGGTTTTGACGTAATTTCCGACCTCGTAGTTGACAGAGAACCATATTATAAAAAAATTGGAACACTTAGAAATTACATTCAAAAAAAGAATGAGAAAATTACCGAAAAAGAATTGGACGGGTTAAAATTATATCCTGATGATTTAAAGGATGTAAAAAAAATCAGGGGATGTATTGATTGTTTAAGCTGCATTGCAATGTGTCCTGCAAGAAAATATTCTAATTATCCCGGACCCACATTAATGAGACAGCTTGCAAGATTTGCATTTGACCCAAAAGACGAAATTGATAGAGAAAAGGAAGCATTTGACGAAAATATTTACAACTGTACAACTTGTGGACGCTGTGTTGAAGTCTGTCCAAAAGAGATAGATATTGTCCACAATGCAGTTGAAAAATTGCGGGAAAAAACATTTAAAAAAGGATACAATTTAGACAGCCACCTTGAAGTTAGAAAAAACGTGCTGTCACAAAATAGGTCAGTTCCAAAAGAAAAAACTTCATTTTTAGAAGAAGTTTCAGATGAATACATCGTAGAAAATGAAAAAATGAGGGTTGCATTTTTTACAGGATGCCTTGTTGATTTCAGACTTCAAGAAATTGGAAAAAGTGCAATAAGGGTTTTAAATGCACACGGGGTTTCCGTAATTATTCCTAAAAATCAAGTATGCTGTGGATCGCCATTTATTCGTACAGGTCAGACTGATATTTCAGAAAGTCTAAAAAAACAAAATCTTGAAATTTTTAATGATCTAAATGTTGATTCTGTAGTTACATTGTGTGCTGGTTGCGGAAGCACTTTAAAGAACGATTACAAAGAAAAAGAATTCAAAGTAATGGATATTACGGAAGTTTTAGTTAAAGTTGGTTTAATTGATTACAAACCACTGGATATTACGGTAACATATCACGACCCATGCCACCTTAGGCGCGGTCAAAAAGTATACCTCGAACCTCGTAAAATATTGGAAAGCATTCCAAAGCTGAAATTCCTTGAAATGGAAATTCCGGACCAGTGTTGTGGAGCAGGTGGCGGAGTAAGGTCTGGAAAACCTGAAGTAGCTGACGCAATAGGTAAAAGAAAAGCAAATATGATTTATGCAACTGATGCAGATTATTTAATTACCGTATGTCCGTTTTGTGAATACCACATAAGAGATAGTTTAACAAAATATCTTAAAGAACACGGGTTAAAAAAAGATATTCCTGTAATGAATATAATTTCACTGCTTGATAAAGTGATTTAAAACAAAAAATCAAATAATTTATTCTTTTTTTATTTTTTCAGTAACTTCTATTCCATAAATTTGGGTGTCCGGGTACTGTCCAAATTCATCTTTTTCAATTGCTTTTACCATGTCCCAAATCGTTAAAAGTGCAACAGAAACCCCTGTTAAACTCTCCATCTCGATTCCAGTTTTGTAAGTTGCTTTTACTCTTGTTTCTGCTTTTATTCTGTCTTCAAAAATCTCAAAGTTAACTTTTATAGATTCAATTGGAAGCGGGTGGCACATTGGAATGATATTTGAGGTGTTTTTAACTGCCATAACCCCTGCAACCTGAGCAGTGGTTAAAACATCGCCTTTTATAAGTTCTTTTTTCGTAATTTTTTCAATGGTTGATTTTTTAAGTTTTATAAAACCAACTGCTGTACAAATTCGTTCGACATCCTTTTTATTGGAAACATCGACCATTTTTACGCCATTTTCATCAACATGTGTAAGCACTATAATCGCCTTTTTTGAATGAATAAAATAGATAACATTAAGAAAAAGAATATTCGTATATAGACATGTGATTTTATTTAAGTTATTTGATTTACACGTTGTGAAATTGATGAAAATTGATGGGCTTACTGAAAAAATACTTACACTGCTTAAAAAACACAGCACTACTCGAGAGATTGCAGCTGAACTTGAAACCCACCCCAAAAATATTGATAGATATATCCGTGTATTAAGGGATCTCGGGTTTGTCGAAACTAAAAAAGGGAAAACCGGTGGAGTTTTTTTAACTAACGAAGGAAGGTACGTTTTAAAGAAAAAAAATATAAATTTAATTACAATTAAGGTTCAGGTAGTTGCAGAGGATAAAATAGGGCTTTTGGCAAGCATATCATCTAAAATTTCCGAGATAAATGGAAATATTTTATCGACCACACTTGAAAAGGAAGGAAATAAAGTAAGGGTCTGGCTGGTTATAGAAAATCTTGAATTTAATGATTTAAAAGACAATTTAAAAGAAATAACTGATAAAGTGGTGCTTTTATGATCGAAGTTGAAATAAAGGTTAGTTTAAAAGACGAAGATTCTAAAAAAATACTCGAAAAACTAAAAAGTTTAGGTTTTGAAAAAGAAGAAACAAAAGAACAGGTTGATACATATTTTAACGGGATAGATCGGGATTTTCAGGTAACTGACGAGGCATTGAGGATAAGAAAATCTTTAAATCTTGATTCAAACAAAGGAACAATATATGTTACATACAAAGGTAAAAAATTAGATTCAATTTCAAAAACAAGAGAAGAAATTGAAGTAGAAATTTTGGACATGGATTTAATGTACAATATTTTTGAAAAACTTGGATTTAAACCAGTTCACCCGATCAGGAAAATAAGAAAAATTTACAAAAAAGAGGATATTGAAGTTTCATTTGACACCGTGGATTGTGTTGGGGATTATCTTGAAATCGAAAAAGTTGTAGATGATGATTCAAAAAGGGAGCAGGCTCTTTTAGAACTTTTAGATTTACTGAAAAGTTTAAATATTAGTAATGATAAATTGGAAAAGAGATCTTATTTAGAATTATGGAGAGGGAACTGTGGAAAATAGGAAATTGGTTGCATTATTTATCGGATTGGCAATGATATGTTCTACGATCCCGCTGTTTTTTTTACATTAATTTAATTTTTAAAACTTAACTTAATTTTTTTAACTAATTTAAAAAAAGTAAAAAAATGGAATTAACCCATTAATTTGTTTATTCCATCGATAACTGCTTCTACTGATGCTTTAACAACGTCATCGCCAGTAGCTTTTGCTATAACTTCTTTTTCTTGATTTTCAAGTCTAACTGTAACTTCTGCAATGGCGTCGGTTCCTCCAGAAATTGCGCTGATGTTGTATTCGTTTAATCGGATATTTTCACCAACTGCTGCCTGAATTGCTTTTAGTGCAGCATCAACAGGTCCTACTCCAAGTTCAGATGTTTTATAAATCTTATCTTTTACTTTCAATGCAACGCTTGCAGTTGGAAGCACATTATTTCCAGTCATTACTGCAAACTGTTCTAAATCAACTATTCTTTCCGATTTGAGTGTTCTTTTCGTAATATCTTCTGCAATTGCCATTACATCTGCATCTGTTACGATTTTTCCTTTGTCGCCAATTGCTTTTACTCTTTCAACTATTTCATGAAACTGCTCTTCTGAAACAATTTCACCAACTTCAACACCGATTTCTGAGAGTTTTGATTTTATTGCATGAGCACCACTGTGTTTTCCAAGAACAATTCTACGTCTGTTTCCAACTATTTCTGGATCAATTGGTTCGTATGTTAAGGCATTTGCTAAAACACCGTGTGCGTGAATTCCACTTTCGTGTGCAAATGAATTTTCACCAACAATAGCTTTATTAGGTTGTGTTTTAATTCCGGTGTAGTGTGAAACCAGTTTTGAGAGTTTTGTTAACATTTTTGTATTTACATTAGTGTTAATTCCATAAACCATGTTTAATGTCATCACTGTTTCTTCTAATGATGCATTTCCTGCTCTTTCACCAAGGCCGTTTACAGTACAGTGCACCTGTTCGGCTCCAGCTTCAACTGCTGCAACAGAGTTTGATACCGCAATTCCAAAGTCGTTGTGGCAGTGTACAGATATTGGAACGTTTATATCGTTTTTTAATTCTTTTATTAAATAAGACATCGAATTTGGAACCATAACTCCAACGGTATCTGGAACATTTATCCTGTCAGCTCCAGCTTCAACTGCTTTTTTGTAAACTTCTTTTAAGTAATCAAGTTCCGTTCTTGTAGCATCTTCCGCGGAAAATTCTACAATTACACCGTGTTCTTTGATATATTCGATAGATTCAACTGCAATATCGATAATCTTTTCTTTACTCATTTTTAGTTTGTATTCCCTGTGCAGTGGAGAAGTAGCAATAAACGTGTGGATACTGTCAACTCCACAGTCAATTGCAATATCGATATCTTTTTTAACGGCTCTTGCAAGTCCGCAGATTTCTGCATCCAGCCCTAGAGACGTTATATTTTTAATAGATTCCTGTTCTCCTTCTGAAGAAACTGGAAAGCCTGCTTCTATTGCATCAACACCGATTTCACTTAGATTTTTTGCAATATCCATTTTTTGTTCAGGCATTAGGGAGACTCCTGGAGTTTGTTCTCCATCCCTTAGCGTAGTATCAAAAACACGTACTTTTTCTGGCAGTTTCATTGATTTTAGGGAGTTTTTGATAATTTCGTTGCTGTTTAAATAAGATTCCATAAATATCACCATTACAATGGAGCAGAAATATTTGAATAATATGATTTTAAAAAGAATTTAAAAATAATAGGGTAAAGAACTATTTAATTATTTTTACGATACCACATACATATCAAAAAGCCTGAAACGAGTCCCGTGATTAAATACGTGATATTTATAAAACAATTTTTGTAGTCAAACCCGAAGGTATTCGTGTTATCCGAATTTTTTGAAATTTCGCAAAATACAGATTCTTCCTTATAATTAAAAGCAGAACTGTCAAATTCTTTTAAAACATCCATATTCATCTGTGCATAAGCTATCGAATACTTAAAGTAGAGAATTTTTGAATATTTATCGTCTAAGTTTTCCGCGTATTCAAAGTAGCTGAGTGCAGAAACAGGGATATATTCTGAATTATTTTCCGTGTTTAACATGCAGTTTTCGGCCTTATTTATCTTTTTTTGGGCTAAATTTGATAGGTAATCAACATCCGTAGTATATTCTAAAAACATTGTAGAATAAACATATGCATCGATACTTTTTGACATTGAAAGCAGGTATTCTTTTTTATTGTATAGATCAATTGAATCGTCAATCTGGGACATAGGGTAGGCAGCTAGTTCTTCTGAAAGAACTGTTGAAGTGTAGACTACAACGATTTCTGAATTGTCAAGATATTCCCTTGCAAGGTATTTTAAATCTTTTTCATCAATCTTTTCAGGATTTTGTTCTTCAGGCGATAATTCAAGCCACCAAATTCCGGTTTCAGCTCTTAATTTTGCATAAGCGGCATATTCAATCGCAGAACTTAAATTTCCTTCATCGTACTGGTAAAATGCTTCATCCATTAATTCCGAAGCTTCATATACCCTGCTTTTTGCTGAAAAGACGTATTCAATGTTGTGTTTTGTTAGCGTTACATTTGAAAGTTCGTCCTTTTTTTCAGAAATACTTTCATTTACGTCTAAAAGATAATTTTTAATGGATTCATTGTCTTTGTAATTGTATTTTGACTGCAATGTTTCAAATATGATTAAAGAATTGAAACTTCTGGAGGTTGCAGTATAATATTTCTCATTTGAATGCAGTTCATTTCCAAGGTACACTAAATTTGATGCAGTTTTTAATTCTTCTTCAAATTCTTCCTTTTTTGAAGAATTTAGTTCTGATAAATCTAATTTTTCAGTTTCTTCAAGACTTTTTTTGGCATTTTCAAGTGTAACTTCGGATAATTTTTCCATAATTTCATTATATTTGCCATCTATAATTGGATTTTTTTCGTAATCCGTGCTGATATCGTGATTTGTAAAGTAGTACACCACATCATAGATGTTACTTACTTCAACAACTTTAATTCCAAGATTTTGGCCGTATTCGATACAATCAACCGAATTATTGTTTTCATCGATTTGATACTGCTGTCCGTAAGGTATTAGGAAATAATCAACGTTTTGTTCGGCCCCTACATTAATTTTCTCAATTATTCCGCCAACAGGACCAATTGTTCCATCTGGGCCTATCATTCCAGTCATCATGACGTTTTTATTCAATGTCCAATTATTTATTGCGGCAATCGTTGCAACGGTTAAAACTGCACCCGCAGAAGGGCCACCAACTGTTGGAACGTCTGATCTTATAATATAATAAACATCGTGACTGTCTTGATCTATCCCGCAGATATCAAAAGCTACTTTTGAGGCAATACGAGCTGATCCTTGCATATCAATATCTGTAAGCGGTAGGGTGTCCATATATGCATGACCTTCACCATTTGAAACCTTTACATCGATATCAACAGCTGCCCCAACGTATCCTTCATCAGTTACTGAAACTGCAGGGGCTGTAATGCTAACGCAGTTTTCAAATGCAGTATTATTTTCTAAATCAAATGCAAATGTCGGAACTATCGACATTAAAATTGTGAAAATTATAATAAGTTTTTTCATAAAATCCCCTAAAAAATTATGTCGAATCAATTATAAATTATGGATTTTTATTTTATTTTTTGTTAAATTAACCAGTTTTTTAGTAAATTCATCTTCAAGTCCTTTTTTAATTTCTAATTTAAATCTTACAACGTCTGAATAGTTTTCATCAACGATTTTTCCAAAAATCTTTGATATATCTTTAATTTTTTGTATTTCTGAATAATCAAACTCTAAAACTAGATAAGACTTTTCAAAAACTTCTAAAATTCCGCTTGAATTTATAACTTCAGTTGCAGTATCGCTGTATGCTTTTACAAGGCCCCCGTATCCTAATTTAACTCCGCCAAAATACCTTGTAACAACAATTACTGTATTTTGAAGATTTTTTAATTCAATAACCTTGTAGATCGGCTTACCTGAACTTCCCTGTAGTTCACCATCATCGTCGTATTTCATTGCAAAATTATTTTCAATATTTATCCGATATGCAGAAACATTGTGTGTTGCATCGGAGTGAATTTCTTTAATTCTGTCAATAAATTCTTTTGCTTCAACCTCGCTTTTTACGGGTTTTCCATAACCAAGGAATAGTGAACCTTTAAAGATAAGTTCCACTTTTGAAAAAGATTTAAGTGTTTTGTAGGAATTTTCGTCCAAAATACCACTCGAAAATTAAATATTTATTTTTTTAAATACTGTTCCTTCTTTTGGGTTGTCCTCAATTTGATATCCTAAATTTTTCAATCCATCCCTTATTTTATCAGACATTTCGTAATTTTTTTGAAGCCTTAAATCTGACCGCAGTTCAATTAAAAATTTGACAAATTCTTCTTCATTTGATTCTGATGATTCTTTAAAGTAGTTTTCAAACAATCCAAATATTTCCCCTATTATTTTGTAAAAATCAAGTGCTTTTAACAGTAAACCTTCACTAGGAGTTTCTGTTAAACTTAAATATTTATTAACACCATTAGAAACTTCAAATACTGATTTTAATGCTTCAACCGTGTTAAAATCTGAATTCATTGCATTATAAAAATTATTTTTTGAATTTTTTAAAATATCGTAGAGTAAAAATTCATTTTCACCCCATATCCTCGATTTTTCCGATTTTTCAAGTGAAATTCTTATATTTTCAATTACGTTGTATATTTTTTCAAGATTGTTTTTAACGTGATTCATTGATTCAGCCGTATAATCAATCGGGCTTCGGTAGTGTCTTTGAATAAAGAAAAACCTTAAAATTTCTGGACTGTATTCTTTTGAGATGTCCCCAATAGTTATAAAATTGCCCAAAGATTTACTCATTTTTTCTCCGTTAACCATTACAAAACCCGTATGGATCCAGTAATTAACCCAATCTTTTCCAGAATATGCCGAACTTTGTGCAATCTCATTTTCATGGTGTGGAAACGATAAATCCCGCCCTCCTCCGTGTATATCAAATTGTTCTCCAAGATATTTTGAACTCATTGCAGAGCATTCGATATGCCATCCGGGCCTACCTTTCCCAAAAGGACTTTCCCATTTAGGTTCTCCTGGTTTTGCAGTTTTCCAGAGTGCAAAGTCTTTTTGGTTTTTCTTTTTTTCAGAAGTTTCAACTCTTGCTCCTGAAACCAAATCTTCTAAATTGATGTTACTCAATTTTCCATAGTTTTTAAATTTTTTAACTTCGAAATAAACGCCGTCTTCAGTTTTGTATGCAAAACCCTTTTCAATTAACCTTTCAATAAATGCAATAATTTCAGAAATATGTTCTGTAACTTTTGGATAAATATCTGCAGGTTTTACTTTTAATGTGGCCATATCGTCTAAAAATACCTTTATAAATTGTTCTGAAATTTCTTTTGGATCTTTTCCTTTTTCGTATGCTCTTTTAATGATCTTATCATCAATATCTGTAAAATTTATAACGAGATTTACCGTATAACCTATATGTTCGAGATATCTACGGATAATATCAAATGAAACGTAAGTCCTCCCGTGCCCTAAATGGGTGTTATCATAGACTGTTGGGCCACAAACGTACATTTTGACCTCATTTTTATTCAAAGTTTTAAATTCTTCTTCTTTTCTTGTGAGGGTATTGTAAACTTTTAACATAAATTCCCCTTTATTTCATGGTTTCTATTTGTTCCTGCCAATTTGTATTTTCATCTTTAAAAATATCAGTAATTCCTTCTTTTTTAAGAATTCCGCGAGCAGCAAGTATGCCTGTTGCACAAGAATTTGTGATATCTCTTGAAAGTCCGGCTCCATCTCCTGCGGCAAAAATGTTTGAAACACTTGTTTCTAAATCGTCATTTACTTTTGTTTTCATTGCATAATACTTAATTTCTGGCGCATATAATAATGTATGGTCGTTAGAAACTCCTGGAATTACTTTATCCAATTTTTCAAGTCCTTCAATAATATTTGTGACAATCCTGTGTGGCAGTGCCATTGCAATGTCGCCAGGAGTTACCTGTTTTAGTGTTGGATCAAAACTGCTTTTTTTAAGTCTATCCCATGTACTCCTTCTTCCGCGTTTTAAATCACCTAGTCTCTGTAAAATTGGTTTTCCGCCCCCGAGTGTTGTTGTAAGTTTTGCAATACTTTTTCCGTAACTTGTAGTGTTTTCAACAGGCTCAGTAAGTTCGATTCTTGTTAAAAATGAAAAATTGGTATTTTCACTTTTTTTATCGACCATTGAGTGTCCGTTTACTCCAATAATGTCGCCGTAATTTTCTTCTACAACAAAGCCGTATGGGTTTGTACAAAACGTTCTGACAAAATCATCGTAGGTATCAGTATATATGTGAAATTTGGGGTCGTGATTTATTTCAGTAATTGATTCCATGATTATCGAGGGAACTTCAACCCTTACTCCAACATCAATCGGGCCGTGATTGGATATTAAACCTATTTTTTCTGAAATTTTTAAAAACCACTCGGCATTACCCCTTCCCGGTGCAACAATTATATATTTGGCATTAATTTTTTCTTCTTTTCCAGAAATATTTGCAAATACCTTATTTTTTTCAAATTTAAAAACTTCAGTATTTAATAAGAACTCAACACCTCTATTCTGAAGTGTAATTTTGATATTATTAATCAGCTGTTTTGTGTGGTCTGATCCGATATGTCTTTGAATAATTGGAATAAATCTAACTCCATTTTGCGCAGAACGTCTTTGAAGTCCTTTTATTTTTTCAAAGGATCCTTTAAAAAGTTTTTTTGGACCTGCATGTTCTAAAAAAATTTTATCAACTTCAAAAATGAGCTGCCAGGCGTAATTTTCATCATTGGTTATTTCAACTAAATTTCCACCAATGTCTGGCCGTAAATTTAGTGTTCCATCACTCAAACCCCCTGCACCACCTACTCCATACATAATCTGACATGGGTTGCACTTTATACATTTTTTAAGTTTTTCTGCGGCACACTGTCTTTCTAAAACATCTTTTCCCCGATCAATTACGAGTGTTTTTAAATTACCATATTTTGATAATTCATACGCTGCAAAAAGTCCTGCAGGCCCCGCTCCAATAATAATAACATCAAAATAATTCTTTAAATTTTCCATGAAACTCCCTTTGAATTATTTTTCAAAATAACGTATAAATTTATGATATTAAGCAGTTTTATAGCTTTTTAAAAGAATATTTTAAATGGAAATATTTATATAGAAAAACAATCAAATCTAAGCTAGATTGGGCTGATAGCTCAGACTGGGAGAGTGCCGCATTGGCTATGCGGATGCCGCGGGTTCAAATCCCGCTCAGTCCACCTAATCTATTTTAAAATGGTTTAATCATTCCAGTAGTCTCTTTTAAACATTTCAGAATTATCTGCAAGTTCTTGTGGAAAAGGTTCGAAATAAGTCTGTTTTTTTAAATAATCAACGTTAAATCTAATAACCCACGATTTTAAAAGAATTATCGGGACACAGAGACAATCCAGTTCGTCATGGTATCTTTGAAGTGAATCGATAAATAATGATTTTTCATCTTTCGAAATTTTATTTGATATATATCCAAAAATATGCATGAGAACATTAATATTCGACCCAATGGCTGAGGGACGTTTTAAAAGTAATTGAAGATGTTTTTCGTAAAGTTTTATAATTTTATCAAAATTTTTGTTATGGTTTCCAACGATATTTCCTAAGACGTCTTTTTGTTTTTGATTATATGCCATAAATAAGAATTTATTGTTTGTATGAAATTCAATCAGGTTTTTAATAGATTCTGACTCTTTAACTTCTTTAAAATCTTTTATTGTATATAATTTGGTTAAAAAATGATCTTTTATTCTTTTATTTCTAAGTCGCGATTCTTCTTCAATTGCAATATCGGAATATCGATATAACACTTCTTTCGCAAAAAAGCCTTCTGTTTTTTGATTTGTCGGGTTTCCTTTTGCAGTATAAACTTTAACGTTTTTTATTCCGCATGATGGAGATTTGTGTTTTAATACTGCACCATCAATATTTTCAATTGAATCTAAAAAATCAGATGAAAATTGTGTAATTTTTGAGGTGTAATTATTATTTGTAATATTTTGAATAAATTCAAATTTTTCATTTTCAAAAACAATTTTTAAGGAATTTCTAGGAATTGAAAGCCCTATTTCAACTTCAGGACATACTGGAACGTAGTTAAAATATTTTTTAGTATTTTTAACAAAATCACTTGAAATCATCTGTCCGTCGTATCTGCATCGCCCATGTTCGAGGCATTTACTGACTAAAACATCCGGTTTTTTGAAATTTCTCATAATTGCCCACCAATTTCAAAAATTAGTTAAATTACTAAAAATAGTTAATAAAAAAGAAGTTAAATTAAATTTAAGTTACTTTCAAGGTTTCTTCGAATCCGATCTTTAATCCAGAGTGAAATTCTATCTCTATCAACACTGTACATTTCCATTTTAGGAATAATTACTCTTGAAACATCTATATCAGTTTTATTTAATTTAACAGTTATGATTTTATCAAAACCGTTCTGTTTTAATATATGTTTTACAGTTTCAATGTCTTTTTTAAGATTTAATTTTGCATTATCTGGCATATCTTCAATATTTATTTCATTTTTGAATGTATACCACTTTTTATGTACTCTTTTCATCCTGTCGTAACTTATTCTTCGTACAACGTCTCCACGATTTGTATCTTCTCTTGCTCCATGAATTTGTGTTGCCCTACTTTGTGCAACTTCTGTCAATGCCCTTAAAACGGCAATTTCGGGGTGCAGGTGGCATCCAACGCCCATACATAAAAGTGCAGGGTCTTTTAAAACATCATCATCGGAAATTGCAGCAACCGTTGGAATCCCAACTTCGCTTGTTAAATCTTTTAGGATAATATTTATTTTTGCTTTTTCGAATTTTTTAAGGAGTTCAAAAATAAGCGGATTTTTCGCATTTTCAACATTTACTTTTCTGTAAGTGTTTTTTGAAAGTTCTGAAATGCTCCATGCATCTCTTTCGATTACCTCGAGCATCCCGTGAAAAATAGCTTCTTCTTCGGAATTTCCTGATGCAAGACCATTAGTGTTGCTTCTAAATAGTTTTTTTCCATCATACGGGTGAACAGCACTGTTTATTGGAACGTCAAAGGTTTTACCACTGATAATATCTGTTCCGCTTACCCATTCAATTCCATCAGTATCTGAATATTCTGCACGTTTTCCACCAGGTAATATCAAATCATCCAAGTTTATTGGGTTTTCAGGTTCTTTTATAAGTTCAAGTTTTGAATTTTCATCAAATTCTGCAGAATATCTTTCAATTGCTTCCATCGTGGATGAAACCTTTGCTTGAATTTCAGTGGCACCTTTTCCAGCATACACGCTGATTGCACCGTCTTTTGCTGATGGTCGAATCGATGAAAAAACAGGAATTCCAATTCGATCTAGTCCATCGATTCTCGCAGTTCTTGTGACACCAATTTCTTTTATTATTGGCTCTATTTTTTCAAAAGTTTCCTCAGGGGTGCAGATTCTATACGCTGCAAGAGTGTAATTAATGTCGTCTTCCATGTTATCACTTTAATTGGTAAGATTAAATTGATTTAATTTCCTTTTTTAAAATTTTTACAACATCATCTTTTGTTTTATCTGGTATAAGTACTGTTTTTTGTGATGAGGTTGTTCCTGAATTTATCAGTATTTCACTTTTAAAAATGCCCTTTAAAAATTTTATTATTGCTTTGTTTGCTTTTCCCTCAATTGGCTGTTCTTTAATTCTTATTTCTATTCTTTTACGCCATTCATTAATTTTTCCAATTTCATTTTTTTTAGCGTTTGTAGTAACTTCGATATCAATTAAAATTCCTTTTTCTGATTCTTTGACCATTTTCTCAATCAAAATACCACCGTCTTAAATAATATTTGAATTTCTATTAAAAATATTTTGGTATTATACAAGAGTATAATATATGATATCGATTACCAATAAATATATTATATATAAACTAAAGTATCCTCGAGGTGTTAAGGATGATGAAAGCTGAAGAGTTGAACAAAGGTTTTGTAAACGAAATCATTGAAGCTGGAACCCCCGTTCCAGGAGAAAAAGAAGTAGCTTCATTAAAATCATGCTACCAGTGTGGTACATGTACAGGAAGCTGCCCAAGCGGTAGAAGAACAGCATACAGGACAAGAAAAGTTATAAGACAGGCATTACTTGGTATAGACAGTGTTTTAGATAGTGACGACATTTGGAAATGTACAACCTGTTACACTTGCTACGAAAGATGCCCTAGAGACGTTAAAGTAACTGAAATCATTAAAACAATCAGAAACTTAGCTGCTCAAAAAGGAAACATGGCAAAACCCCACAAAATGACTGCAGTATATGTTTTAAAAGCTGGTCACGCAGTACCTGCAAACGACGATACAGCAAAATTAAGAAAATCAATTGGTCTTGCTGAAAAAGCACCAATTGCACAGTTCAGTCAAAAAGACATGGACGAAATCAGAACTCTTGCTAAAAACTTAAAATTCGATGAATTAATCGGATTTGACTGGAAAACAATGGGTTTAAAACAATAATTTACGAACTTCATAATTTAAGATGGTGATATTGATGAAATACGCGTTTTTCCTTGGATGTATCATGCCAAATAGGTATGCCGGTGTTGAATCAGCTACAAGAACAGTAATGGAAAAATTAGGTGTGGAATTAGTAGACATGCCTGGTGCATCCTGCTGTCCTGCTCCAGGGGTATTTGGTTCATTCGACCAAAAAACCTGGTTAACATTAGCTGCAAGAAACTTAGTAATCGCAGAAGAAATGGGAACAGATATTGTTACAGTATGTAACGGATGCTACGGTTCATTATACGAAGCTGCACACATGTTACATGAAAACAAAGAAGCTTTAGCAATGGTAAACGAACAGCTCAAAGAAATTGGAAAAGAATACAAAGGAACTGTTCACGTAAGACACTTTGCTGAATTAATCTACAAAGAAATTGGTGTAGACAAAATCAGAGAAAATGTTGTAAAACCATTAAATGTTAATATTGGAGTTCACTACGGATGCCACTTCTTAAAACCAACTGCAGCAAAAGGTCTTGGAAATGCGGAACACCCAACAATGCTCGACGAACTCGTTGAAGCAACAGGTGCTAAATCAGTAGACTACAAAGATAAAATGATGTGCTGTGGCGCTGGTGGTGGTGTAAGGGCTAAAG
Source organism: Methanococcus maripaludis (assembly GCF_002945325.1). Classification (NCBI taxonomy): domain Archaea; kingdom Methanobacteriati; phylum Methanobacteriota; class Methanococci; order Methanococcales; family Methanococcaceae; genus Methanococcus; species Methanococcus maripaludis. The sequence continues at coordinate 1,645,750 of NZ_CP026606.1, forward strand.
AATTAGACCTTGCATTAAGCATGACACAAGAAAAAATTGAAAACATGTTAGCAGTAGGCGCTGATGCTACCGTTAACGTATGTCCATTCTGCCAGTTACAATTTGACAGGGGACAAGTTGAAATTAAAGAAAAATTAGGCAATGAATACAATTTCCCAGTTGTACACTTATCACAACTTTTAGGTCTTGCAATGGGAATGCAACCAAACGAAGTGGCTTTGGATGTAAACTTTATTTCCCCAGAACCATTACTTCAAAAATTAGGATACTAATTCCTTTTTTCTTTTTTAATAATAATTAAAAATTTAAAAATAATATTTATTCGATTGAATCGGTCGTTTTTGACGCATTTAGTAATGTGTAGCTTATTTTGTTTTTGTCAACTGTTTTTATTATTTTTTCAGCCATTTTTCCAGTGATCATTGCAATAACATCGCAACCCCTGTTGCACGCAGAAACAATTCCTTCAGAGACTGCAAATCTAATATCTGGATGAATTTCAAGTTTATTTGCAATCACTGTTCCAACAGTTCCTGCAGTTGCAATTACTGCATCAGGGTATTCTTCAAGAGTTTTTTGTACAATATCATAGTCAACGTTTCGGGATCCACCCATAACTTCAGAAGGAATTTTTAAAACGATAACTTTTCCGTTTTGAACTTCAATATGTCCATGAATTTCATGTATTGCAACATCTTCTCCAGACTCTCCACCGTAAAATACTTTTGCAGTTGCATCGGATTCGATGTTTTTTGAAACGTATATGATTCCCTTTTTCATGTATACTCCAACATTTTCCCCTGGCACTATATCTTCAGTAGCAATTGCTGGCCATACATCTTTGTATCGGTACAAATTCTGATTTACATCGTTTAAATAATTTTTAAAGTTCGAAATCCAGTTTTTTAATGAAGCCATACCTTTTTCGGTTATTATGTACTCCCCTCTTCCTTTATTTTTAATCTGTTCGTCTTTTATCAGATTTCGCATATGTTCTGAAACGCCCTGAACAGTTATGCCCAATATGTCAGCAATTTCTTTCTGCTTAATATGTGGCTGTTTTCTAACAACTTCTGAAAGTATTTGAAATTCTGTAATATTTCTTTTTTTCATAAATCCACCAAAAATCCATTATCAAAATAACTTTAATAAATATATAAAATCGGCTAGTATATATACTTTTGAAACCAATCCTAAAAGATTAACTTTAATTTTAATTTTCAGATGGAATTTTAAAAATGGTATAATTTAATACATAACTAAAATTTTAGTTTTAACTTATATATTTAAGATTTGAAGCGTGAATAATAATATACAGGTTTTAAGGTATTTTTTGCCAAAACGTAAAATACACATTTTAATTTTGATTAATAGGTTATTTATGAATTAATATGTATTGTATAAATATTTGCGAGACGATAAATAGTAACTGAATGGTGATTTGTTATGACTATGGAAATCTTACTTGTAAATGATGATGGGATTTATTCAAATGGTCTTTTAGCACTTAAAAATGTAATATGTGAAGAATTTGATGCAAATGTTACGGTTGTTGCACCCACTAATCAACAGAGTGGTATTGGAAGAGCAATAAGTTTATTTGAGCCTCTTAGAATTACTAAAACAAAACTTGCTGATTGTTCTGAAGGCTATGCAGTATCTGGAACTCCTACTGACTGTGTTGTTTTAGGGGTACACCAGGTTTTAAAAAAAGTTCCGGATTACATAATTTCTGGAATAAATATCGGCGAAAATCTTGGAACTGAAATTACAACTTCCGGAACACTCGGAGCTGCATTTGAAGGTGCACACCACGGTGCAAAATCATTCGCATGTTCCTTACAGGTTACAACTGACCATTTAAAATTTAAAGAAGGCGAAAGTCCAATTGAATTTATGACTGCCGCTAGAATTGTTAAAAACGTATTTAAAAAGTTTTTAGACGATGAATTCCCGTGTGATGTAGTAAATATAAATGTTCCAGATAATGCTACAGAAAATACGCCTGTAGAAATTACAAAACTTGCTAAACGTATGTATTCAATGCACGTTGAGGAAAGAATTGATCCTAGAAGTAGGAGCTACTACTGGCTCGATGGATATCCTGTTATGGATGAAGAAGATGGAACTGATGTATATGCTGTTAGAAATAAACGAAATGTGTCAGTAACGCCCCTTACATTGGACAATACTGCTAAAAATATTGATGAATTTAAGGAAAAATATGGAAAAAAGTTTTAGTTTTAAATAGTTTAAATACAAATAGATTATTTACTTAATTATTTTTTAATTTTGTTAATATTTGGTCGTGAGATAGATGTGGAAAAAACTGGGCAACTTAGAGAAATTTTATGTAAAAACTGGCAAAAAAGGGGCAAATAAGATGGCCTTACTTATTGATGGACCAAACATGTTAAGAAAAGAATTTAATGTTGATCTTGATAAAGTAAGGGATGCATTAGAACAGTTTGGGGATATTGTTGTTGGCCGGGTTTATTTAAACCAGTATGCGTCAGATAAATTAATCGAAGCCATTGCAAATCAGGGTTTTGAACCAAGGATTTCTGCAGGAGACGTTGATGTTGAAATGGCAGTCGAAGGAACTGAATTGATATTTAATAAAAATATTGATACAATTGTCTACATGACAAGAGATGCAGACTTTTTACCTGCAATCAGAAAAGCCAAAGAACGCGGAAAACAAATTATTGTCGTTGGTGCTGAACCTGGATTTAGTACTGCAATTCAAAATATTGCAGACCACGTAATACGGGTAGAAGAAGATTTTGAGCTTGATAAAGAAAAATTAGAGCAGAAAAAAATAGATAGGGAACACAGTATTGCAGTTTCAGAAAAAGAAGCTGAAGTGCCAGAAGTTCAGAAAAACAGTCAGGAACATAAAAAAAGCAGTACTGATTCATTTAAAGATGGAATAAGCAACGGTATAAACTGGCTTAAAAAATAAAATTAAATTCTTTTTTGTTAAGTATCTTAAATAATTTATACTTCTGCAGGATTTCCTTTTTTCATGAATTTTGAAAATGCAATTGTTCCAATCGGGCCGCATACCAAGAGTAACAGTGCTACGGTTTCTACATATGCAATTGAGTATATTTCTGCTAAAATTACTAAAAATGTAGCAATTATTACAGCCATTAGGCCTTCTCCGATAAGTACGTTTGAAGTTTCTTTTCTAAATGCTAATTTTAACGCAGAAAACGCACCAAACACTAATGAAATCATGGTGAAGTATAATACATATTCATTCATCAAACCACCTAAATTATGCTGATAGGAATTTGTAGGCCCATATCACAAAGATAACTGCACCAATAAACATTGAGAACCAAACCCATATATTTACTAGGAATAGTATCTTATAAATTTTTTCGCTTTTTTCAGGGTCATTCATAAGCTTCTTTAATGGATCTCTTCCATAATATTTTTTCTTTTTTAGCATTTTATCACTAATTAAGGCCTACTCTAAATAAATACTGTGTTGTAGTTGGTAATTTTCGCCTAACTTCTCTTAATTCAGGTTTGTAAATATAAAGGATACTTTCTTCACTAAAAAGGCTGACTTTTTTTCCTAAAATTTTTGATATTAATTTTACTTCTTCGATTCCTTCTATTTTTACAGTTCCCGAGTCATAACTTGAATCAACTTCTAGTACTATTGGAAGTCGTATATCCCCAGATATATTTTCTTTTATAAATTCGAGTTCCTTTTTCTTAATCCTGTGTCTCTGTCCGTTTACTAGTAAATGCGGTTTATCTTCTTTTAAAAGTTCGTTTAATGTTTTTCTTTTAAAATTGGATTTTAAATTATGCAGAAACTTATAAATTTCTTTATCCATTGTTTCACGTAAATTTTATTGAAAAGTAAAAAAAGTTAGTATTGATGGTATTTAATTATTCAGCATGGAGTACTACTATGGTTCCAACAAGTTCTCCTTCTTTAATAGTTCCTTCTTTTACTGCAACAAATATTGCGTATTCGAGACATCTTTCATGTTCGAAAGGAACTGGAGTTTCTTCCCCTAAGGATACCATGTTTCCTAATTTGTGCTGAATGTATGCAGAAGGCATCAAAACTGTTTTTTTAGGCAAGCAAATTTTCGAAATGTTTATCGGTTTAATTTCGCCTGCTTTAATTTCAACAGTTTCTGCTGCAAAAACTGGAACTTTTTGGCCAACTATTTCTAGTTTAGCCCCTTCCTGTTTTTTGCCTTCAATTTTATCTTCAATTTCCTTAATTTTTCCAGTAATTCTGAACATAAAACCACCAACGATGTTGAATTATGCTTCTTCAGCTTCTTTAGCGTCCATTCTCGCTTTAATGATTTTCAATCTGAAGAAGTTTTCCCTCTCCATCTCTTCAAGTCTCATAGCGATGTATTTTTTGGTTTCGTTCATTTTTGGAATTACAACGTATTCAAGAGCGTTAACTCTTCTTTTTGTTGTGATGATTTCCTGAGCGAGTAATTTTATCGAAGTTTCGATTTCTGCAAGTTCTGTAATAAGTTCTAAAGCTTCTTCGAAGTTCTTTGCAGCTTCATCCAATTTTGAGGAAACTCCGTAAGGGCTGTAACCTCTAGTTGAAATGTCTCTTTTTACGTTTGAAATTTCAAATACTGGAACATCGATACCCATAATGTTTCTCATGTCCACATCTAGGTCGATGTCATTATTTTTAGCTGCAAATGAAGCTTCTTTAACTGATAAAGTACCCATTACTGCCTGAGCCATTATCAAGTCTTTGTATGCTTGTGAAAGAGCATCATTTACTTTGTCTCTTATTCCAGAAGCTTGATCAAGGATTTCAAAAAACTCCATCATAAGGGCGTCTCTTTTTTGTTTCAAGAGTTTGTGCCCTTTTTCTGCAAGTTTAATTTTTCCTTTCAACTTTAGAAGTTCCATTCTTGTAGGGTTTACGTCTGCCATTGCTATCCCCCTAGTTTAATAAAATGGGAATAATTCAGCTTCTGAATTATTTTTTAGGTAAGTATTTTTCAATTAATTCATCGGAAACTCTCTTGAGTTCTTCTCTAGGTAATATTGTTAATAAATCCCAGACGTAATCAAGTGTTTCTTCAATGCTTCTGTCTTCGTCTACTCCTTGAGTAACAATGCTGTTTTCGAAAGCATCAGCGAATTTTAAGAATGATCTGTCTCTTTCGGTTAATGCTTCTTCCCCAACAACCGCTACAAGGTCTCTTAAACCTCTACCTTCAGCGTATGCAGCGTATGCTTGGCTGATAACTTTTGAGTGGTCGTCTCTTGTTTTTCCTTCACCTTGGCCGTTACCTGCAAGCCTTGAAAGTGATGGCAAGATGTCAACTGGAGGGTAAACCCCTTTTCTGTTTAACTCTCTTGAAAGCACAATCTGTCCTTCGGTAATGTAACCTGTAAGGTCTGGAATTGGGTGCGTGATATCGTCATCAGGCATTGTAAGAATTGGAATCTGTGTTACTGTTCCTTCTTTACCTTTAACTCTTCCTGCTCTTTCGTAGAGGCAAGCTAAGTCAGTGTACATGTAACCAGGGTAACCTCTTCTTCCAGGTACCTCGTTTCTTGCAGCTGCAATTTCTCTTAATGCCTCACAGTAGTTTGTAAGGTCAGTTAAGATAACAAGTACGTGCATTCCTTTTTCGTATGCAAGGTACTCTGCAGTTGTGAGTGCAATTCTTGGTGTAAGAATTCTTTCAATTGCAGGGTCATCTGCTAAGTTAATGAAAACAACAGCTTTTTCCAAAGCACCTGTTTTCTTAAATTCATCCATGAAGTAGTTTGATTCTTCACCGGTGATACCCATTGCAGCAAATACTACCGCAAACTGTTCACCTTCTCCTCTTACCTTAGCTTGTCTTGCAATTTGTGTAGCAAGTTTGTTGTGTGGTAAACCGGATCCGGAAAAGATCGGGATTTTTTGTCCTCTAACGAGTGTGTTTGTACCATCGATTGTTGAAACACCAGTTTGAACGAACGCGTTTGGCGGGTTTCTTGAAACTGGGTTTAATGGGTAACCGTTGATATCTAATTTTTTCTCAGCGATGATTTCTGGTCCGCCATCGAGTGGTTTTCCTGCACCGTTGAAAATTCTACCGAGCATATCGTATGATACACCGATTTTTGCAGTGTCTCCTGTGAATCTTACTTTTGTTTCACTGGTGTTTAATTCTGAAGTTCCTTCAAATACCTGAACAACAGCAATTTCTTCTCTAGCTTCTAAAACTTGCCCGGTTCTTTTTTCTCCATTTGGAGTTGTAATATCTACAATTTCACCGTAAGCAACTCCTTCGATTCCATCAATAACCATTAAAGGACCAGCAATTCTGGAGACGGATGTGTATTCTATGGTTTTTTGCATAGCGTCCATGATAACCCTCCTTACAGTTTAAAATTAAATTAGGTTATTTGATTAAAGCACCTAATTCGGATTCCATTTTGTTAATGATTTCAGGTACTTTCGTGTTTATAAATTCGTCATCAGTCAAGTATTTCATTCTTGCAATGTCTCCTTTTACAGTAACAGCTGAAATGCCTGCTGGGTCAGCACCTTTAGCAACTGCATCTAATCCTTTCTTGTAGAACGTCATGATGATTTTCAACATGTTGTACTGTTTTAATGGTGAACAGTAGCTGTCTACTTCGTGGTATGCATCTTGCTGTAAGAAGTCTTCTCTTAACATTCTTGCAATTTCTAAGATAACTCTTTCTCTGTCTGGAAGTGCATCTGGACCAACAAGTTGAACGATTTCTTGGAGCTCAGCTTCTTTTTGGAGTAAGCTCATTGCTTCATCTCTTAATGATCTCCAGTCTGCTGCGGTGTTTTGTTGCCACCAGCCAGCGATGTCGTCAATATAGAGTGAGTAACTTGTTAACCAGTTGATTGCAGGGAAGTGTCTTCTTCTTGCAAGGTTTGCATCTAATGCCCAGAACACCTTAACGATTCTCAATGTGTTTGATGTAACTGGTTCTGAGAAGTCACCACCTGGTGGTGATACTGCACCTACAATACATACGAATCCTTGTTTGTTTTCTGAACCTAAACATTCAACTCTTCCTGCTCTTTCGTAGAACTGAGCGAGTTTTGATGAAAGGTATGCAGGGTATCCTTCTTCCCCAGGCATTTCTTCAAGCCTACCTGAGATCTCTCTCATTGCTTCTGCCCATCTTGATGTTGAGTCAGCAGTTAAGAGAACACCAAGTCCTTGGTCTCTGAAGTATTCTGCAATTGTAATTCCAGTATATACTGAAGCTTCCCTAGCAGCTACCGGCATGTTTGATGTATTTGCAATTAATACGGTCCTGTCCATCAATTTGTTTCCTGTTTTGATATCATCTAAGTGTGGGAACTCTTCGATAACTTCTGTCATCTCGTTACCTCTTTCTCCACAACCGATGTATACCACAACATCCACGTCAGACCATTTAGCAAGCTGGTGTTGTGTAACAGTTTTTCCACTTCCAAATGGACCTGGAATTGCTGAAGCACCACCTTTTGCAAGTCCGAAGAATGTATCTTCAACTCTTTGACCGGTAATTAATGGAATTACTGGAGCTTGTTTTCCTTTTGATGGTCTTGGCTTTCTTACAGGCCATTTTTGCATCATCATGATTTCTTTTTCGCCTTCAGCGGTTTCAACAACTGCAACTGTTTCTTCAACAGTGAAGCTGCCTGCTTTAATTTCTTTGATTTTACCGCTAACTCCGAAAGGAATCATGATTTTGTGAACGATTGATGCAGTTTCTTGAACTGTACCGATAACGTCCCCAGTTATAACTTCATCTCCAGCTGCTGCAGTTGGTTCAAAGTCCCATTTAATTTCTCTTGAGATTGATGGAACACTTACTCCTCTTGGGATGTAAATTGAATCTGTAGCATTTTCGATTTCGTTTAAAGGTCTTTGAATACCATCGTACATTGCTTTTAACATACCAGGGCCGAGCTCTACTGATAATGGAGCACCAGTACCTTCAACTCCTTCTCCTGGTTTGATACCAGCAGTTTCTTCATAAACCTGAATGATTGCTTCGTCCTCAGTTAACTGAATGATTTCCCCGGTTAAACCTTCGTTTCCTACTTTAACCACTTCGAACATCTGGGAACCTTTCATGCCTTCGGCAACAACAACCGGACCGGATATTTTGATAATTTTACCGACGACCATATTTTCACCTCAGAATTACTTAATGTCAACACCAACAGCGTTTCTTACTAATACTTTCACAGGATCATTTTCTCTGACAATAGGACCGTTTTTGTCAGGAACTTCTACAACAACTTTTTTTATGCTTGAAATAGCATCCCTTATTTTTTCACCGATTCTCTCAGTGGTAATAATCAATCCTATTTCAGAGTTGCTGTTTAATTCTCCAATTGCCTTTGCAGCTTGTTCAGGGGAGTTAACTTCGTAGACATCTGTAAGTCCAGCAAGTCTGAACCCAGCTACTACATCAGGATCTCCAACTACACCGATTCTCATAATATCACTTTATAATCGTTTTTAGGATACCAGTATCTCCCTGATTTCACTTGCAGACAGGCCTTCAATTTTACCTTTAATGATAATTTTTAAATTTCTTATCTCAAGTTCTTTTGAGGTAATAAGTCCAATTATCGGGCCTATTCCAAATGGCTGTCTGAGTGATAATTTTTTACCCATTTGAACTAGGTAACTGTCAAGTGCTTTTTCAAATACATAAACTGACTTAACTTTTTCGAATTCTTCGAGGTTTTCAGTTACAATTGGTGCATATTTTGTACCTTCAAGTGAACTGATAACTCCTTCGATTGATTCTACATCAGCAAGCTCTTTTAATTTCCAAGAAGCAAGTTCGTATCCTTTGCTTGTTGTATATTTTGAAATAACTTCAGATGATAATCCGTCAGCTTTTGCTTTGAGGATGATTTTCAAGTTTTCAATGTCAATCATTGTTCCGATAAATTCTTTGAACAAGTCTTTTTCGGTACCATCAACACTCACGTTTTTCCAGAGGTTTTCAAGGATTAATTTATCGAGTGACATTTCAAGTGTAGTTAATTTGCCGTTTTGCTCGTATTCTGTCAAACCTTCTGAAAGTACGCCTGAATAACCAGTTCCATCTAAAGCACTTACTATTTCTTCAATTTCTTTAGTTTCACTTAATTCTCTTAATTTGCTTTCAGGGATTGTTCCAAGTGGAATCAATAATTTGAAAGTTTCTTCAGCATCCAAACCAACATATTTTGCTCTAAGAAGTGTTTTGATGTTTTTAACATCGAATTTCTTTTCAAGCAATTTTAATATTTTCCTTGCTCCATCAGGGGAGATATTTGCAAGTGTTTGGTAAACGTGTGCTAAATGAATATCCAATGCCTTTTCAACAACTACTGGGTCTTCACTTTGTCCTAAAACTTCGGATAAGTATGGCCCGTAGTCCGTATCTTCCAAGAATCCAATTAACTCTGTAGTTCCTGCAGATTCGATTAATTCATTTATTTTATGGTCTTTCAATAACCTAGACTCCATACTTCTTACTCTTGCATTAACGTAAGCAAATGGAGCAGTTTCTGACAAGTATCTTATCAGGAAGATCATAATAACCAAGAATATAGCGATTCCTGCAAGTACAAATAAAGTCATGAATATGTCAGTAGGCATTCCTGCTAATTCCATTAACTGTGTTAAAGCATCTACCATCTAAATCACCTTAGAACAACATTTCAGCAATTTTAGCTCTGACTGAATCTAAATTCCTTTCAAATGTTGCTTCGAGGCTGTTGTCAGATACTTTTGTTTGATCTGCAGTTTTTATGATACAACCGCCAATGATCGATTTAGCTTCGCCTTTTTTCAATACTGTGACTTTTTTGAGTCTGTCTTCCATTTCTTTTTCGAGAGCCCAAAGTGTTGAGTCATCGATTAATTCAAAGTCTTTTTTGTTGAGTAACAATTCTAATTCGCCGCCGCCTACTGAGTAAACTCCGGAAATTATCAATTTCAACAAAATGTCTTTGTAGTCTTCTTTTTGAGGTAATTTTACTAAATCTTCCTCTAATTTTTCGAGAGTTAACTGGATCGTTTTTTCTCTTTCTTCAAGCAATTTTTTCTTTGCGGAGAGTCTTGCTTCGGCTAAAATTCTGTTTTTAGTCATTTCAGCATCTTTTTCTCCTTTTTTAGCTATTGCTTGCTCTTTTTTTGAAGCTTCTTCTTTAGCTTCAGTTAATATTGCTTCTTTTTCATTAAGAGCTTCAGCCAAAATTTTTTCGGCATTTTTATTTGCATCTTCTACGATTTTGGATGTTATCTTTTCCGCTCCCATCGTAACACCTTCGGAATTGGATTTAAAGTATTTAGAAACCCTGAGTTTCGTTATTTTTAATTAGAACATGATACCGAGCATGATCAAGATTGCTATCAATAAACCGAAGATAGCGAAAGTTTCTGGCATAACTGCTAAAACTAAACCTTTACCCATTGCATCAGGATCTCTAGCTGTAGCTCCAATTGCACCTGCAGCTGTGATACCCTGACCGATACCTGAAAGACCAGCGAAACCAACAGCTAAACCAGCACCGAGGGCTGCAATTGTTGTAACACCTGGGCTTGCAAATACTCCAACTAAGAGAAGGATTGCAACTAATAAACCGTAAATTGCCTGAGTTTCTGGAAGAACGGAGAAAACCATTGCTTTACCGAAAATTCCATCATCTTCAGCAACAGCACCTAAACCAGCAGCTGATGCGATACCTTGACCGATTGCGGATAAACCAGCTAAACCAGTACCTATACCTGCAGCGAGCATTGCCCATTCAGGAGCGCTTTTGAATACGAATAATATTAAGATTGCAACAAGGAAACCATAGAGACCTTGTGTTTGTGGTAATGCTTGGAACACGATTGCTGTACCGAATTTGTTTGGGTCTTCTGCAACAACGCCAGCACCGCTAGCACCAGTGATACCTGCACCGATACCTGAACCGAGACCAGCAATACCTACTGCTAAACCAGCACCGATAGCTCCGAGTAATAATGGGTTTTCAAATACCATCATAAGCACCTCGTTTCGAATCATTCATTTAGATTATTTTTCCTTTTTTTAATTAGTTTGAAGTGTATTCTCTTTTAGCTTTGAATGGGGAGAATTTCTTTCCACCACCTTCATAGTATTGGCCAAAGAATTCTACGTAATGTAGCCTCAATGAGTGGATAAATGAACCAAGACCATTCATCACGAAGTTGAATGAGTGACCAAATACAAGCATTACTACTGCAATTAAAATACCGATTACTGGAACTGCATCTCCTAATAATTTAGCCATAATGTTTACAGCCATTGCAAGACCACCTGTAGCTAAACATAAAGCTAAAAGCCTTGCGTAAGAGAGAACGTTACCTAAAAATCCTGTAATATCCATTGCACCTAGTAAAGCATCGAGAATGCCGCCATTCATGAATCCTTTAATCATACATAATGCGATTACCGCGATTACTGCACCGCCTGCAATCATCATGTTTCCGGTTACTACTGTAGCAACTATTGCAAGTATCAATAATATCCACATACCTTGATTTAAGAATGCATCTAAAACTGATCCATTTGCCAATGATTCCTTAAGACCAACTGTTAATCCAATGAATAGGTGAATAATACCTGCTACAATTGAGAATAACAAGATTGCCATAGGTCCATTGTTTACATCAATTCCACCAAGACTGAGTAATGGTTTTGCTGCACTGATGTATGTGCTTTCACCAAGCGGGTTTACAAGCGCAAATCCTGTTGTGTATATGTCCATTCCAAGGAATTGGTACATAAAGTCACCAAGGTAGCCACCTGTTAATATTCCAAAGAATACTGTTGAAAGACCTGAGAGTGTTAAGATATAACCTAAGTTGTATGCACCACTGCTCACTTTGCCCATTCTTTTCCAGAGTACAAGACCTGCCAAGGTTAACAATAAACCATAAACCGCATCAGTAAGCATAATACCGTAGAATATTAAAAAACCAGGCATTATCATCATTGTAGGGTCGATTTCGTTGTATTTTGGCGGTGCGTACATTTCTGTAAGCATTTCGAATGGTTTTACAGATTTTGCATTGTCGAGCATAACAGGTATTTTTTCAACTGGTTCGTCAGGCTCTGAAACTTCAACAACTGCATATCCTTCTGAAGCGCTTTCAATGATTTCCTGAACTTTTTTAACATGTTTCTTAGGTGTCCAAGCTTCAATGAGGTGTGTCCTGTCGGTTTTACCTGTCATTGAATATGCTTCAGCTCTTTCTTTTTCAATTTCAAGAACTTCATGCAAAACTAAGACTTCGTCAGTCCATTTTTTTGAAAGTGCGTTCAAATTTTCTAAAATAGCTTTTGTTTCGGTTTCGATACTTAAAAGTTCTTTTTCAGTATCGTTGAAAATCTCTGAAGGGGTTCCTTCAACATTTGCAATGTCTAGTCTTTCAAAACCAGATTTTCTGAGTTCTGCGCCTACAACATCTGCACATTGTTTCAATGTAGCGACAATTACTGGAATTTTTTGTTCCTTTTCGCTCTTATTTACAGGATTTCCTTTTACAATTTCAACATAACCTTCTGTAGCTTCTTCAAGTGAAGATTCTAATTCAGATATATCTTCTTGTGAAACAAGTCCAGAAACAATATATGTGTAAGATCCTTCCCCGAGGAATTTCAAATCAAGATCAAAACCAGATAAATATTTAACACTGTCTTTTAACGTTTCAAGAATAGTTTTTCTATTTTCAAGTTCGGCCAGCTTTTTAGCGGGTTCTGAGACTTCTCCTTCAACGCTCTCGAGAACGTTTTCAACGTTGGAGATAATTTCTTCAGATGATGAAAATGAAAGTTTCTTCTTTGCTGGTACTTTTGGATTAAGTACGCCTGAAAGTCCTGCTTTTTCTCCTTCACTGACGCTTGAAAATAAGTCTAATAATCTACTTACTTTAATTGTCAATGAAGCAACATTTCTACCATACTCGGCTGATGGAGCTGGCAACATAAGCGCGTTCCATTCAGGGTCTTCGAGTTTCGCAGATAAGTCGTATAACTCCACTAGCCCGCTTTCATGGAGTTGTCTAATGACAGGATCCACTTTTTCATCCAAGATGACCGCTCTAATTTTGTTCATTCTTGCGGGTCTCAATAAAACCACCTTTCAAGTTTTGACAACGGGAAATTAGAATTCTATTACATCTTCCAATTTGATGTTTAGAATTTTGACTTTAGCAAGGTTTGCCATTTCAGCAATTGCTTTGTCTTCTTTATTCATTATTTCATTAGCTTTTTCTTCAGCTTCTTTTTCAAACTTTGAAACTAATTCTTTTGCAGATAATTCTGCACTAGCTTCGGCTTCAGAAATTATTTTCTTACCTTCTTCTATTGCGGCAAGCTTTATTTCTTCTGCTTTTTTCTTAGCTTCTTCTATCGCATTCACAGCATTATTTTCTGCATGCTTTATTTCCCTAATGGTATCTATAGCACTCACAGAATAACCTCCTTTGAAGAATAATTAGTATATCCCGTAGAATACCTATATATATTTTATTACTTCCAAGATTTTTAATAAGCGATTTATTTTACTGTTTAAAAGCACCACTTGCAATATTTTAAAGCAGTCATCATAAATATATCAAAGTTATTTATGCCATTTTGGTTTTTCAAAGATTTTAATAGAAAAATCTTATTATTTGAATATCTAAGATAATTGATATACTTTTCGAATTGATTTTAAATTCAAAGATAAAAATGGGGTCATGAGACTAATTTATAGGTATAAGATTTATAAAATCGAATTTTCAAATTAAATTGGATATTAAATAATTTTTTGATAATTACGCATGTTGAGCTTATATATTTTTAAAAAGGGATATTTTTGAAAATTTAAATATTCTTTAAAATAAAGGGTTTAATTTCTATAAAAAAAGTAGCTTATTCTCTATTTATTTCTTCGTGTAGCTTAAATATTTATTATATTTCTTTATCATAATATTTTTCATATATTGTTCCATATATTCATAATCGGGTTCATTATTTTCATTAATCGGTAGTAATATGTTCTGTTTTTTGATTCTTGTAGAATTAATTGTGTATGTGTAATTATATTTTGATTTTTGTTGTTTTAGCGAAGTAGATATAAAATATAACACTTTATCTGACATTTTCAATTTTGGTATAAGAATATTTACTTTTGTGCCTGTAAAAAATGAAAAATTTTGTACAAATGGTTGTGCGGTTTCGTTACCTATCGTTATTACTGGAAAGTTATTATTTAATTTACAAATATCTTCATCTATAAATCCGTCAAGACCATTATTCGATTCTTTTCTGGTAATATATGGAATATTGCCTGAAATTTTATCAACTTTATTTCCATCGATATTTTTTCCAATAATTACGTCAAATAACTCATTTATAAAAAATTCTTTCCATTCTTTTTTTTCTAATGGAACAATTTCTTTATATGTTAATTCTTTGATAACTTTTTTTATGTGTTCTTTATATGTTTTTTCTTTAATTGCGTATTTTTCTTTGATATATTCTTCCATAAATGCCCAATCTGGTTTAAATTCCTCATTTTTCGAGATGGGAAGTAATATTTTAGTTGTATCCGCATTTCTTTGTCTAAATTGTTTGCCATACGAATATTTACTTTTGTTTTGGTTGATACACGCTACAATAAATAGTTTTGTTGCTTTGGATAATTCATCATTTATAAAGAAATAGATATTGTCGTCCCCCGAACAAATATGTTCATGATAAAATGCATTTCCAAACATATCTATGGAAATAAAATCTTTAAATGTGATAAAGTCTTTATTAGATATAAAATCTCCTAAACCTTGATTATATTCTCCAGCGGTTAAAAAAGGTAAATTTCCATCGATTCTTTTTTCTTTAGTCAACCTTTTTCCATGGTAATTTTTAAAAATGCCATTTTCGCCACTTAAATTAAACTCTTTCCATGCCCTATCCTCCAATTTCATAATTATTCATCTCCATCTCCATCTCCATCTCCATTTTTAGGAGTTTTGAATAAATATTCTCTGTTTTGCATTATCATGGAAAATTCAAAAGATAGGTAATCTGAAACAGTTTTTTCAAAATTTTCATCTGTTGGAATTTCATCATTGAAGTAATAAAAGCTGTGAAGCCATTCATCATTAGGCTCTACCGTCGTTTTTACACAAAATTTTGTTTCTGATTCGATTCTATCAAACCATACATCAAGTAAGTGCTGTTTTTTATCTTTTGCCTGTTCAGTTTCCAGTAATCCTATATGGGGGCTAATTTTATAACCGTCATCCCTAAAATCGATAAATTTACATTCTTTATCATTTAAATGTGGTTCCCCTGCCGTAAATATGGCAATACAAGGCATTACCCCAACACCATAAAATGTATCTTTGTTTAGGGTAATTACGCCTTCTAGTGTATGTTTTTTTAAGATATTTTCTTTTATACTCTGTTCTTCTCTAGTTTTCCCTGTTACTGAGGATTGGGGTATAATAACGATACAACGTGCACCAACAGTCAATGAGTCAAGCAAATGTTCGGTAAAAGCTATTTCATATAACGTAGGATCTTTTTTTGAGCCTTGTGAATAAGGTGGATTCATCATCCCTACGGTGGGCTGTTTTAACTGTATTTTATTGGGGTCTTGCTTTAAGAAATCTTCATTTATTAGGTTGCTTTTACCATCTCCTCGTAAAATCATATTTGTTGTAGCAATTGTAAACATGTAGGGCTGTAATTCAAAGCCGTGAAGTTGGTTTTGTCTGATATTTCTTTGTTCTGATTTTTTACTGGTTTGTTTTAACATGTTATGCATTGAAGCAATTAAAAATCCTGCAGTTCCACAACAAGGGTCAAAAACAATATCATTAGGTTTTACTTCAACTAAATCGCAAAATAATTCCGTAATATGTTTAGGGGTAAGAACAATACCTAATGTCTGCCCATCACCCCCCGAATAAGACATAAATTCTCCATAAAATCTACCCAAATAATCTTCCGAAGACTGAATATATCTAATACTTTTGTAAATTTTGTTGTATAGGTATTCGGTATAATGTTTTAGTGGTGTTTTCTTTAATTTCGGTTCAATTTCATTTAATTTTGGTGTATCTTTAATGATTGCAAACTGACTAAGTAATTTATCTTTTTTTACATCGGGAGATACATTTGCTCTTTTTAAATTGGATTCTATCGCATCATAAATTTTTTGACCATCTGTTTTAATCGTATCTCCTGTTAAATCATCAATAGAAAAATTCTTAGATTCTGATTCCCTCAAAGCTAATAAAATACCTGATACAATCAAAGGTTTATCAACATCTTTAAGAGTCCCGTAATTTCTTAAATCTTCATGTAGTATTGAAGCATCTTTTAAGATTTCTTCAGTCGTTTTTTCTTCATCTGTCGCTTCTTTTAAGATTTCCCTTGTATAATACTCATCAATGTTTTTTTCATTGAATGATATGAATGATTCTACATCTGGAAGTTCTCGATAATATTCAGTTTCATCAATATAGATTGGGCTAATTTTATGTTTTTTCTCGTTTCCAGATATGCCAAAAGCAATTATTTTTTTATATGATGTGTTTTTAGCCAAATGTTGTCCATAAAACAGTGCACCATTAACAGCGTAATTTTTCACATCATTTCGTTCCATACTAATTAAATTTTTATTATCTAATATTATATGGTTAGATAACTCGGATTTATCTTCAATAACTAACAAAAAATCTTTAATTACTCCAATGTATTCTGGAAAACCGACTTTTCCAGTTCTGTTTTTTGAAGCAGTTTTTAATGCCGTGTTTATTTCAACTATTGAACTTCCTTGTGGTTCAAGTTCGATTTCTGCTTCTTTTAATAAATCATAGACCCATAAATCCGTTTTTACTTCTTTTTTGGCCATATCCTTTCCCCTTATCAGATATTACATCTTTCATATTTTTTAAAAATTATATAAATGGCCCTTAAGTTTTATGATTTTCGATTAATGGTGGATGGTTAATCCTCAAAAATAGAATTTAAAATTATAAATCGTTTTTCTTTAAAACTTTACTTATGATAAGGTTCCCCGCTAATAATTCTAAAACTTCGATAGATCTGTTCTAAAAGAATGACCCTCATTAATTGGTGTGGAAATGTCATTTTTGAAAAAGACAGCTTAAAATCTGAAATTTCTGAAATATTTTTTGATAATCCCAAGGATCCTCCAATAACGAATGTTATATCACTTTTTCCAGAAATTGAAAGGTCGTTTATTTTTTTTGCAAGATCTTCAGAAGTTAATTCTTTTCCCAAAATCTCAAGAGTTATCAAAAATGAATCTTTTTTTAGATATTTTAAAATTCTTTCAGCTTCCTTTTCAAGTATTTTTGATTTTTCAACGTCGCTTGGATTTTCAGGGGTTTTTTCATCGGCAACTTCGATTATATCGAGCTTTGAATATCGTGAAATTCTTTTTGAGTATTCAATAATTGCATCACTTAGATACTTTTCTTTTATTTTTCCAACAGAAATGATTGTTACGTTCATATAAATTTCTCCACTTTAAAGCTTTTAAATTGCCAAAATTAAAAAAAGAATTTGAAAAATATTTAAAAAAGAATTATTTATTGTTTAATGAATTTTTTTGCAACATCCATTAAATTTTCGGAAATTACAAATTTAGTGTTCTCTTTCAATGTGTTTGAAGTTACATCAAGAGCTTTGTAGAGCTGAGCTTCGTTTTTAAAGTAGTTTTGAGCAGATTCTGCAACGATCTGGATTGCTTTTGCCTGACCTTCTGCTTCAATTTTCATACTTTCAGCAGTACCTTGGGCTTTTAAGATTTTACTCTGTTTTTCACCCTCTGCTTCCAATATGGCAGCTCTTTTTAACCTTTCAGCTTTCATCTGTTGGGTCATTGCGTTTTTAATGTCGGTTGGAGGTTCAATTTCTCTCAATTCAACTTTTTCAACCTTTACTCCCCATGCATCAGTATCCCTATCAAGCGTTTCTAAAAGCTGTGAATTGATAAATTCTCTTTTGTTTAACGCATCATCAAGTTCTAGGCTACCAATTATTGCTCTCAAAGAAGTTTGTGCAAGGTTTATAATTGCGTACTGGAAGTTTTGAACCTCTAAAATTGCTCTGTTTACATCCATTACTCGGTAGTAAATAACTGCATCGATTCTAACCCCTGCGTTATCTCTTGTAATCATTTCTTGTGGCGGAACATCGATTACTTTAGTTCTTACATCTACTTTTATAGGTACATCGATAAATGGAATTATGAAATTAACTCCTGGATTTAATCTTCCCCTAACTTTTCCAAGCCTGAATATAAGTCCGAGTTCAAACTGGTTTACGATAATAACTGATTTTATTATTAATACCAGCAAAAATATACCCAATAGCAAATTAAGCCAAAAAGACATAAATCTCCCCCTAATCTAGGTTTTTACAAATTATAATCATTCATTTAGTTCTTCAATAATTAAAGATACTCCTTCAATACCTACAACAATTACTTTTGAACCTTTTTTTATCGGGTTTTCAGATTTTGCCTGCCATTTTTCCCCGTGTATTATGACATGGCCGTAGTTATTTTCATCAATTTCATCAACAAGGTCCCCATGTTCACCAATTAAGTTTTCAGCACCGATTTTTACATTTAAACCGGTTTTATAGACAAACCTTTTCATGATGTATGCAGTGATTAAACCTGCAAGTAATGCTGATGGAAGTGCAAATTGTGGCGCATAAAGTAAAAATATTCCATAAATAAGCACTGCAACACCAGCGACTGGGAAATTAAGCCCTGGAAGGAATGCTTCGAGGAGTATTAACCCCATGCCGATTATAATTGTTATATAACCTAAGTCCATGATACACCTTTAAAGATTAGATTATTTATATAGTGCACTAAATAATCTATTTGCTAAGAACAATATATAGTTTATTGTATAATATCTGGAATTTTATCGACAATCGCGTTTAAAATTTCGTTAAAAACCTGATTTATTGGTTTTGAAGTTGTATCAATTACAATAAATCCATATTTTGGTATGAATTTTCCATTCTCTGAATTTATAAGGTTGTAATATCCTTCTTTTATTTTTTTCTGAAATTCCAGTTTTTCAAATATTTCCTTCTCTCTGGACTCCATTCTTTTTAAAGCTTCATTTAAATCCACATCGAGTAAAACCACAAGATCTGGAATTTTTGCATAATCGTTAATCTTGTATATAAAATCTTTTGGAATTCCTTGTGTCATCTGGTAAACTATCGAAGAGTATACATAACGGTCCGAAACAACGTGAGATTTTTTCAAATCTTCTTCGATTTTTGAAACGTGTTCAACACGATCTGCTGCAAAAAGGAGAGCGAGAGTTTCTTTATTGCATTTAGAACCTGCTAAAATTTCTCTAATAGATTTTCCAATTTTTCCGTCAGTTGGTTCAAATGTAAAATTTGCATTTAATTTTTCAGCTATGAGTTTTGCCTGAGTAGTTTTTCCACAGCCGTCAATTCCTTCAAAAACGATGAATTTGTTCATAATATTACCAAAAAGAGATAATTAATGTTTTTGTCTTAATTTATTGTAGTATGATAATTTTAATCTCATTATTTCTTCTTTTATGCTCCATGTTCCGTAATTTTCAAGTTTATCAAGTTGGGGCATAACTTTTTCAAGGATTTTCATGTCCTTTTGACCGAATTTTTTCAATGTAAGTAGTGTTTTTAATATTACTGATTCATCACCGTCATTTAAAAGACTGATTATTTTTGGAATTGCAGGTTTTATTAAATCTGGGTCAATATCTGCCAAAATTCCTAATGCTGCATTTTTAACTTTCCAGTGTGGATCATCTAACTTTTCCATTACAATATCTAAATATCCGTAGTGCCCTTCGTTGATGAAATCTCGAACTGATTGGAGCGCTTCTACTTTTACAGTCCAGTCCCCACTTTCAAGTAGGTTTTCAATACGTCTGATTCTGTCATACGCAGTTTTTTGACACGATGGCTGAACAGCACGGCCTAATTTTTCCAATATTCCTTTTGATAATCCTGAAATGACGGGATTTTTATCCTCAGTAGCTTCAAGACACCAATTTATAATTTCGTAGTGGTAATGGTCTGCTTTTGGATTTTTAATTAAGTTTTCAAGGATTTTATATGCATAAGCTCTCCTATACCAGTGTTCGTCATTTTTAAATTTCGAAACAACAGACATTAAGTTTTCAATACTATCTATTTCTTTAGTTCGGATACTAAGTGCGTAGAACGCTTCATCGACTCCAAATTTTCCGTCTTTTATAATTTCAAGCAGTTCATCGCTTTTTTTGAAAAGGTAGTTTATTGAAGTTTCCCTATCTATTTCTGGACTTTCATAATCGATCATTTCAAGTAATTTTCCGGCAAATTCTCTTATTTCAAATATCCTGTCCGACAATGCGATATTAATTAGATCTATTATGAAATCATCGATAATCTTTGGATCCATTATTGATATTTTTTCAAGAATCGAAAGACCAGTCATTCTTACTTTCCAGTTATGCTCATTCAAATGCATTTTTATGATCAATTTTACGGATTTTTGGTCTTCATTAGACACGCATGTCGAATATTCCTTCAATTTTTCGCAAATGCTTTCCGAAGTTAAATCCATATCAACCCCATAAAGGATACAAAACATATCGCATCCATAGTCACGATACTTCCTGCAAATGTCGATAAACATTGAAATAACTTTTTCATCGTTTTGGTTCTGTAACAATAAGTATCTTATAATTCCAAGTGCGGAATAAGGGAATGCTTCTAGGTATTTTTGGAAGTTGTCCAGATTAATTTCTTTTTTATCTATTTCAGTATCGAAGTCAAATTTTAAAACAAGTTTTGCAACTTCAGAAACAAGTTTTGTCGAATCGTTCAGTGCCATATAAAGCAAATATCCTGCAATTTCTGAACGTTTATCTTCAGTACCTTCAATTTTCTTTAAAAATTCAGCGAAATTTCTAAGTATCAGTATGTAATTTAGCCTTACAAAGACATTTGGATCATTTATCTTTAAAATTGGTTCTAAATGCCCATCCAATGCTTCTAAAATATAAAATGGATCGTTACTGTTGTGTAATATGGCCCGAATAATCCAGAGACCTTGTGCACGAACCATTCCGTAATTGTCTTCCATAGATTTTATTATTAGGTCAATGGAGCTATCAATATAATCTTGGTTGTTTTTAGCTAAATTTCCAAGGTCATTCATTAAATTTATTTTAGAAATCCAATGTTCAGAATCCCACGAGTGTACAATCTCACCAACGCTATCTCTTAGCTTGGTAACTGAATTTTCATCGATATTTTCGCTCATATATGGGTAATTATCGGGATTACTTAATTCGTTTAAAAATTTTAATTTTATTTCATCTGAAACATCACGCATAATGCTCCTGTCGATGGCCGAGATGAATACAGTTATGTGGTTATCAGCAAAAGCCGATAGAATCTGTTCAGAACTTCTAGAATCTATCAATTGGATTGCAACTGCACGGATTAATGAATTTGAATGGTGTAATAGTTCTAAATTTGTTATTTTTTCTTCTATTAAGTAAAACCCGATCAATGCAGCAAATGTTAAAAGCCAATCTTTTTCATTTTTAATTGTTTTATTGGCTTCGTGTATAAGTATTGTTTTTAGATATGGTTTGGTTTTTGAAAGTAATCCTATCGTGTAGAACATTTTAGCTTTTACAAACCTATCGGTATTTTCGGAAGTAAATAATTTCAATAAATCTTCCATAAGCTCGTTATTTGCATTTTCAGGGTTTTTTTCGATAGATGACAGCCCAACGTGATTAAGTACTGGATCTGGACTGTTTATCAGTTTTTTGATATAGCTTGGAGGGTATTGGGCATTAAAATCAAGGTGTAGATATACTTTATTTATTACATCTACAATTTCTTCGATTGTTTCATTATCATCGGATTCGAGCAATATCCATGAAAATATGCCTATTTTTAAATGATTTTTATTAATCATTGATTCAATTAATTCCGGAAGAATAGAGTCAATTAAGTCAGGGTCAACAGGTGCCATTTTCCAAATATTTATAATGGCTCCTAATTTTTCGTAATAATCCTCTGAATGGATACTCTTTGAAAGTATTGTATTATATCTTGAAATTGCGTATTGTATCAGAGGTTTATTTAAAAGTTCATTTGAAATTTCTTTTATTGCTTTATTATCATAATTTGAAAGTCTTAAAAGATGCGGTACTATTTTGTAAGCTAATTGGGGGTACTGTTTTATGATATTGTTTGTAGCCCAAAGCGTTCGTGCCTGCATTACGGTTTTTGGAGATTCAAGTTCAATAAGTAAATTATTAAGTACGTAATCTGCATCGTCTTGTGATTCGTAGACAATGTTTCCTAACCTATTTACAGCATCTAATTTAGCATACCAGCTTTCTTTTTTAAGGTCAGATACGATTCTTTTAATGTTCATGATTTCCCAAGTATTCTAAATCGTTAAGTATATATTCTGATTACTTTTGTCATATATTATATACAAACAAATATAAAAATGGATGTTCAACATTATTATAGCTTTTATGTAGGTAAGGTAGATACTTCTGAATACTTCTGAAAAATTCACCGGTGTAGTTTTATGAATATTGACAAGTTAAAACAAAAAATATTATCAAAAATCTCAGAAAAAGAGCTTGAGAAAAAAGTAAATGAAAAAATCGAGGAAAATTCCGGACTTCTTGGTGAAGAAAGTGCAGTAATGCTAGTTGCACAGGAACTCGGGATAGAAATAACTTACGGCGACGATGAAGAAGAATATGATTTTTCGATTAAAGATATCGCTGACGGGCAGAAAAATGTTGAAGTCACAGGAAAAATTATTGAAATTTCACCTGCAAAAGACTTTAACCGAAAAGATGGAAGCACTGGAAAACTTGCATCAGTTACTATCGGGGACAATACTGGAATTACCAGACTTACGCTTTGGAACGACAAAACGGATCTTATTGAAGGCTTAAAAAAAGGGGATGTTGTAAAAATTGAAAATGCATTTAGCAGAAAGTGGAATGACAAAGTCGAATTAAACAGCGGTTCAGAATTATCGATTGAAAAACTTAAAAAATACGATGAATCGAGATATCCTATTTTAAAAGATAATTATAAGATTTCAGAATTAATGCCGAATTTATCAGGAACAATTAATGCAGAAGTTGTTGCAGCATATCCTAAAAAAGAATTCAGCAGAAAAGATGGAACAAAAGGTCAGCTAAAATCTTTATTTTTAAAAGATGATACAGGAAGTATAAGGGGAACTCTCTGGAATGAACTTGCAGATTTTGAAGTTAAAAAAGGAGATATCGCAGAAGTAAGCGGTTATGTAAAACAGGGTTATTCCGGACTTGAAATTTCTGTTGATAATATTGGAATAATTGAAAAATCCGTTAAAGAAGAAAAACCTGTTGAAAAATTGAGTATTTCTGAACTTACAAGCTTTGATGGAGAATACGTTACAGTTTCTGGAAATATTGTTAACATTTCAGGTTCAAGAGAAGTTAAATTTAGTGACAGAACTGCAGAAGTTCAGGATATTTACATAAACGATGGAACTGGAATGGTAAAAACTGCATTTTGGGGTACAAACAGGAGTATTCTTGACGGCTTAAAAGAAGGAGATTACGTAACAATCTCAAATGCTAAATTAAGAACCTACACTGATAATACTGGTGAAAAAAGGGCTGATTTAACTTATAACTACATGTCAGAACTTAAAAAAGACGAAACTGCAAGTAAAAAAATATTAGAAGAAATAACCGAGATTAAAGATATTTTGAATGGAAGTGCAGACAACTCCGATGTAACAGTTGTTGCAATGGTTACAAATGCATATCCTGTAAATGAGTTCCAAAGAAGCAGCGGTGGAACTGGAAAAGTTAGAAATATTATGTTAGAAGATGGAACTGGAAGCATAAGAATGGCTTTATGGGATAGTGACGCAGAAACCGAAATTTCCGAAGGAGATGTTGTAAAGCTAATACACGGGTATGCTAAAGAAAGCGGAGAATACATGGATTTATCAACCGGAAGGTTTGGAAGAATCGAAGTAAATCCAAAAGGAGTTTCAATAAAATCCCCTAGAAATTATATCGCAGACCTTGAAGAAGGAGTTTCAACCGAAATTAACGGAACTATCGTGGACTACCGAAAACAAGATGTAATTCTTAATTTATGTCCAAACTGTAGAAAAAGACTGAATCTGGTTGATAATAAATACCTGTGCGAAGTTTGTGGGGAAGTTGAACCAAATGAACTTCTGGTTTCAAATTTAACAGTTGATGATGGTACAGGCGTTATTAACTGTAGGGTATATGGAAATAATGTTGAAAAAGTAACTGAACTTTCAAAAAATAAATTAAAAGAAATGAATATGGATGCACTTGCAGATGTGCTTGGAAAAGATGTTTTATTCTATGGAACCCCTTCATTTAGAAATGATGACTTGGAATTTGCAGTAAAACGGGTTAATTTCGTAGATGTATCAAAAGAATTGGAAGTTTTAAAGCAACTTTAACTTTTTTATTTTTTTCAAATATTGGATAACGTATATATATTTAGATTTAGATAGTAAATAGGGCGCATAACTCAAGTGTTTTTATTTTTATTCATTTTAACAGTAAAACGGTGGTTTAATGAAAAACAAAGTTGTTGTAGTAACTGGTGTACCTGGTGTTGGCGGTACAACTGTAACGCAAAAAGCAATGGATATTTTATCAGAAGAAGGATTAAACTACAAAATGGTTAACTTTGGAAGTGCAATGTTTGACGTTGCAAACGAAGAAGGACTGGCATCTGACAGAGACCAAATGAGAAAATTAGATCCTGAAACTCAAAAAAGAATCCAGAAAATGGCTGGAAGAAAAATTGCGGAAATGGCAAAAGAATCCCCTGTTGCAGTAGATACACACAGCACAGTAAAAACCCCTAAAGGATACTTACCTGGACTTCCTGCATGGGTTTTAACTGAATTAAATCCAGACATTGTAATTGTTGTTGAAACAGACGGTGACGAAATCTTGATGAGAAGATTAAGTGACGAGTCAAGGAAAAGAGATCTCGAAACAACTGCAAGCATCGAAGAACACCAATTTATGAATCGGGCTGCTGCAATGAGTTACGGTGTTTTAACCGGTGCAACTGTAAAAATTGTTAAAAATAAAAACGGTCTTGTTGACAACGCAGTTGAAGATTTAATGTCAGTTTTAAGATAATCTATATATATTTTAACTTTTTTAATATTTATTATGATAAAGGGGAAAAAACATGTTTGAATCTATTTATTCCGCATTTTACAATGCATTGGATGCGATTTTTTTACCTATGGTACAAACAATGGATCCTGCAATTTTTATATTTGTAACTGCTCTTTTAGTATCTTTTATTATTAATTTAGCAACCAAAGTATTAGTAAATCAGGACAGGATGGCAGAACTGAAAAATGAACTTCAAGAATTTCAGGTAAAAGCAAAAAAAGCATCAAAAGATCCTGAATTAATGGCTGAACTTCAAAAAGAACAGCAAAAAATGATGACAATGCAGATGGAAATGATGAAAATGAGTTTTAAACCCATGATTTACACCTGGGTTCCAATAATCATCATATTTGCTTACTTAAGACACGTATACGACTTTGGTGGAATTTACCACACAATGCAGCCTGCATGGGATGGAGCTATAGTTCAACTTCCAGTAATCATTTCAAAAATAATTTTTATTGGAATCTGGCACTGGATTGGCGGAATATTCTACCACGGTGGATTTGGCGTAGTTTCAAGCACAGTTCTTGGATGGCTTGGATGGTACATCATGTGTTCAATGGGAACGTCAATGGTACTTAGAAAATTAATGGGTATCAAATAAACGCCAAAAATAAATTATTATATCTTATTTTTAAATTTCTCTTTTTAGAACTTTTTTTAATTTATGATCTAAAAACATATCTAAAAAAGATAGAATTTAATGATTTAAAAGAATTTAAAGATAATAATCGACGATAAAATAAAACAAAACACTAATTTCATCCATTTCTTTAAATTCGAAATTTGGAATATTATTTTCTGTTGGATTGAAGCAATCCTCACTTAAATTTTTAAACAAAACTTCAACTTTAATGTTTTCTGGAAGATTTTCTTTGAAATATTTGCTTTTTGAAATAATCTCTTCCACTATTGATTTAACATCCGAAGCACTGAATTTTCCGTCATGTTCGGGAATGTACGTAATTTTTGTTTTTAACTTTTCTCGAGTTTCAAAAGTCATCCAGAAATCTCCAAAATCCGTTTTTGGAATTCTGTAGTCTTTTATTTCAAAACTTCTCTGAATTGTATTTTTCATGAAAACCAACTTCAATAATTTTTATTTAGTTTCATCTTTAATTTGGGGATTAATATGCCTTATGATTTGAATTTAAAAAATTAAAAATTATTTTAGTTTTATTTCGGTCTCTCCTGGAGGAAGTGCCCTTAAAATATCTTCATCATCGACCTCAAAGTCACTAAATTCTTTTAAAAGCTCTTTTACAAGGTCGCTCTTTTTTAATTTTCCAGGTTTTAATAATATCCATTTTTCAAAAGTTTCTTTTGCAATCGATTCAGGGGCAGTAGTTAATCTTAATTTTCCATCGTAATTTAACGTACCGATTCCAAGTTCAAGCGCAGCACTTCTTATGAAGTTTCTTTTTCCGCGAATTACAAAAGCTCCTTTTTTTAAGTATTCTCCACTTTCAGCAGTTTTTGAAATCTGGTCTGGTCTTACCCAGTAGACATCTGCACTTCCAATTCCAAGTTTCCATGCTCTCGAGTGCGACGCTGCAAATTTTGCAACTTCAAACATTATATTTTCATCAGGTATTTCTTCAGAGCCTTCTGTTCTAATTATTGTAAATGGTGCTCCTTCCATAAGCGTGTGAAATACTATATCGTTTTTTTCAACATATCTTTTAATCAGCATCTCGTTTGTTGTTGCATCCTTTCCTGCAACAATTAAATATCCGCCGATAACGGTCCATTTCAATTTTTCGTACCATTTCAGTACTTTTCTTTCCTTTTTCTTAATATTTTCTTCTTTTTCTTTCAATACTTCTGAATCAAGTTTTTCTTTATCCTTTAACTCGGCAAGTTTTTTTTCAGAAATTTTTAAAGCTTCAATTACTCCTTGAACTTTATTTTTAAATTTCTTTGATTTCTGGTAAACTATATCTGCATTTTCAAAAGCATTTTTTCTTAAATCTACTGGTACGGTGTCCTCAATAAGTCCATTTCCGTAGTCAGCAGATAGTTTTAGAGTTAATTCTGCATTTTTTTCATTCACATTTATTATTTTACTTAAAATCGGGTGGGTTTTATTTTCTTTAATGACATTTTTAATGCCATTCCAGTCCATTTTTTCTCTTGCATCTTTAATTGTGCTTACAATTTCATCTACAAGAGAATAATTTGCATAAATCAAATCTCCACGTTTATGGTTTGAAACGGATTGTTTTTCGTATTTGTCTTTGGTATCAAGCTGGCTTTTTAATATACGCTCCTGTTTTTTCACGAGTTTTTGTAATTTTGATTCAGCCTGCTTAATCTCTTTTTTCATGATAAATCTTGAGAAATATTCATCAAGCGCAGTTAAAAAACTTTCATAATGTTTTATTTCATTTTCTTTTAGATTTTCATGTATTTTTAAATCAATCGGGTCGATATTCACAAATTCTCCATTCTTAAGTGTAGATTTTGGTTTTAGTTCGCCAAATACTTTTTTAAAGAACGATTTTGATCCTTCAAAGAGTTTTTCAATGTCTTCGTTTTTTGGATTCTTCAAATTTTTATCAATTTCTGAATTTAGACAGATTTCTTCCGAATAAACTCCAGCAAGTCCAAAAGTCCTTGAAATTATTCTTACAGCTTCAGTATCTTTGTTTTCTTCCTTTTCAAATTCTTCTAAAAACAATTTCTTAGCAAGAGAATAATCTAGATTTTTTGGATCGAGGTCCTTTTGAGGCGGGAATTTGTAAATTTCTTTTGGAACGATTTTTCTCGTACTCCACCTTTCAATTTTTAACGGGAGAATAATTTTATCTTCACTATCGAGGAGTATTGCGTTTCCGTCTCCAAATAACTCGATAATCAGTTTATATTTTAATTCATTCCATTCAAAATTGAAAATTATAATCCTGTCAAAGTTATGCTGGGCAACACTAGTTATTTTAATGTTTTTCAAATGTTTCCTAAGCAGCATTACAAAAGAAGGAGGATTTCTTGGTTTTTCTCTTTCGTATTCCGTAAGTGTTATGTATTTGTATTTTCCAAGGCCTATTGCAATTTCTCTTGAACCGATTTCAGGAATATGTACTTTTAAAATTAATTCCTTTCCGTCCTGATTATTTACTAAAAAAGCCTTGTCCAATTTTCCGTTGATTACATTTTGAAGTTCAGATACTGCGGCACTGATATCAACGTTTGTCATCTCTGTTTTCATAAAAATCTCTTCCAAATTCCAGATTATAAATTTTTTAAAGAATAATAATTATCTAAATTCTATATGTTTTATCACGGTAATATTCATGTATTTTGACGATTACACGTTTATCATAGTATATAAACAAAATATATTAAGATATACGTAAAAGGTGTAACCATCTGAGAAAGAAGTTTACTTTCAAGATAAGTAAAAATTAAAACTTTACAAAAAAGAATCTAAGAAAACTGGGATTTAATAGTTTTTAATAGCTTAAATTTTTCAATATTTAAATTAAGTTCCGATTTATTGTAATTTTAAAAAATAAGTTCCAGAAATGCAATTCCAAGTATTGAAACAACTATGAAAAATCCCAGTAAGACATTAAGGTCGTGAAATAATTCAAGTATATATTCATTTTTAAATCCAAATGCCTGAAACACGTTTAAACTTATAAGAATTGAAAACATCACTACAATAACAATAAAAAACATGTAGGAAATATCTTTTTTGAAATATCTTTTTATTTGAGAATCAATAGCCATATTAACCCTTTTTCGTCCCGATTAACATTCGAAACAATATTTATTTGATAATATATTTTATTTGCGATTTAATTAAATAATTAGGCCATTAATATATTAAATATCTAAATATCAAAACAATGGAAATTTAATATTTTGATAACTTCAACATTTTTAAATATATTCTTGAAAATAAGTATATTGGGACAGAACTAATTATTTTGGGACTTTAAATTTATTTTGGTGTGAAAATGGATATGGATGAACTTCAAAACTCTATTTTAGAAAAAATGTATTCAGAATACCGTAAAGGGAATATCGGCCTTCAAAGAAAGGATTTTAAAGAAGTAGAACCTAATGACCAAAAACTTGATAGTGCATTTAAAACTTTAAAATCAAGCGGATACTTAGAAATCAAGTCAAGAGTTCATACAACAATTGGTATTTTTTACATCGTGACGCTTTCTAAAAGTGGAATGGCATTTATTGAAAATTCAAAACATTTTAAAAACAAATTTCAAGATTTTGACCCCGTAATTCGTGATGACGATATTATATTTGGAATGGGAAGTGAACATGTAATTACAATATTGCCATTTAAAAGAGTTTATGATGAAATTAATAATAAAAATCCAGAAAACCGGATTGAAATTGTTAAAAACGTTCGAATAATTGAAAAAGAACTTTCAAATGAAATAATTAACAAATCAAATGTAAAGACTGCACTAAATCATCTTAAAAATAATGCAAGCTGGATTTTGCCGGGCGTTTTTGGTTCAATAATTGCAATGTTTGAAAAATAATTCTGACGTTTTTATAAAGCGTGTTAAAAAATAAAATTACGATATATAATTTACGATATGATAACAATAGTAATCATTAATACATGATATGGGATATATTCAAATATTGTGTGGGAACGCCAAAACCGTTGGATTTAATTTGGGGATACTAAACAATATCTTTGGATAATTATTTTTGGGTTGACTTAAAAGTGAAATATTTATTTCACAACCTATATTCCCACACAAATTTTTTGGTATGCTTTTTTAAATAAGATTTAAAATAATTTTCAAGAATAAAAATTTTTAAAGTATATTACAATCTGATCGGCCCGATAAAAAAGATAACTTTCTTATTTTCCTTTTTTTAACGTATTGGCTAAATAAAGTAAATATATGCAGAATACTAAACATAAAATACCCATGATGGGATTTATATATGCAAAAACCAGTGCAGATATCGGAAATCCTAAAAAAAACGTTATTGCAATAATTATTTCCCCAAGAGTTTTTCGACCTGCGTTTTTAATAAGTCCCATGTCAAACACCCCAATTTTTGTTGAATTTTTAAACTAAGTTAGGTATTTTAAATTATATTCAAAATAAATTCCTTTTAATTAGCAGGGTACTAAATAAAAAAACATAATTTTAATAAACAGTACCTTTTTTCGTGTTTAATTATATATATTTAAAAGCCATGAATATATGTTATTGCAGATATGATTTAAGAACTTAAAATAGAAACACAAGGCGAGGCAGATTATGGACGTTGAAAATTTGATAATAACGACCTTAAAAGATAAAGTAAAGGAATTAACCGGAAATGAGATGGATATAAGACTTGACGAACCGCCTGCAATAAACTTAGGGGATTACTCAACAAATATTTCATTTAGGCTTGCAAAAGAGTTAAAAAAAGCTCCAAAAATGATTGCAGAAGATATTGCAAATTCATTAAGTATTTTGGGAATTGAAAAAATTGAAGCTGTAAATGGATACATTAATTTTTTCATGAATTATTCAGACTTTTCAAAAGAAACAGTCTCAAAAATAACTTCTGAAAAAGAAAACTTTGGAAAACTTGAAAAAAGAAATGAAAAAGTAATTTTGGAGCACACTTCCGCAAATCCAAACGGACCTTTCCATATTGGTCATGGAAGAAACATGGTTATTGGGGACAGCTTAAAAAGAATACTCATTGCATCAGGATATGATGTAGAAACGCAGTACTATGTAAATGACATGGGACGGCAAGAAGCAATCGTTGTTTTTGGAAATGAAAAATTTGAACTCGACAAATCTAAAAAAGCAGACCATGGAATTGGTGAAGTTTACGTTGAAACAAACAAACTGCTTGCAGAAAACGAAGAACTCGAACAGGAAATTCTAAATTTAATGAAAAATTATGAAAGTGCCTGTGAATCAGGAATTGAAAACGAATTAACTGAAAAATTTAAAAATGCAGTTAATTATTCATTAGGCGGATTTAAAGAAACACTTTCAACACTAAATATCTACCACGATAAATTTGTCTGGGAAAGCGAATTTGTAAAAAGCGGGATGGTAAGGGAAGTAATAAACCGGCTGATGAATACTGGAAAAGTTGTTGAAGATGAAGTTTACAGGCTCGACCTTTCAGATTACGGAATCGAAAAAAAGCTTGTTTTAGCAAGATTAAATGGAACAAGTCTTTATTCAACAAGAGATATTGCATACCACATTAATAAAATGGAAAACTGCGACTTTGCAGTTAATCTGCTTGGAGCAGACCACAAATTAACCGCAGTAATGGTTAACAAGACGTTAGCACTTTTAGGATACAACGAAGCTGAAGTTGTATTTTACGAATTTATTTCGCTTCCAGAAGGCTCAATGAGTACGAGAAGAGGTAGATTCATCAGTATGGATGAACTCTTTGAAGAAGCAAAATCAAGAGCTGCTGAAGAAGTTAGAAAAAGAGGCGTTGCACAAAGCGAAGAAGAAATCGAAGAAATCGCAAAAAAAATTGCGGTTGGTGCTGTAAGGTACAATATTGTTAGAATTGCACCCGAAAAACCAATGGTATTCAGGTGGGATGAAGCACTTGACTTTGAAAAAGTTGGATGTCCGGTTATCCAGTACGCTCATGCAAGATGTTCAAGAATTTTAGAAAATGTCGAAAATATTTCCAATGATAATTTATTTGCATACGAAATGAATGAAAATGAAAAAACAATTGTTAAGTTGCTTTCAAAATTACCAAAAATCGTTGAAAAAGCTGCAGAAGTTAGAAAACCTCAGATTGTTGCAAATTACGTGCTTGACATTGCACAAGGTTTTAACAAATTCTACGCAAACTGTCCAGTTTTAAAAGAAGAAAACGAGACAGTTAGAACTTCAAGACTCGCAATTGTAAGTACTACAAAAACAGTTTTGGAAAATACACTCGATCTTTTAGGTATTGAAATGCCCGGAAAGATGTAAATTAAAGTTTTTATCTTTTTTTATCTTTAATTTTTTAAATTTTACTCGGATATTTGTGGAAAAATCGTTGTACTGAATATTTATATTAAATAAAATAGATATTAAATTCTCATTTTACAATCATTACAAAAATTCAGTGAAAAAATGGACGTTTATGATATTTTATTCTTAAAATGCACGGAATACGAAGTAGTTGTAAACGAAAGACACGTTCCGCTTTGGATGTTATCTAAATCCGATGAAGAACGAATAAATTTTGATCTTCCGTGGACAAATTTACAGGATCTTGCAATATCTCTCTATGAATTAAAAAGAGAACAGCAAAAGTCAAAAGAGCTTTTAAAGTGTAATCTCGAAGAAATAATTGTTGGAATTTCTTATTTAAAATCTAAAAAGTCAGGTTCTCTTTTATCAGACGAATCAATGGCAATAAAAGCTTGTATGGACTATTTATCTGAATTTATAACTGCAAGGATAAATTGTATATATAGATATTATTATCCAATGAAAACCCCGCCAAACAAATCGCTTTTTGATGAAGTAATTCTTAAATTCCCACAAAAAAAAGATATAAAAGCTAAAAACAGGCAGGATTTTGAAGAAATAATTTCAAAACTTAAAAAATACGATTTTAATTTACAAAATTAATTTTGTGATATTATGGAATTTGATGAAGAAGTTTTTTTGACCCTGTACGGCGATAAATTAAAAAAATACATGAAAGACCAGATTTCACAAAAGATGGTTAAAAATAACGTTTTTGAATTTGATATAGGCGAATTTTTAAAAAATTATTCGGATTCGTGTGACATAAACGATCAAATTATTGAAAATCCAAAATTAGTCGAAGATCCTCTATTATATGTTTTTAAAGAATCCTACATAGATCTTTTTGGTGAAGATGAGCATGTAAAAAAGGAACTCGAAAAAACACAGATTGCATTTAAGAATCCGCTTGGATGCGACAAAAAAATCGATGAAATAACGTCGTCAGAAATGAACAGGCTCGTTAAATTCGAAGGAAATATCATAAAAGCGGCAAAAGTTTGCGCATTATTAAAAAAAGCATGTTTCGTCTGTCGAGCATGCGGTGAAATTTCATATAAAACAATTCACGACTATTTTGAACAGCCAAGAAGCTACTGTAAAAATCAAAACTGCAGAAGCGAAATGTCAATTGATTACGATAGTTCTGCTTATGTAAATATTCAGGAACTTGAAATACAGCAGCCAATTGATTTAATGAGAAATCCTGACGATCCTCCAAGAAGTATTCGTGTTTTTTTAGAAAATTCTGATGGAATTTACTCTGGACGGGTGGATGTTGTAGGAACGGTTATGAAAAAGCTTACACGTCCAAATATGCCTGTTTTTGAAATTTATGCGAAAAGTAACCATGTAAAACTCGGCGAAAGCTTCCAAAAGATTGAAGTAAAAGACATCATAAACAACTACGATTTAATAAATACCCTGGATGAACTTGGGAAAAAGGAAAATATAATTGATATTCTTTCAAATTATTTAATACCTCAAATTAAAGGTTACGATCTTGTAAAAAAAGCAATATTTTTACAGCAAGTAAAAGCATGTACTAAATTTTTACCCGATGGATCAGAACTTAGGAAAGACAGCCACATTTTATTGATAACGGATCCGGGAATTGGAAAGTCTACAATGCTTAGAAAAATTTCAAGACTTTTCCCACAAAATTCCTATGCGTCAGTTACAACTGCAACAGGTGGTGGATTAACTGCAAATGTTGTAAGGGAGGCTACAGAAATTGGGGATGGCTGGGTTGTAAAACCTGGAGTATTCGTTCGTGCAAATGAGGGAACTGCATGTATTGATGAATTAACTGTTGATAAAAACGTTATGAAATATATTTTAGAAGCAATGGAGTCCCAGACTATACACGTGAATAAAGGGGGAATTAATGTAAAACTTCCTGCAAGGTGTGCGGTTTTAGCAGCTTGCAACCCAAAAAGAGGTAGATTTGATAGAAACATGGGCGTAGTCGAACAGATTGGAATTCCAGCACCCTTGTTAAGCCGTTTTGATTTGATATTCCCTTTAAAAGATTCCCCTGATAGGCGAAGGGATGCAGAGATTGCAGAACACATACTTGATACACACGTTGAAACTGCAACGAAAAACTATTCAAAAGTTCTTGGTTCAATCAAAATAGATGGAATAACTGTTGATGAAAATTTAATTAAGAATTATATAATTTATGCGAGAACCTGTGCATATTTCGATGAAAATCATCATTTGTATGCTGGAGAGGTTGATGAAAGGAAAATAAAAAGTCCACCCCTTTCAAAAGGCGCCAAAAAATTGATTCGGGATTATTACGTTGACATGAGAAAGCTTGGGGAAGGAAACAATCCAGTCCCCGTTACTGCAAGACAATTAGAAGCTGCAATAAGAATTTCAGAAATGCATGCAAAAGCAAGGCTTTCAAGAGAAGTAGAAGAAAAAGATGCGAAAATTGCAATTGATATAATTGAAGAATGTTTAAGGCAAGTTGCATATGATCCTGAAACTGGAAAATTTGACATAGATAAAGGAATGGGTGAAATTCCAAAATCTAAAGTCGATAAAATGGATAAAATCGTGGATATTATTCGTGAACTTTCAGTATTAAGTAGCAACGGTCTTGCCGATGAATGCGATATTGTAGAAAAAGCTTCAGAATTTCAGATTTCTGAAAAGGATGTTTCAGACATGCTTTCAAAATTAAAGAAGAGTGCAGATGTATTCAGCCCAAAATATGGATATTATAGATTAACTTAAAATTATTTCTAAAATAAAGTCTTTTTTAATTTTTGTTTTACCATTTTTTCAGATAAGTTTATATATACAAACGTCAATGTAAAGTACATACCTTCTGGTAGGTATGGTATCATGAGTACAAAAGAAAAAATAGTGCAGAACGCTGCAAAGCTGTTTCTTACAAAAGGATACAAGCAAACGTCTTTAAATGAAATAGCCGAAAAAACAGGTATTACTAAAGGTGGAATTTACCACCATTTTAAAGATAAAAATGAACTTTTTGTAGAAATGGCCGAGTATTTCAAATCTAAATTTGCTTCGCTTTTAACAAAAATGGAGCAAGAATCATCTTTAGAAGATTTGTTGAAGAATTATTTTGAAAATTCTGAAATTTTGATGCAGGAAATTGCAGAATATCTTGAATTAACTCTTAAAGATATCAAACATTTTTCAGAATTTCAATCAAGATTTACATTAGATGCAATCCAATACGGTCCAAAAGATATGGACTTTACAATGCACACAAAATCGATGTATTCCCTTTTGAAAAAAAAGATAGAACTCGCCAAAAAAAATGGGGAGATTTTAGAAGAAATCGATTCAAAAGAAATTTCATTAGAGATTATTGCAATCATTGAGGGTTATTCAAATTTAAGGCGATTAAAATTAATGGATGACTCTTATGAATATGGAAATAAGTGCTTTGAACGATTGTGGAATCGAATAAAAAAATAAACGGCATGAAAAATACGAAAGATATGTTTTTTCATATTCGAGTAAATACCATCCGGTAGGTATTTTTAAATACTGGTGATTAGATGAAAGCCGAAAAAATCTTACAAAAAATAGCTGAGGCATCTGAACGACATCCTTTAAAAGTTGTCGCAGTTGTTATTGTCCTCACGATATTCATGGCTTTTTTAGCTACAGGTATTGAGTCTCAAACTGATTACGAAAAGATGGTTCCGCAAGATGATCCTGTAATTGTTGCTTTAAACGAAATACGGGATGAATTTGGCGGTACTGAGACTATAATGTTAGGGGTAAAACTAGTGCCCTCCGATAGCTCTGAAAAGGTAACCGATATCCGTGATCCGCGAGTTTTAGATCTTGTGGACTTTTTAGAACAGGATATTGGGAGTATGGATATGATAACATCCGTTAGTTCAAGAGCGGATGTTTTAAAGGCCTATAACAATGATGTTATTCCAAATGACATTGCAACCGTAAAGACAATTTATCAAAATCTGCCCGAAAGTTCTCGAGATGGTATATTTAACAACGATTATTCAATGGTTGTAGTTTATGCAACAACTGATGCGGGAACTGATGACAAAAAGATACTTGTTAAAGATATAAATTCACGATTGGACGAAGCTCCAATTCCTCCTGGAGTTGAAGTGATCACAACAGGTACTCCTGCACTGAGTGAACTTTTAAAGAGAATGATGGATGAAAGCCAGGCAGTAACGGGTCTTGCTTCGCTTTTAGCGATCTTTACAATATTATTATTGTACTTTAGAAATATTGTAAAATCAGTACTTCCATTAATACCGGTCGTGGTTGCAGTTATCTGGGCCGCAGGTTCAATGGCGATATTTAAAATTCCAATGGATACTGCAACATCTGTTATGGGCTCCCTTCTTTTAGGGCTTGGTATCGATTACGGGGTTCACCTGTTCCACCGATATGAAGAGGAACTTGGAGATGGAAAAAGCATGGATGAAGCAATAAATATTGCAGTAGTAAGTACGGGAAGTGCAGTTTTGGTAACTACTGCAACAACAATGGCAGGTTTTGCTGCATTAACAATTGCGCCATTATCAATGATGGCAAACATGGGTAAAGTCTGTACATTGGGTATATTCTTCTGTATGGCTGCAGTTATCTGTTTATTGCCTCCATTAATCGTAATTGAAGAAAGATACACAAGACCATTCCTCAAAAAACTTACCTTAAAATTAAAAGGTGAATCAAATGAGTAAATTATCAAAAATAATTTTAGCAATTGGGCTTCTGTCAATTCTTGTAACTGCAGTTTCTGCACTTGAAATTGACGAGCCACAGTATAACCCAAACGTTATACACCCTGGAGATGACGTTGATGTATGGATTGATGTCGCAAATGACGAAGGATCTGACGAAATAATTGAAGACTTAAGAATAAGCGTAGAATCAAACTATCCCTTTGAAGTAAAGCAAGTAAACCCGACAAAAGGCGTTTACGAGATTTCTCAATTAAATGAAGGGGAAAGTGATACAGCATACTTTAAATTACATATAAACGACGATGCATCATCAAGAGACTACAGGCTCGATGTAACGGTTTCATACGATATTGTGGAATACGATGGTGACGACAGACAAGTTATCTCAAAATCATACACAAAAATCTACTATATCCCAGTATACGGCCTTGCAAACTTTGAAATTAACTCAGATGGAGTTACTTTAACTCCTGCAAAAACTGAAAACGTTCAAATTAAGGTAACAAACAAAGGAACTGGAACTGCAAAAGAAGCAACTTTGACAATTGGTTCAAACGATTTAATAAACCCAATTGATACAACCAAGTTCTATCTGGGAAGTTTAAGCCCCGACATTACAAAATTACTCTCCCTTAATTTACATGCAAGCGGAGATGCAACTGAAGGATCATACCTAATTCCTGCAACATTATCATGGATTGATTCAGATGGAACCGAAAACTCTGAAGTAATAAACATAGGCTTCATTGTCGAAGGAGACATCAATTTAGGAATTTCAAATGTAATAACTGATCCTACTGAGATAAAAGCTCAGGAAACTTACGTAAAAATTGACGTTGATTTAACAAACAACGGACACGGCGAAGCTAAAAACATTGAAATTGATTTACTCTCAGAATATCCATTTAAAGACTCATGGAGTAATTCAAACTTCAAAAACATCGGAACACTAACTTCAGGAGATACAAAAACTGCAACATTCTATATCGATGTAGATAAGGATGCAGAGGCAAAACACTACTCAGTTCCATTAAATATCACGTATATGGACATATTCGATGAAGAACACTCTGAAATGGAGTATATTGATTTATATATCAAACCAAAACCAGTACTTGAAATCCTCCCAGAAACCTACACTTTAAAAGCAGGAGACGAAAACACAATTACTTTGACTCTCCAAAACACAGGCTCAGAAAAAGCTCAAAGTGTAAAAATAACGGCAATTAAAAACACAGCTCAACCATTTGAGTACACTCAAAAAACTGATTCAATCGGAACACTCGACACCAACGAAACGGGTGAAGGACAGTTAATAATCGATGTGGATTCAGATGCAGCAAATAAAGAGTATTTAATTACTGTAGAAGTTAGGAGCGTTGGAGACTCTGAAGAAGGAGACGACAATGTATACATTTCACAAAAAACTATTAGGGTAAACGTTGAAGGCGGAAGCAACTCAACACTAGTTTATCTAGTAGTATTGCTGCTTGTCGGTGGTTTAGGATACTATATGTACCTTAAACGGAAAAAAGGTAAAGCAACAGAAGAAACTGAATAATCTTTTTTAAATTTTTTAATTTTCTATTTTTTAATTTTAAATGTTTTACCAATTAGGTTTATTTAATTGTAAACCAAATGTCTATTGATGAGTAATTTTGAAATTCAGGGGATTGGTAATCTTGAACAGTAAAGAATATGATATTTTATCGCGATTATTTATGGTATTTTCATTTTTTGCACTCATTTACATGTTATGGCCGTTTATGGGGATTATTGCGCTTGCAGTTGCAGTTGCATACATGACAAAACCCCTTTATGATATTTTAAAACCAAAATTTGGAAGAACTTATGGTGCAATAATCTGCCTTCTTGGAATTGTAATTCCATCTTTACTTTTGGTTGTACTGGTTGCAGAAGATGTTGTAACGTTTTTACTTTCACTTGATATTGAAAATATCATTACAAAAGTTACTCCAATTTTAAATGATATTGGATATTTGAGGGTAGATGGTCCAGACGTTTCAAAACCGTTTTCTGATATCTGGAGTGTTTCAAAACCGTTACTCAATAGTTTTGCATCGCAAATTTCTTCAATCCCGTCATTACTGATGAAACTACTGTTCCTGTCGTTCATGACATTTTACTTTTTGAAAGATGGGGATAAACTGACGGATAGTTTTTTGATTTACGTTCCCGATGATAAAAAAAGGAATACTGCACTTTTTCTAAGTGAGATACACAAGGCTTTAAAGACGTTATTTATTGGAAACGCTGTTACCTCGGTAATTGTTGGAATTATTTCGATAATAGGCTATTGGCTTATTGGAATTCCAAACCCGATTACACTTGGTGCACTTTCAGGAATACTAAATATTTTGCCGGTGGTTGGTGGCTGGACAATATACGTTCCACTTACTGTATATTACTTGTTAACTGGAGAAATTGCTAAGGGAATACTTTTAGGATTATTTGGAATTGTATTTTTATCTTTAGCACCGGATTTTGCAATAAGGCCCCGTGTAATTTCAAAAGACGGAGATTTGCACCCTGCACTTGTTTTAATCGCATTTTTAATTGGACCGTTGGTTTTTGGAATACCGGGGCTTGCAATCGGGCCGATAATTGTTTCAACGGTGTATGCAATCCATAAAGTTAGAAGATTAATC
This sequence comes from Methanococcus maripaludis, assembly GCF_002945325.1. Taxonomy (NCBI): domain Archaea; kingdom Methanobacteriati; phylum Methanobacteriota; class Methanococci; order Methanococcales; family Methanococcaceae; genus Methanococcus; species Methanococcus maripaludis. The sequence goes on from NZ_CP026606.1 coordinate 1,685,478, forward strand.
GAAAAAAAGAATAATTAATATTTTTAATATTTATTTTTTGTAAATACAAATATTACAAATAATGCTGCTAAAAGGAAGCCTAAATAAACTAAAATACCTTCAAAACCAATGTTTTTTGAAATTTCGGAAACTTCAGAAATATTTTTTGAAGTATTTTTTGAAATGGATATATTTTCAGAAACATTTTCAAAAATTTCTATTTTTTCAGATTCTTCAAAATTTTTAAAAAGATCGTAGTTTTCGCCTGCATATACTGTGACTTTTTCTGAATAGTTTCCAAAAATTTCAGAAGAAAGCCTTAGAAAGTGGTTTCCTTCTTTAATTGATACGTTTAAGGGCGTGTTTCCCACATAATTTCCATCCACATATATTGGCATATTTTTAGGGTTTGAGTTTATAGAATAAATTCCGCGACCTTCACTTATTTTGTAGTTAAATTTTTTTTGAATGGTTTTTGGACCTACGTATACCTCATTTTCTGAATCATAATCGTAATACTGAATAAAAATTTTTCCGGATTTTTCACCGAGTTCTGCATTTTTTGAAGCATTTATTTTAAAAGATACTTTAATCACTGTTCCATCGTTAATAACTGGAATTTCGATATTTTTTGGAGTTATTTTTACGTTATCTTCGTAAATTTCAGGAACTGCCGTTATATTATATGCACTGGATACTCCACCAACTTCCTCAATTTCAAGATAAATTCTTTCAGTGCTTCCCCTTTCGATTTCAGGAGTTGAAGCGCTTGCATCAAGGTATGGCACTGCTGAAACTGAAACAATATTTAAAATAATACATATTAAAAGGATAAATAAAGATTTTTTAAACATGATTATCACGTTTAGATATATGTTTTAAAAGTTTAAAAAAAGTAAGGGTATGGTTTAAATCAACAGTTTAAATCAGCAAATTGATTCCATCCATCATGGCTTCAACAGACGCCATTACAACGTCTCCGTGTGCTTTTTTGACTTCTACAACTTCGTTTCCTTTTCTCAAGTGAACTACTACTTCAATTAAAGCATCAGTTCCTCCAGTCATTGCACGAACACTGTAATCTTCAAGTTCAATATCTGCAACTCCGGTGAGTGCTTTTTTAACTGCATTAATTGCCGCATCAACTGGACCAAGACCGTATGCTGCTTCACGGACATTGTCTTTGATATTGCAGTCGTTTGCAAATTTTAAGTTTATTGATGCAAGAGGCGATACTTTGTTTCCTGATACAACCGTAATTTCATCGAGAATTACTTTTCTTTCAAGTTCAACTCCTCGAACCTGATTTATGATGGTTTTTAAATCTACATCGCTAATGTATTTTCCAAGATCCCCAAAAGCCTTAATTTTTGAATATGTTTCTTCAAATTCTTCATGACTCAATCCAATGTTCATTATTTCAAGTTTATATTTTAAAGCAGCTTTTCCGCTGTGTTTTCCAAGTATAATTTTTCTCCTGTTTCCAACTGTTTCAGGATGAATTGGCTCATAAGTTTCCGTACTTTTCATAAGGCCGTCAACGTGAATTCCTGCTTCATGGGCAAAGGCGTTGTCACCAACAAGCGCCTTATTTGCGGGAACTGGAATTTTCATATATTTTGAAACAATTCTTGAAATTTTATGGAGTTTTTCAGTATCAATTCCAGTTTCTATATCGTACAGTGATTTTAAACTCATAACTACTTCTTCAAGTGACGCATTTCCTGCCCTTTCGCCGATACCATTAATTGTAACGTGGCACTGGTCTGCACCCGCACTTATTGCAGAAATTGTATTTGCGGTAGCCATTCCAAAATCGTTGTGACAGTGGATTGAAACTGGAATTTTTATTGTATTTTTCATTGTTTTTATAAGATCTATTGCTTTTAAGGGCGTTAAAATACCGACAGTATCACAAACACAGATTCTATCAGCTTTTAGTTCTTCTCCTTTTAAGAATAGTTCTTTTAAAAATTCAACGTCGCTTCTTGTTGCATCTTCTGCTGAAAGTTCGACGATTAAACCATGATCTTTAGCATACTCTACAGCGTGCATTGCATCTTTTAAATTTTCTTCACGACTTTTCCTTAATTTGTAGGTCATGTGGATGTCTGAAGTTGGAACGACTAAATGGACGCTGTCAACATCACAGGAAAGTGCAGCATCAATATCTACTGGAAGGGCCCTTACAAATGAAGATATTTCAGCATTTAAATTCTGCCCTGTAACCAGTTTCATGGCTTCTCGTTCCCCTTTTGAGGTTATTGCACTTCCTGCCTCGATAATATTTACACCAAGTTCATCAAGTTTTATTGCCAGTTCGAGTTTTTCACTTGGAGATAGTGAGACCCCCGGAGTTTGTTCTCCATCCCTCAATGTAGTATCGAATATGTTAACCATTTTATCCTCTCGCACCATTAGTTTTAGTATTTAGCCAATTGAATGATAAGTTTAAATAATATTTCACTGATTAATTGATAAACCATAATATTTGAAGTATGGAACATGAATCAATATATTATAATTTATTATTTAAAAGGTGGTGTTGTTTGGTTACAGTGATGAAATTTGGTGGAACCTCGGTCGGTAATGGCGATAGGATAAGGAATGTTGCGAAAATCGTTGTAAATAAGACAAATGAAGATAACGATGTTGTAGTTGTAACCTCCGCAATGACACAAGTTACAAATTCGCTTGTAGAAATCTCTGCTCAGGCACTCGATGTACGAGATATTGCAAAAATAAACAACTTTATTGAAGATTTAAGGCGAAAACACGAAATTGCAATAGAACAGGCAATTGAAAACCATGAAATAAGGGTAGAAGTTTCAAAAACGATAGAAAGTTCGATAAACGAGTTAGAGAAAGTGCTTGTCGGAGTTTCATACCTTGGAGAGTTGACTCCAAAATCAAAAGATTTTATTCTTTCATTTGGTGAAAGACTTTCCGCTCCAATTTTAAGCGGTGCAATAAGAGATATGGGAAAACACTCCCTCTACCTTGCAGGAAGAGATGCAGGAATTATTACAGATGATAACTTCACATGTGCAAAAGTTTTAAGACTTGAAGTTTCTGAAAAAATCAAACCTTTATTAAAAGATGGATTTATCCCCGTAGTTACTGGTTTTGTTGCAGGAACTGAAGACGGCCACATCACAACTCTTGGAAGGGGGGGAAGTGACTATTCAGCAGCTTTGGTTGGTCTTGGATTAACTGCAGATATGGTTGAAATATGGACTGATGTTAGCGGTGTTTTATCGGCCGATCCAAGAATGGTCGAAAATGTAAAACAGATTCCAAAAATGTCCTATATTGAAGCAATGGAACTAGCATACTTTGGTGCGAAAGTTCTTCACCCAAGAACAATGGAACCAGTAATGGAGAAAAAAATACCGCTTAGAATCAAAAATACGTTTGAACCAGAAAACAAAGGTACCTTAATCACCGATTCTTCAGAAACAAGCAACGGAATTATAAAAGCAATCACTACCATTAAAGATGTAATTTTAATTAACATATTTGGTGGCGGAATGGTTGGAGTCAGCGGAACTGCTGCAAGAATCTTCAACGTGCTTGGAAAATCAAATGCAAATGTAATATTAATTACACAAGGTTCATCTGAAACAAACATTTCGATTGTAATTTATGATGGGGAACTTGAAGCTAAAAAATGTGTTAGGGAATTAAGAGATGAGTTTGGAGAGTGCCACCTTATAAAAGATATAACTTTTGATAAGGAGGTATGTGTCGTTTCAGTTGTTGGTTCTGGAATGAAAGGCGCAAAAGGAATTGCAGGAAAATTGTTTGATGCAGTTTCAGAAAGCGGTGCAAACATAAAAATGATTGCACAAGGTTCATCCGAAACAAACATCTCGTTTGTAATCAACGATGACAAACTTGAATCATGTTTAAAAACGCTTCACAAAACATTTGTTGAAGATGAAATAAACTTTTAAAAACTCTTAATTTTTCTAAAAAATAAATAAAAAAAGAATTACTCCTCATTTTCGGGAGTTTCAATAGTTTCTGAAAATTCTTCAGCCATTATTTCTTTTTTACCAACATTTAATGATTTGGACTGTCTTTTTTCTTTATCAATGTTCATCTGTTTTTTTACAGAATCAAGCGCATCTTTTAATACTTCAATAAAGTCCCATCTCTGTTTTTCGGCAACTAATTCCATTTCTTCGCCGTCCCAGTCTATTCTTTTGGTTGATGAAAGTTTTGGTTTTCCTTCTGCAACGTAAAGTTTTCTTGGAGTTTTTACGTACGTTTTTACACTGTAGTTTGGCACTCCACCTTTATCCCTTTCTTTTTTAACAGCTAATTTAATCCAGTGGATTTTTTTCGAATAAATGGCAATTTTCTTAATTTCATTAAATAATATCCTTTCTGCAAGTTCTCTCTGGTCTTCGTCAAAATCACCTTGAATTTCAACTTCAACCATTGATTCAGCTCTTAAATCCCTTAAGTATTTTAAAATATCAAGTCTTGTAACGATACCTCTTAATGTATCGTTTTTAAATATTGGAATTCCTCTAATATCTTGTTGTTCGAGTATTTCTGCTACTTCCGCAACTGAATCGCCTATATTTGCAGTAATAAGTGGTTTATTTATTATCATTGATACGGGCTGGGCCATTCTAGGCACTTTATTGCCAGTAAGTTCTCCAACTGTCATTTTGGTTTTTGGTTTGAAGACTTTTTTAACGATATCGTCTTCTGTAACCATTCCAATAGGCTTTCCATCCATATCGAGTACAATTAGTCTTCCGATGTTATATTTCATCATTAAACTTCTTGCCTTACCGATACTTTCATCGATATCAATTGTGACGGGGCTTTTCGTCATTATTTTATCGATTTTAACGTCTTTCAAAAGCTCTGACTCTGCTGCGCACTTCATGACATCGTAATCAGTAATAATTCCAATTAGTTTGTCATTTTCGTCGATAACTGGAGCTACTCTCTGACCGCTGTTAATCATTTCAAAAGCGGCATCAATCACCTGCGTATTCATTTTTACACAAAATGGTCTAAACATCAGATCTTCAACCTGTTGATGCACAGAGTTTCCAAGTAGCAAATCATGCATTGTTACTAGATATATGTCATCATCTTTCTCAACTATCAAATTATGGAATTTTTTGTTTTCCATAGTTCCGACAGCTTTTGATATTGGCGTATCAGGACTTACTGTAACAACGTCTTTTGTGGCTATGTCAATTACTTGCTCTTTCAAGACTTTCACCCCTTTTCGAGTCCATGGTATATTTTATGATTTTGAGATTTTATATGGTTTCCGATATGATTTTGAAAAAGCAGTGATAATTCTCCGTTTTGGCGGGTTAAGAAGAGTATATTGATATTCATGGAATTAAATATTTAAGTTAAAATTTGTATGTTAATCATAAATTCCGTTGTTTTAACAAAAGAACCATTAATAATTAATATCTTTCAAGTTCATTTGCAATAACATTTAAAATTTCGTTTGTAAGCATGTTGACTTTTTCAGTTCTTTCTGAAACTTCGATCACTTTTTTCCTTAATCTTTCAGCATCACACTGTTCGATGTCTCTTGCTTTTAGTGTTTTTCTTTTGTCTTTTGCAGCATTTTCTTCAGCGATTTTTGTAGTGGTTACAACCATTTCCTGTAAAATTTCAACTAATGCTACGACAGATTCAGCTGATACATTCATATCAGTATTTTCTTTCATAATTCTTTTAACGGTTCCTTTTGGTATCATAATAAGACCTCTTATTTTATCTTTAGAATCATATGGCATTTAAATTATTTAAACCTTATATAAAACAGTAAATCAAAAATGGGAAAATAACACAAAAGAATATTTAAAAAAAATAAATTAAATTAATTTTTCATCGCCAAGCGGTACAATATTTTTCTGTTCGTATTCCATGTACTCAATCCACTCTTTTTTACAGTCGCATTCGATATCAAGTTTTTCAATTTTTTGAGTAACTGTAAAATCATTGAATATATCTTTTATTTTATCGTTGCAGGTGCAGTCAATATTGTTATGTGCTCCCCTTTTTGAAGAAACTCCTGCAGTATCACACATTACGAGAGCATCAGGGTTTTTAGACTTTACTTCTTTTAAAATTTCTAAAATACTCCATAAAAATGGTGGTCTGTACTGATTTTTTTTCCAGAGAGTTTCAATTAAAGTTCCTTTGTGAATTGATGCAGGACAGAAAGAAATTCTGCTGCAGCCCATTTCGATGCATTTGTTTGCAGTGTCTATTGCATCAATAATTGCCTCTTTTTCGGAAATAAATGGGGGTTTTATCAAAATATATGCTTTTATTCCTACATCGTATTCTTTTGCGACGGAAAACGCATTTTCAATTGTTTTTGTAGGAACACCTTTGTGAATTGCAACATTTCTTATTTTTTCATTTAAACTTTCGATTCCAACACCGATTTCAATGTTGCATGAAAGAATATTTTTTATCGATTCCATGTTTTCAGGAGTTACAAATTCAGCTCTTGATTCAATTGCAACTTCCTTTGCACCCATTTCTTCGATTCTTTTAAAGATATATTCTCTCGTTTCAAGAGGGATTTCAAAAGTATCCAAAAAACTACCTGACGTAAATAGTTTTATTGACATATTTTTATTGAGCTGATCTTTATATTTTTCAACTGCAGAATCGAACTGGTTTTTCAAGTTTTCAGAAGTAATTTCGGCAGGGGATGCGTCCATTAGGTAGCTGCACATCGTGCACCCTCCGCTATCGTATGCCCATTTACAGCCCTTTGTTCTTAAAATTATTGTAAAGCTTTGTCCAAACGTTTTATCGCGAAAAACATCGTCTTGAATCCAAACTGCAATCGGATAATCAGGATTTCTTTCTTTTCGTTTTTTAAGATGTTTTTCACGGATATTTTTTAAATAATCAGCCATAGACATAATATCTCCTCAAAATAAGAAAATAATTTAATAAAAAATTTAAAATAAAATAATCGGGGTTTAATTAATTTTCAAGTTCATTTAATGAATAAACTCCAAGTTCTCCAGATTTAATTGCTTCGATAGCTTTAATTGCAGCGTATGCTCCTTGTAATGTAGTCATGCATGGAATGTTTAATTCAACTGCAGCTCGTCTGATGAAGTATCCGTCAGTTTTAGCTTTGTCTCCTGAAGAAGTGTTTATAATTAAGTCGACTTCTCCTTTCTGCATTAAATCAAGAACGCTGTTCTGCATGCTTTCTGAGATTTTTCTAACTTCTCTTACAGGAATGTCAAATAACCGAAGCTCTCTTGCAGTTCCTCTTGTAGCAACGATTTCAAAGCCTAAATTGTGGTATTTTTTAGCAATTTTTGTAATGTTGTCTTTATCCCTGTTCCTTACGCTTATAAAGACAGTTCCGGAAGTTGGAAGTTCCATGTTTGCAGAAAGCTGGGATTTGTAAAATGCTTTTCCAAAGTCCTGATCAATTCCGATTGCTTCACCTGTTGACTTCATTTCTGGGCTTAATACAGGGTCTACTCCTGGAAGTTTTAAGAATGGAAATACTGCTTCTTTAACGCTTACATATTTTGATTTAGCAAGTCCAAAATACCTCATTTCTTTTAATTTTTTGCCCATTATTGCATTTGTTGCAATTTTTGCAAGAGGTACTCCAACTGATTTACTTACATAAGGAATTGTTCTTGAAGCTCTAGGGTTTGCTTCGATAATATATACAACGCCGTCTTTTACGGCATACTGGATGTTTAATAATCCAATTACGCCAAGTTCCAGTGCAAGTTTTGTTGTATGTTCCGCAATTTTTTCAATTACTTCTTTTGAAAGAGTTTGAGGGGGAATTACACAAGCACTGTCCCCACTGTGGATTCCAGCTTCTTCAATGTGTTCCATAATCGCGCCAATAAATACGCTTTCTCCATCGCACACTGCATCGACATCGACTTCAACAGCTTCTTCTAAGAATTTATCAATTAAAATCGGGTGATCTGATGAAACTTTAACAGCTTCTCTCATGTAATCTTTTAAATCTTCCGTGTTATAGACAATCTGCATTGCACGACCTCCCAACACGTATGAGGGTCTAACAAGTGCAGGGTATCCGATTCTTTCAACAACCTTAAGAGCTTGCTCTTCACTAAATGCAGTTGCACCATCTGCCTGAGGTATTTTCAATTTTTCAAGCACGTGTATGAACTGATCTCTATCTTCTGCAAGGTCGATTGATTGGGGGGAAGTTCCTAAAATGTTTACTCCTGAATTGTAGAGTTTCATTGCAAGGTTAATTGCGGTCTGTCCACCGAATTGAACGATAACTCCAAGTAACTGTCCGTTTTTATTTTCATTTTCAATTATATTCATTATTTCTTCGTAAACTAATGGCTCAAAGTATAATTTGTCCGAAGTATCGTAGTCAGTACTTACGGTTTCAGGGTTGTTGTTTACAATTATTGCTTCGATTCCAAGTTCTTTCAGTGCAAAAATTGCGTGAACTGTTGAGTAATCAAATTCAACACCTTGTCCGATTCTAATTGGTCCAGAACCTAAAATTATTACTTTTTTTCTGTCCGAGGATACGCTTTCGTTCTGTTCTTTATCGAAGTACCTTTCGTATGCTGAGTAGTAGTATGGTGTTTTAGCTTCAAATTCTGCTGCACAAGTGTCCACCATCTTGTAAACTGGAATTACTTCGAGTCTTTTTCTAAGATCCCTTATCTCATTTTCAGTTTTTGAAAATATTTTTGAGATTTGAACGTCTGAAAATCCTAATGATTTTGCTTTTAAAAGGATTTCTTTTAATTTTTCGTCATCTACTGGAAGTCTTGAAATTACTTCAAGTTCTTTTTTACAGTCGATAATTTTTTTGATTTTTTCAATGAAAAATGGATTTATTCCAGTTCTTTCACAAATTCCGTCAACACTCCATCCTTTATCGAGTGCGTAAGCAATTACAAAGAGTCTTTCATCTGTAGCATGTTCTAAAATATCAACAATTTCAGAATTCGAGTATTCTTTGTCTTTTCCATCAGCAATTATTCCAAATCTTCCGATATCCAAACTTCTAACTGCTTTTTGAAGAGCTTCTTCAAGGTTTCTTCCAATTGCCATGATTTCTCCCGTGGATTTCATGGAAGTTCCAAGTTTTTTGTCAACAGTTCTAAATTTATCAAACGGCCATCTTGGAATTTTTACTACAACGTAGTCTATTGTAGGCTCAAAGCTTGCTGGTGTTTCTTTTGTAACGTCATTTTGTATTTCATCGAGTGTTCTTCCAATTGCAATTTTTGCAGCGATTTTTGCAATCGGGTATCCTGTTGCTTTACTTGCAAGTGCAGAACTTCTTGAAACTCTCGGATTTACTTCGATTACAACGTAATCAGTCATTTCAGGGTTTACTGCAAACTGAACGTTACAGCCACCTTCAATTTTCAAGTGTCTGATAATTTGCAATGATGCATCTCTTAATTTTTGGTGGAATTCATCGCTTAAGGTCTGTGAAGGCGCAGTTACGATACTTTCTCCAGTGTGTATTCCCATTGGATCGATGTTTTCCATGTTACATACAACAATGCAGGTATCGTTTTTATCCCTCATTACTTCGTATTCGTATTCTTTCCAGCCTAAAAGACTCTGATCAATTAAAACTTGTTTGATCATCGAGTATTTTAATCCTTTTTTTGTAATTTCAATTAATTCGTCTTCGTTATTTGCAATTCCACCACCTGTTCCTCCAAGGGTGAATGCAGGCCTTACAATTGCAGGATATCCAAGTTCCTTAGTAGCTTCAATTGCTTCCTCAACACTATGGACAGCTGCAGATTTTGCAATAGGTTGGTTAATTTCTTCCATTGCTTTATTGAATAAATCTCTATCTTCTGAAGTTTCAATTACGCTTTCAGTTGAACCCAAAAGTTCAACACCGTGTTTTTCCAAGATTCCGCGTTTTGAAAGTTCCATTGCAAGATTTAAACCAGTCTGACCGCCCATTGTTGGGAGAATTGCATCAGGCTGTTCTTTTTCAATGATTTTTTCCAATATTTTTGGATTTAATGGTTCCAAGTAAACCTTATCTGCAATATTTGTATCGGTTTGAATGGTTGCAGGGTTTGAATTTACTAAAATTGTATAAATTCCCTCTTCTTTTAAAGATTTACAAGCTTGCGAGCCAGAAAAATCAAACTCTGCTGCCTGTCCGATAACAATGGGGCCAGAACCCAAAATCATTACCTTTTTTATATCCTCTCTTTTCAAAATTCCACCTTAGGATACTTTTCCATATAATATGTTATTCTCGTTTTTAAACTCTATGCTAATATAAAATTCAAATTGTCAAAGTATATCCAAAGACCAATATTTAAATTATCCGCTCGAAATAATTTCAAATGTTCCGAATCGATTGAAATAAAGTTTTATAAAATTATAAAAAAATAGAATTTAATTAAAATGTTACTAATTCAGTTGCGAGTTTTGCGAGTTTTTTTCTTTGTAATTTTAAAGACATTATGGTATTTTATAGGTTTTTCAGCATAACAATATTTTATGAAAATGTTATCGTGGAATGTAAATGGGATTCGTGCATGTTTGAAAAATGGCTTCATGGATTTTTTAGAACGTGAAAGTCCTGACATCATGTGCATACAAGAGACAAAAGTGCAAAGTGGACAGGTCCAGCTTGGACTTGACGGTTATTTTCAGTACTGGAATTACGCAGAACGAAAAGGTTATTCTGGAACTGCAATTTTTACAAAAATAAAACCAAATAACGTTATATTGGGGATGGAAAACAGTGAGCACAACAATGAAGGAAGGGTAATTACTCTTGAATTTGACGAATACTATTTAGTGAATGTTTACACTCCAAATTCTCAAAGGGGCCTTACAAGGCTTGAATATCGGCAAAAATGGGATGAAGACTTTTTAAATTACATAAAAACCCTTGAAACTAAAAAACCAGTGGTATTTTGTGGGGACTTAAATGTTGCACACAAAGAAATCGATTTAAAAAATCCGAAAACTAATGTAAAAAATGCAGGATTCACTCCTGAAGAAAGAAGTGGGTTTGACAATATTGTAAATTCTGGATTTTTAGATACTTTCAGGGAATTTAACAAAGAAACTGATAATTATTCTTGGTGGAGCTACCGATTTAATGCAAGGGCAAAAAACATAGGCTGGAGAATTGATTATTTTTGTATTTCGAAAAGTTTAAGGGATAATTTAAAAAATGCATTTATAATGCCTGAAATAATGGGTTCAGACCACTGTCCTGTGGGAATTATATTTGAATAGATCTTCTGAAAAAATCTGTTCCTTACTTTTTTATTTTTTAAAGATATTATTCTAGAGTTATTTTAATTTTTAAAATCGATAAGCTTTTTAAGCGATACCGCATTACATTTAAGAGAACAATTTTTGAAAAGGATTTTAGAAACAGTGATAATTATGAAAGATACTGTAATGGCATATCTACTTGAAAATTCGATTAAATTCAAAGGAAAACCAAATCCAAAAGCTGCAATGGGAAAAATACTTGGAGAAAACCCTGATTTAAGAAGTAAAGTTAAAGAAGTAAACCAGGTTATTTCGGAAGTTTTAAAAGAAATTGAAACAATGTCCCTTGAAGAACAGCAGGCAAAATTAAACGAACTTGCTCCAGAAGGGTTTGGACAAAAAACAGAAAGAAAAAAAAAGGAAATTGAACTGAAAAACGTTAAAGGAAATGTTGTAATGAGATTTGCACCAAATCCTTCAGGACCCCTTCATATCGGACACGCAAGAGCATCCGTATTAAACGACTTTTTCTCAAAAAAATACAATGGAAAACTTGTTTTAAGACTTGAAGACACCGATGCTAAAAGAGTTCTTCCAGAAGCTTACGAAATGATTCAGGAAGATTTAAAATGGCTTGGAGTAAAAGTCGATGAAGTAATTGTACAATCAGAAAGGCTTGAAATTTACTACGAATACGGTAGAAAATTAATTGAAATGGGACACGCTTACGTTTGCGATTGCGATGCAGATGAATTTAGAACTTTAAGAGAACAGGGAATTCCTTGTAAATGTAGGGATACTACTCCAGAAGAAAATATTGCATTATGGGAAAAAATGCTCGCTGGAGAACTTGATAATGTTGCAGTAAGATTGAAAACAGATATTGCACACAAAAACCCATCAATTAGGGATTTTCCAATATTTAGAATTGAAAGAACCCCTCACCCAAAAAATGGAACAAAATATCACGTATATCCTTTAATGAATCTTTCAGTAACTGTTGATGACCATTTGCTTGGTATGACACACGTTTTAAGGGGAAAAGACCACATAGTAAACACAGAAAAACAAGAATATATTTATAACTACCTTGGATGGGATATTCCAGAATATGTTCACTACGGAATTTTAAAAATAGAAGGGCCTGTTTTAAGTACTTCAAAAATGCATGCAGGAATTTTAAGCGGAGAATACTCCGGCTGGGACGATGCAAGGCTTGGAACATTGAGGGCTCTCAGAAAAAGAGGAATAAGGCCAGAAGCACTCTACAAATTAATGGTTGAAATTGGAATAAAACAAGCAGACGTTAGATTTGCCTGGGAAAACCTTTACGCTGCAAACAAAGATATAATCGATAAAGATGCGAGAAGATTCTTCTTTGTAGAAAGTCCGAAAAAATTAGTAATTTCTGGTGCAGAAAATAGGAAAATTGATCTTAGAATGCACCCTGATAGAAGCGAACTTGGAAACAGGGAACTGTTATTCGACGGCGAAATATACGTTTCAGACGATCTTGAAGCTGGAAAAATGTATCGACTAATGGAATTATTCAATATTGTTGTTGAACGGGTTGAAAATGATATTATCTATGCAAAATACGACAGCGATGACTTTAAAGTTGCGAAAACTAATAAAGCAAGTATCATTCACTGGATTCCTGTAAAAAACAGCATTCCTGTAACGGTTATCGATGAAAATGCTGAAAAAATAGAAGGATTTGCAGAAAAAGACTTTTCAGTTGTAAAAGAAGATGATTTTGTCCAGTTTGAAAGATTTGGATTTGTAAGAATTGACGAAAAAGAAGATAATGGATATACCTGCTATTTTACCCACAAATAATTTAACTTTTTTAGATTTTAATTTATTTTTAAAATTCACGATTTTTTTAATATGAATTTATAAGTAATTTAAAAAGATAAACTAACTTTAAACAACAAGTGATTTCAAATGGAAAGTCAAAAAAAGATTTTAAAACTAACAGTTGATTCAAAAATTGTTGGAAACAAGTTAATCGATGTTTTAAAGGACAATTTTGAACTTTCAAATAAAATGATAAAAAAATTTGACAAAGAAAATAAAATTTTTGTAAATTCTAAAAATATCTCCTTAAAATCAAAATTAAAAGAAAATGAAACCGTTTATGTTGAAATTGATTGTGGAATCAATACAATTGATCCCGAAAACTTAGCCCTAAATATAATTTACGAAGATGACGATTTATTGATTGTCGATAAACCAAAAAATATGGTTGTTCACCCTACTAAAAATGTGCTATCGAAAACACTTGCAAATGCAGTTTCAAATCACCAGAAAATAAATAATCAGAACTACAAAATAAGATTTGTAAACCGTCTTGATATGGACACTACTGGACTTTTAATCATTGCAAAAGATCCATATTCTCATCAACGTCTTGCAAAACAGATGGATGAAGGAATTTTGGAAAAGATATATATTGCGGTAGTAAATGGGCATCTGGATTTAAAAGAAGGAATTATTGAAGATTCAATCGATTTAAATGACGACGGTATAAAAAGAGAATTATCTAATGTTGGAAAAATTTCTAAAACTAAATACAAAGTAATCGAAGAACTCAAAAATGCATCAATTCTTGAAATAAAATTACTTACCGGCAGAACTCACCAGATAAGGGTGCATTTATCAAGTACTGGAAATTATATAATTGGAGATACTCTTTATGGTGAAATTTCTAATTTAATTGAGAGACAAGCTCTTCATTCGTATATTTTAAGATTTATTCATCCAATTACAAAAGAAAAAATGGAATTTTCATCAAAACTGCCAGATGATATGGAAAATCTCATAAAAAATTTGAAAGAGTAAAATTCGTGTGTTGTGGGAAAAAATGGTACTTTTAAAAAATGGAAAAATCGTGTCTGAGAATAAAATAACTGAATCTGATATCTTAATCGAAGATGGAATAATTCAAAAAATTGAAAAAAATATTGATTATTCTGGTGAAATAATTGATTTAAAAGGAAATTATGTTTTTCCAGGAATAATTGATTCACACGTTCACTTTCGTTGGGGAAATCCCGAAAAAGAAGATTTTGTTTCCGGAAGTGAAGCTGCAATTGCTGGTGGAATTGTTTATGCAATAGATATGCCAAATAACACGCCTCCTGTAACTACAAAAGACATATTTTACAAAAAAATGAAAGAAGGAAATGAACAAAGCAAGATAAATTTGTATTTTGCTTACGGAGTTACGGAAAATAACTATTTAGAAAATGTCGAAGAAGCGATATTTTATAAAATTTTTATGGTAAAATCAGTCGGCGACCTTTTTATTAGTGATTACTCAAAATTAAGGGAAATTCTTGATCAAAACAAGATTTTTGCAATTCACGCAGAACATAAAAGTATAATTTCCGAAAATTCCAAAAAATACGAACTAAATAGTTTCGAAAACCACTGTAAAATCAGAAGTCGAGAAAGTGAGATTGAAGCAGTTAGGGAAGTTTTAAATGTTTTACAAAAAATTGATAAAGAAAGTAAAAATAAGCCTCACGTTCATTTCTGCCATATTTCAGTTAAAGAAGCGCTTGATTTAATAAAAAATGCCAAAAAAACTTTTAAAAATGTAAAAGTTACTGTTGAAGTGTCCCCTCACCATTTATTTTTAAATTCAAAAATGGCCGAAGATTTGAAAGGATGTGGAAAATTTAACCCTCCATTAAGGGAAGAAGCAGATAATCTAGCACTATTAAATGGAATTATCGATGGAACGGTGGATATCGTTGCAACGGACCACGCGCCCCATTTAATCGATGAAAAACTAAATTTGGTCGAAAACTGCCCTTCAGGAATTCCTGGAATCGAAACACTAGTGCCATTGATTATGAATTTGGTAAACGAAGAAAAAATTTCAATTTTTGATGCATACAGAGTTTTATCAAGAAATCCTTCAGAAATTTTTAAAATAAATAATAAGATCAAAGTTGGAAATAACGCGAATATGACTGTTGTTGATATGGACAAAGAATACAAAATATCTGCCAAAGATTTTAAATCAAAGGCTAAATTCACGCCTTTTGAAGGAAAAACCGTTAAAGGAAAGCCTTCTGCAACATTGGTTAATGGGAAGATATATATATTATAATCTTTCTAAAACATATTATACTATGTAAACTTTAGAACGGTGGTAAAATGACGTATAGGTCGGAACAGTCGGAAACAAAAGTAGAATCATTATGTAAATTAAGTTCATTTGAATGTGTTGTTTTATTCCAGTGGTGGCAGTAATCACTGTGTAATTTGTTAGTGGACGCTATAGTCCGGTTAATTAGTATTTTTGCAGTTGTTATCAAGAATTTAGAGATATCAGTATAGTTAATATTAATATATCTAACAATACGGATTAATATAAAAATTCTAAGTATCGACTACACGGTTCATCAATTTATTCAAGATTTAAATTTTAGAGGGCAGTTATGACCATAAATTTTAAAAAACAGGCAAATGCCATAAAAAATTTTGACAAAAACCCAATAATCGCGGAAATTAAAGTTCATTCTCCAAAATATGGCGATTTGTTGAAAGGAAGATCTGAAATGGATATTTTAAGAATATATGAAGAAGCTGGAGCAGTTGGAATTTCATATATTACTGATAAACAGCATTTCAACGGAAACTTTGACATGTTTAAAAAGATCTGCGAAAACACCGAACTTCCAGTTTTAAGAAAAGATTTTCTAACAACAAAAGACGAAATTGAAAAAACAGCAAGTGCCGGGGCAAGTACCGTTTTGATAATTGCAAGATTATTGAAAGAAAAAACAGCTGAATTTGTAGATTTTGCACTCGAATGCGGGCTTGATACGCTTGTTGAAGTTCATAACACAGAAGAAATTGAAATTGCTAAATCTACGAACACAACAATGATTGGAATAAACAACAGGGATATTTCAAAATTGGAACTTGATGATGGAACTGTTTCACTAACTGAAAATCTTGCAGATTTAATTCCAAAAGACAGAATTCTTGTCAGTGAAAGTGGAATTGCTAATTTAACCGATTTAAAAACTGCATTAAAATATGCAGATGCTGCATTGATTGGAACATCATTCATGACAGCCGAAAACCAAAACGAGTTCGTAAAAAGTTTTGTTGAGGGAAAATAATGTTAAACAAACTAATTGAACGTGAGAATTTATCATTTGAAGAATCATATGAATTATTTAACATGCTTTTAAATGAAAGTGAAATGAGAATAGCAGCTTATTTGGTGGCATTACAGACAAAAGGCCTAACTGCTGATGAAATTGCAGGATTTGCAAAAGCAATGAGGGATAATGCAGTTAAAATTGACCTTGGGGAAGTTACTGACACTTGCGGAACTGGCGGGGACGGTTCAAAAACAATAAACGTGAGCACAGCAGTTTCAATAATTCTTTCATGTTTTACAAAAGTTGCAAAACACGGAAACGTTTCAATTACTTCAAACAGTGGTTCGGCAAATGTTTACGAAGCACTTGGCTGTAAAATTCCAGAAACTCCTGAAGATGCAAAAAAATCAATGGATAAAACAAATTTCGCATTTTTGTTTGCTCAAAAATACCATCCTGCACTTAAAAAAATAATGCCTGTTAGAAACGAACTGAAAGTAAAAACAATATTTAATATTTTGGGACCTCTTGCAAACCCTGCAAACCCAAAATACCAGATACTCGGAGTAAACTCTTCAGAATTATGTGATAATGTTGCAATTGCGTTATCAAAAGTTGGGGGCATTAAAAAAGCGCTTGTGGTATATGGTAATGGACTTGATGAGTTAACTCCAAATGGCACTTCAAAGATAACTGAATATGACGGAAAATTTGACACTTACGAAGTAACTCCAAAAGACTTTGGATTGAACTACTCAAAAATAATTCCTTGTGAAAGTCCTGATGAAAGTGCAAAAAGATTAATTGATGTATTTTCGGGAAAAATCAATGAAGACAGGAATTTTATATTGATGAATGCTGCAGCTGCACTTTATACTTCAGAAATAGCGTCAGACTTCTTAGATGGTGTTGAAATTGCAAAAGAAGCGATCGAATCTGGAAAAGTCCTTAAAAAACTTGAGGAGATAAGAAATGTATAAATTGGATTATGTAAATCCTCTAAAACTTTATGGTGTTTTAAGGGATGAAGGAAAATATCCAGTAATGCTTGAATCAAGAGCTAAAGGGCAGATTAATGCAAGGTACACCTATATTTCTTCAAATCCCGAATATATGCTCAGAATTGGTAATAAAACCAAAATGGACAACGAAACGATTTCAAAAGAAAGCAACCCTTTCAAAGCTTTAAAAGAAAATTTCAAAGTTACTCAAAAAGGCGACAGATTCACCGGCGGATACGTTGGATATATTGCATATGACTGTATCCATAACTACATTGGTGGAAAAATCGAGGAACCTTCGGTATTTGGATACTATGACCACATGTATGTTTACGATCATGAAACAAGGAATTTTTACTACCATTCTGAAAATAACAACCCAGAAGAATTAAGAAATGCTGAATTAACTGTTGAAAAAGCAAAAAATTTCAAAATCGAAGAGGAAGACGGCGGAATTGAAGTTTTGGGTTGCGATGCGGACTTAGACGACTATGTAAAAATGGTTGAAAAAACTAAAGAATATATTTATGCAGGCGATGCTTTTCAGGTCGTTCCTTCAAGAGAATATCGCTTGAAAAATGAATTTTCTGCATTTCAATTGTATAGGAATCTTAGAAAAGTAAATCCAAGTCCGTACATGTTTTTGCTCGAATTTGATAAGGACGTTGTTGGAGCATCACCTGAAACAATGGCTTCGGTTCAGAATAATATCTTAAAAGTAAACCCTATTGCAGGGACTACTGCAATTGGAAAAACTGAAAGCGAAACTCAAAAATTGGCAGAAGCACTCTTAAAGGACGAAAAAGAGCGAGCAGAACACATGATGCTTGTTGACCTTGCAAGAAACGATGTCAGAAAAGTTTCAAAATCTGGAAGTATTGTGCTTGAAAGGTTTTTCGATGTTGTAAGGTACAGCCATGTTCAGCACATCGAAAGTGAGGTGCTTGGAACATTAAAAGACAATTCGACAATATTTGATGCAATAGAAGCTGCATTCCCGGCAGGAACTCTAACCGGAGCTCCAAAATTCAGAGCAATGGAAATTATTGATGAAGTTGAAAAATCAAGAAGAAAAATTTACGGCGGAGCTGTAGGTTATTTCTCAAACAGCGGCAATGCGGACCTTGCAATTGGAATTAGAATGGCAGAAATTGACAGCGTTTGCAGAGTACGAGCAGGCGGAGGGGTTGTTGCTGACTCAGTACCTGAAAATGAATACTACGAAACAGAGCGGAAAATGGCCGCAATGATGAAAGCACTGGGTGTTCAAAATGATAGTGATAATAGATAACAAAGATTCGTTTGTATGGAATTTGGCAGACTATGCATCGATTTATGATTCTGTAAAAGTTGTTCCAAACACGATTTCAATTGATGAGTTAAAAAAATTGAATCCTGATGGAATAATTATTTCACCAGGTCCCGGAGCTCCAGAAAACAAAAGAGATGTTGAAAACTGTCCTGAAATTATAAAAACTATGGATGTACCCGTTCTTGGAGTATGTCTTGGACACCAAACAATTGCACACATATTTGGCGGAAAAGTTGGAAGAATTCCTCCGGTTCACGGAAAATCAAGTTCTGTAACCCACGATTCAAAAGGAATCTTTAAAAATGTGAAAAAT
The DNA here is from genome assembly GCF_002945325.1 of Methanococcus maripaludis. Classification (NCBI taxonomy): domain Archaea; kingdom Methanobacteriati; phylum Methanobacteriota; class Methanococci; order Methanococcales; family Methanococcaceae; genus Methanococcus; species Methanococcus maripaludis. The sequence continues at coordinate 1,704,474 of NZ_CP026606.1, forward strand.
CCATTTACTGCTGGAAGATACCATTCTTTATCAGTTTTAAAAGTTCCTGAAAATTTTACAGTTACTGCAACGACTGATGACGGAACAGTCATGGGAATAAGGCATAATGATATGCCAATCGAAGGAGTTCAATTTCACCCTGAAAGTGTATTAACAGAATTTGAAGAAAAAGAAGGGCTAAAAATTATTGAAAATTTTGTGAAATTCGCTAAAACATATAAATCTTTTAAAAAGGAAATTTAAGTGAAAAATCATGTTCATAAAAATTTGCGGAATAAAAACTCCAGAAGAACTAAGAATAGTTGAAAATTACGGCAGCGCTACCGGAGTAATTTTAGAATGTGCTTCAAAAAGAAGAATTGGTTTTGAAACAGCAAAAAATCTTGTAAATTTATCGAATATTCCTGTATTTGCAGTTTCAACAACATTCGATATTTCAGTATGGGAAAATATTATTGAATTGACAGGTACGAACTATTTACAGATGCATTCGGATATCGACCAAAAAGCAATAGATTTCATTAAAAATGAGTACGGATGCTTTATTATGAAATCGTTTAAAATTCCTGAAACAAGCGAATCACCTGAAATTGATGCTGAAAAAATTATTTCAGAAATTGAAACTTATGAAGTTGATAGAATTTTATTGGATACTGGAAAAGGATGTGGGCAGATTCATGACCACAGAATAAGTCAAATGATTGCAAAAAAGTTTGACATTGTTCTTGCAGGGGGTCTTGATCCTGATAACGTATTAAAAATTGTAAAATCTGTAAAACCGTTTGGAGTTGACGTTTCAAGCGGAGTTGAGAATAATAATTCAAAGGACGAAGAATTGATAAAAAAATTTTGTGAAAATGTAAAATTAGGTGAAAATTATGAAATGTGAAGGATACTTTGGAGAATACGGCGGGCAGTTTATCCCTGAAGTTTTGATGCCTGCAATCGACGAGCTTAAAGAAGCATATTTTGAATTGAAAGATGATGAAGACTTTCAAAATGAGCTTTCCTACTATTTGAAAAATTATGCAGGACGTGAAACGCCGCTTTACTATGCTGAAAATTTGACCAAAAAGCTTGGCGGTGCAAAAATTTACTTAAAAAGGGAAGATTTACTTCACGGAGGGGCTCACAAAACTAATAATACTATCGGTCAAGCGCTGCTTGCTAAAAGAATGGGTAAAACAAGAATAATCGCAGAAACCGGTGCAGGACAGCACGGTGTTGGAACTTCAATGGCTGGAGCATTGTTTGGACTTGAAACTGAAATTTTCATGGGAAGACTTGATACCGAAAGGCAGCAACCAAACGTATTTAGAATGAAACTTCTCGGTGCAAAAGTAACTCCTGTTGATACAGGTTCAAAAGTTTTAAAAGATGCGGTAAACGAAGCAATGAGGAACTGGACTGCAACATTTGAAAACACGCATTATTTAATGGGAACTGTTATGGGGCCACACCCTTTCCCAACGATTGTTAGAGATTTCCAGTCTGTAATTGGAAAAGAAGTTAAAAAACAAATAATGGAACAGGAAGGAAGACTTCCAGATCACTTGGTTGCATGTATTGGTGGTGGAAGTAACGCACTTGGTTTATTCCATGCATTTATTCAAGATAAAGACGTTAGAATGGTTGGAATTGAAGCTGCGGGAAAAGGACTCAACACAAGCCTTCACGGAGCCTCCATTTCAAAAGGAAAGAAAGGAGTTCTTCACGGAATGCTTTCATACTTCTTACAGGATGAAGATGGCCAAATTGAAGAAGCATACAGTATATCAGCAGGATTGGACTATCCTGGAATTGGCCCAGAACACGCATATTTACACGATTCTGGAAGAGCAGAATATGCATCAGCAACTGATGATCAGGCATTAAGCGCATTCATGGAACTTACAAGAAGTGAGGGAATAATTCCAGCTTTGGAATCATCACACGCGGTAGCTTACGCAATTGAAAATGCCGGAAACATGGATAAAGATGAAATAATGGTCATAAACCTTTCAGGAAGGGGCGACAAGGATTTAAACACCGTAATTGACATCATGCAAAAAAGAGGGATGTAAATGAATAAACCAGTGTTAGTCAGTTTTTTAGTTTCTGGAGATCCAAATCCAGATGCAACATTGAAATTTATGAAAACACTCGATAAATATTCGGGAGTAATTGAACTAGGAATCCCGTTTAGCGACCCTGTTGCAGATGGGCCAACAATTCAGGCAGCAGATGTAAGGTCTCTATCTAATAAATTTAAAATTTCTAAATCATTTGATATATTGAAAGAATTTAGAAAAGAATCAAGTACTCCTGTAATTTTGATGACATACTACAATCCTGTATTTAAAAGAGGAATTGAAAACTTTGTAATTCAAGCAAAAGAAGCAGGTGCAAATGGACTTATTATTGTTGATTTGCCACTTCAAGAAGCAACAGAATATCGAGAAATCTGTAAAAAACACGAAATGGGAACGGTATTTCTTGCAGCACCAAACACTCCAGAAGAACGTTTAAAAATATCTGATGAAGCAAGCACTGAATTTTTGTACCTTATTTCAACTTTTGGAATCACAGGTGCAAGGGATACCTTCGAACAGATGACATTTGATTTTATTAAACGAGCAAGAACAACTTGCAAAGGAAAAATCTGCGTTGGATTTGGAATTTCAAAAGGAAGTCATGCAGAAAGTTTAATTGAACAGGGTGCTGATGGAGTAATTGTTGGAAGTGCATTTGTAGATATTATTAAAAATTATGGGGATTCAGAAGAAGCACTTGTTAAATTAGAAGAACTTGCAAAAGAATTAAGTGAAGGAATCGATAAAGGATACGGAAAAAGAAAATAACTACAAATTAATTGCGAAATTAAAAATTAAAAGAACTTATCAAGGGTGGCCTGCCTTTGATTGCTCTTTAAAATCTTACTTTCTGTTTCATAGTCTTTCATTGGAACATCGAGGTATTTTTTTATCTCTTCAAGTGCAGATTTTAAATCATTAAATTTGCCAAGCCTGTTTTCCATTGCAAGCCTTACGCCAGTTCGAATCTGCCATACTCCAACTGGGGCATAATATTCCGGAGTAATTTCTCGAAATACTAGTATTTTCGCCTGTTTTTTTCGTTTTTTAAGGTATTCCAAAACACTTAGTCGGCCTGCATAAAATGCACCTGTTATTTTATTGGCATATCCTTTCATTCCCGTAATATCTTCAAAGTCCCCTAAAATCTGGTAGTTTTCACCGCTGAAAAGGGAACCTTTAAGCCAAACTTCAAGCATTTCAAAGGCATACAGATCTGGAACCAAAAGAACTGCATATCTATTCCCGAGGAAATTTTTAAAGTACACTTCGTAGTCATTAATCTGGTTATTTTCCAATATTTTTTTCTTTACGTGCTTTCCAAGCAAATCCTGTGCCGCAGTTATGCTCCATTTTGTTGGAACGAGTTTTTTATTTATTCCAAGGAGCCCTGTTGAAAGAAGTTTTATTATGTAGTACTCATCAAATCCCGAATCGTAAAGTGAAATCATCCCCTCATTCGCCTTTAAATCATCACCTACGATATAATCGGATTTTCGGGGGATTTTCGGGTTTTCTGCAAGTCTGAATTTTAACATGCTTTCTCGTGGGCCGACAGGGGGCGTAAATCCACCAGTTATTAATTCAAGTTTTGGGGCTTTTTTAAGTTCAATTTCACTATCAACAGGTTTATTCGCCATTGCAAGTTCCTGAATGTTGTTTAATAACTTTGAATTTTTATTCACTGAAACATTTGCATTAGTTTCGCCCATAACAAGCATTGAACGGTATTCCATAATTTCAGGAATTGTAATATTGTCCCATCGACTGGGATCATCCATAAAAGAAGTATCCCCTTCCACAGGTGGAACCATTGGTCCAATCCTGACGTTTGGGTATTCAAATTCTCCAACAAAAACGGATGGGGGGGACGCTCCAAAAATTTCTTTTTTATTTATTTTTGATTCAACTGATTTTGCAACCCTAAATTTTTCAAGTATTGGGCACCTTGGCCTTCCGCAAAGATGTTTCCTACCCTTACAAAGAGCGCATGTTTTTGACCTGAAAAGTTCCATAAAATCCCTTTGAAATTTTTAAATTACATTTTTTCAAATTTATCCATATTTGGGCTTTTTTTACAAATAATACTTATGTATTCAATGAATTTAAACTTATTTTATGGATTTAGTAAAGTTTGAAAGATTTAGATATATTTGGGAATCTAGAAAGATATATAATATAAATTGAACAGATGTAAAGCTTCAACTTTAAATCATAAGGGGTTTTTATGAATATAATCTATATTTTGATAGTGGGTTTAATTATCGGATATTTATTTAAAAGCAGTCTTGAAAAAGTCGATTTATCAAAACCAACAAATTTAGCACTTCTTCTTTTGATATTTTTTATGGGTGTGGAAGCTGGAAAAGTCGATTTAAATGCATTTTCAACGTTTGTAGTTTCAATGGAATTTTCAGTCATTGTAATGGTTACAAGCCTCCTTGTGGCAGTATTTTTAGGGGGTAGGTTCAGATGAATTTTACAGTTTTGGTGTTAATTTTCCTAATTTTGGGATTTATTGTTGGACGAAGTATGGGAATTGACTTTGGAAATATGTATGAAATAATGCTTTACATCCAGATTTTATTAATTGGAATTGATCTTGGAAAAAGTAGCGGTCTTAGGGGAGTTAAAAAAGTTGGAAAATTTGGTCTTTTACTTCCATTATTTACAATCATCGGTTCATTAATCGGCGGAATAATTGCATCAATTGTTTTAAACATTCCTATAAAATATGCACTTGCAATTGCGTCAGGAATGGGCTGGTACAGTCTTTGTGGGCCAATTTTAGCAAAATATTCTGCAATTTATGGGGTAATGGGATTTTTGGTAAATCTTGCAAGAGAAGTTTTAACAATTATCGGCTATTCTTTTGTGATAAAAAAGTTTCCAAAAGATATGGCAATTACGCTTGGTGGTGGGACCAGCATGGATTCAACACTTCCAATAATCGTTAAATTTGGTGGAAAAGACATAATGATTCTTTCATTTGTACATGGCTTTATTTTGACGCTTTTAATCCCATTTATAACGCCGTTTATATTAATGCTTCCAATCTAGAATTTTAAATTTTAATTCACCACTAATTTTTTTAAAAATTTTCAATGTGGTATAATACGATAAAATTACAATTTTAAAGTTTAAAAAAGTTTATTTTTGTTTAAAAATTAAAAAAAGGAAATATTCAATATATTATTCCATGCTGACGTATTTATTTCCTTTTAAGATGTTTTCAGAATCAAGAGATATATCATACAAACTATTATTCAATGCGGTGTTTGCAATTATACTATTATTTGTAGAACCCATAATTCCCCATATTCCAAAATTGGTATTGTATGAAACTTCATTTGTAATGAATCTGTTGCAGTTGGAGCCTTGAATGTCCAATCCAGCTTGATAATTGTAGTTTACAATGTTGTTGACAACTTTGTTTCCTGTTGATAAATCTACAGATATGCCCCAGGTATTATTGCATACGAAATTGTCTTCGATATTGTTATTATCTGAGTACCATGCCATAATACCATCCATATTGTCTGAAGCATTATTTTTAAGAATTTTACATTCAGTAGCGTTGTTAATCCATATCCCGGAACCAAATTTGGATATCTGCATATCTTTAATGGTTACCTTGGAACAGTCGTACACGTATACTCCTGAGTCACCCATCCAGCCCCAATAGATATCATCCCCTTCGAGGTAGTTTCCATTTCCATCCAGTATTACATCATCTGCGTTTATTGTTATCGCAGTGCCTATGATTCCCGATTGGGATATATTCAATAGATATTTCCCAGAATCATTTATTGCATAAGGTAATGAATTTATGTAATTAGTATTTGTTCCCTTTTCCCCACCTGCTGCAGCACATGCAATTGACATACTCACAAATACTGCGAGAGCCAAGGCTATTAATGGTTTATAACCAATTTTAGTCATTTTTAATTCACCCCCATGGTTACAATTAGATTTATCCGTTTTATAATATTTAAAATTAATTAAAAAACGATTATAACACTTTAATAGTTTAATAACCAATTTATAACATTATTGATCGAAAAATAAAAAAATATAATCTATATTTGTATAAAATACTGGTTTTAAACGTAAATTTATTAAAAATATGCAGAAAATACCTCCTACCTCCGATTTAAATAATATCTTTCCCAGAGTATCAAAAATTAATTATACTGTTTTAAAAATAATGTTTAATATGGGTTTGTGGGGGGATTGTCGTGTACACTTATCCCGTATTATTATCCGTAATTTTTATGGTAATTTTTGCAGGATGCCAATCAGAAAAGCCATTGGGGGATTCTACAGTTACGTTTCAAAACGAAACAACAGCGGTAGTATTGATAGAGGATTTTTCGTATAAGCCTGCAGTTGTGACTGTGAAAGTTGGAACAAAAGTTACATGGGTACAAAAAGATAGTGTAAGGCATACTGTAACATCAAATGACGGAATATTTGATTCAGGACTTCTTTCAGAAGGAATATCTTGGGAATATACATTCAATGAAGTAGGGACGTATAATTACTACTGTATACCCCATCCTTATATGGAAGGAACGGTTGAAGTGGTAGAATGACTCCAGAAGCTTCGTTTAAACTGGTTTACTATACGGGATTTACCAATTTTTTATTTATTGTCCTGATTATTCTTTCTTGTAGATGCGGAACTTTTTTACCGCATTCCTTTAAAAATCTAAAAATTTATAAAATAATTTTTAAATATCACTGCTACTATTGGGCGTTATTTTTAATTTCTGTAGCACTCCATTCTTATGGGGTATATTCACTAAGATAAGGGGGTAGAAATTATGGATAAAAAATTTTTTGAATGCAAAGTTTGTGGGGACATTCATCAGGGTAAAAATGGGCCAAATCCCTGTCCAACCTGCGGATCAAAAGATTCCCAAAATGAAATCAAAGGATATACGATTGTAAAAAAATTCAGTGAATGCAAAGTATGTCAAGATTTTCACTGGGGTGAAAAAGCTCCAAGTCCATGCCCAACGTGCATGACAAAGGACTCTTACGTTGAAATTACAAAAGAAGAGCTTCCAGAAAAACTTGGAATGTAACTTTTCTTTTTTAAATTTTTTTATTTTTATATTATTTTAGTTTTAATATCGTTTTCAGCAAGTTTTATATATTTTAATGTTAACAATATCTAACATTGAGTTAGAAATAAGTAACATAATGTTTGAAATAATTAACAGTATTTATGGTGATATTACATGTTTGGAAAACCCGAATGGTTTGAGAGAAGAAAGTACGGCGGTTGGGGACTTCACCCAAAAACATGGCAGGGTTGGCTCTATATTGCAGTAATGGTTCTACCTTACATAATATTTCAATCGCTACCTTATTGGGACGAAACAACAAGAACTTACGTTACTGTAGCTTGGGTTTTATTTTTATTGCTTGATGTAGGGCACATCATGGTAAATCTTGATAAAGATGAGCGAGAATATAAAATAGAAGCAGTATCTGAAAGAAATGCGGCATGGGCGATGGTTTTATTTTTAGTTGCCGGAATAATGTATCAATCGATTACGAGTGCTTTGAATCAAAGCTTTTACGTTGACTGGTTTTTAGTTCTGGCATTATTTGGGGGAATGATTGTAAAAACAATTTCAAATTATTACCTTGAAAAATCTGAAATTTAAGGGATTAAAATGGACAGTAAATTTAAAAATAGACTTAATTTAAAATATTTTGAAAAGATTGGGCGATATTGAATGAAAACGAGGATAAAAGAATATCGGGCAAAGTACGACATGACGCAAGAGGATCTCGGAAAAATTGTTGGAGTTAGGCGTGAAACAATAGGTTTTCTTGAAAAGGGAAAATATAATCCGTCATTAAAACTTGCTCACGCAATTTCAAAGGCGTTGAATGTGAAAATAGATGAATTATTTATTTTTGAAGAAGATGAATAAGAAAAAGACGAATAAAAAAATGGAAAAATTTTATCGAAATACTTTTAAAATAAAAAGAAAGGCATCAGCAGATCATAAAATTGGCTCATCACAAGGTCAGCCGGGGATAACATCATCATTTGCCTTAATTCTTTTAAATGTACTGTCCGAGAATTTCTATAACTTCATTTTGAAGTTCTCTTTCGTCAATCGGATCCATTTCGATATTGGAATTTGCAATAATATAAAACGGCATTTCGTTCTTTTCAATTGTTGATATATATATGTATTCTTCACCAGATTTTATACTCGTTTTTTCGACATTTCCCATGATTTTGTTTAGGGTCTGGAAAACACCACTGTACTGTCCAGCAACTTCATCCGGGTCTTTTAATGTGGAAATGATTGTCAAACCTTCTTCATTAACAACAGTAATATCTAAAAGGTCATGTGAAAGGGCAATTTCTAAAAGGTCGTAAGTGTCGGACGCTTTTTCAGGATTTTTTGAGACCGCCTGACTTTTTAATTTTTGAAGTCCTTCAATTACTTCGAGTTCAAGTAATTCTTTTTCTTCATTTTGTACATTCTTTTTATCTTTTTTTAGTTTAAATAGTGTGTAGTATGAACCAAAAAAACCTGCACCAAGTGAAATTGTAAATAAACCCAAATTTTCCATTTTTTAGACCCCTTTTAAATATTATATTGTTTATTTTAATTTTTGAAGCCCTTTTATTACTTCATCTTTTAATTCTTCGCGCTTTTTAGCCTTATCTTTCTTCTTTTTCTGTATAATTATTCTCAAAATGGAGAAAGAACATATAAAACCTATTCCAAGAGATATTGCGAACAGGTAGATGTTATTCATAAAAGCCCTCTGTTAAACTATGGGTACCATTATATTTTCTGGGATATTTAACCATTTTTATTTATATCTGCTGTATGAGGTTGTGAATTTTTCAACAGTAATATTTAAAAATTCAATTTCGACATTATTCATACCTAATATGTCGGAAATGTCTCTTTCAATTTTATCAGTATTTAAGCTGCTTTTTATAAATCCAAGCATTTTTTTAGGGACAACGATAATTGAACACTTGCATTTATATCCGTTATCTTCGGTTATGGACATATGGACTTCAAATTCAGAAATATCATGTACATTTTCTAAATATTCATATATTCCATGTTCAATTTTTTCTTTTAGTCCTTCAACGCCTGTTTTTTCTTTATTTGAATTTTTAGCTTTTATTTTATTAAGCTCTTCTTGAAGATCTATATCATATTTATTATGTGTTGATTTATGCTCTGTTTTAGTTTCTGTTTTATTCCCTGTTTTTTTATTATTGACAGTAACATCTGAAGTCATTTCGATTATATATGAATCAAATAGATCTTCAATGTCTTTTTTAATAACCTCAGAATTTTCATCTGACGTCGTGTTAACACAACACGTGGCAATAAATTCGTCGTTATCAGAATATTCTATCGAAAGTTCAGTTTCAAACTCTAAAATAGCGCTATTTTCGTTGAAATAATCATTTATTTTTTCTAAGAGTTCGTTTTCTATTGCACCCATTTCAGTTTTTGAAGGTTCAAACACGTCATCTAACAGATTTTCAATCATATCTTCAGTAGGTGTTCGTATACCTAATTTTTTCATCAGCTCTTCTCTTGAAATATCTTCTTCGACCTGTTGGGGGTTTTCAGTTTCAGAATCGTCTTTTTCAAGGTATTCATTAATATCTTTTACCTCTTGAACATATTTTGGAAGTTCTGTTTTTGGCATCTCAATTTTTACAGGTTCTGATGGTTTAATGGAAATTACTGATTCAGGGTATTCTTCGATAAAATAATTCAATTTTGAATTGTTATATTCGTAAACATCAATTGCAAAATCATTATCTTCATTAATTATATCGTTAAACATTTTAAAAGCATCATTTCCGAAAAATAATTTATTTTCAGCCTGATAAACAGCAGTAACTGGTAAATTTCCATTGTATGCAACATATCCTCTATGGTAAGTTCCATCAATTTTTTTGAAGAGTTCTAAAAGGGTGTATTTTCCAAGGTATTTTTCAAAATCGTTAGAAACGCCCAATTTTATGGGTTTGCCTTCTGGAACGGATATTCTTCCATTATTTGGAGCAATTGCTTTTTTCTTTTCAACCGGACTTTTTTTAACAGTTTCATTTGTTAAAAAGAGCTTTTTATTTGAATTTTGCATCATGGATAACATGGAATCTGTATATGAAAATATGTCAACAATTGCGCCAAGTTCTGCCATTTTCATAGCGTTTACAACAGCATCATTTCCGAAAAATTCTCCTTCGTAGTCAGAATATCCGCCAATGATTTTTTTATTGTTTAAAAAAAGATGGCTTTCCTTAAACTGTCCGTTGACTTTTAGGGATAGTCTAACATGTCCGATAAAATTTTCTGG